>JBNKCS010000006.1:0-40139 GCA_050287865.1 Rhodocyclaceae bacterium | reverse complement strand
GGTTCCTCGGGCCAGGCCGTCTCGCTGGTCTGCGTCGATGAACACAAGTTGCTGCGCGACATCGAGCGCCTGCTGAAGAAGGATATCGAGAAGAAGTCCGTCGCCGGCTTCGAACCCGATCCGCGCATCAAGCCGGAACCGATCCAGAAGCCCCGTGGTGCCAACGGTGGCCGCGACGCCAAGCCGTCGCACGGCGCCCGCAAAAGTCAGCCGTCGCGGCACGCCGCGCCGAAGCCGTCCAGCCCGCGCCAGCCGCAGCGCGCCGGGCAGGGCGGCGGTCGTCGCGGTGCAAGCAGTTCCCGCGGGGCTCGCAGCAGCTACTGAGCAACTCGTGACGGGCGACACACGTCGAAGACGTTGGTCGACCACTAGCCGTCAGGCCGGAGCATGTTCAACGCATGCTTCGCGTCTGGCGCAACACCCTTGACTGACAAATACGAGGCCGCCCCCGGCGAACACTTGGGCGCGCGGCTCCCCGTTTGGCGATGGTTTACTCCGCGCCTGTTGGTTTGCCACTACGGCTGACCAGCCCGAAGGGACCAGGACGCCACGAAATGGCGGTCCCGAGCAACGCGAGGGATGGGGCAGTGCCCCACACCTTTCTGCATCGCCGGAAGGGTACTTGTCCAACAGGTCTTCCGTCCCGCATGCCATGATCTTGATAGTTCACTTTCAGACAGTGATCTATCCCTATTGATTTTATTAGTGAAATATTCGAGACTTTTGTCTCAAAATCTGCGGTAAGTCATTGTCGGGCCAGAACAAATTGCAATTTTCCTCTTGACCGGCGAACTGTTGTTCCCTAGAGTGGGGAGAAGTGGGAGAAAGTGGACAATCGTGTTCATTGCGACCTCACTTTGAGGGGAACGGATGTTTCAAGGGGCGACATCGCTGAGCCTGGATGCGAAGGGACGCATGGCGGTTCCTGCGCGGCATCGCGATGCGCTGGCCAGGGCGGCGGAAGGCCGATTGGTGTTGACCGCCCATCCACACCGCTGCCTGCTCCTCTATCCGGCGCCCGATTGGGAGCCGATCCGCGCCCGCATCCTCGCTTCACCCGCCCTTGAATCCCAGTCCGCCAAGCTGCGGCGATTGCTGGTGGGCTTCGCCGTCGAACTGGAAATGGATGCCGCCGGGCGCGTGCTGGTGGCGCCCGAGTTGCGCCAGTACGCGGGCCTGGAAAAGGACATCTGGCTGGTTGGGCAGGGCAGCCATTTCGAGCTTTGGTCCGATGCCGGATGGAAGCAGCAACAGGAGGAAATCTTCGCGCTGGGCGACAAGCTGTTGCCGCCCGGCATGGAAAACCTGGCGCTGTGAGCGCTGGCTCACACGTCAGCGTATTGCTTGAGGAAGCAGTCGAAGCGCTGGCGATCAGACCGGACGGCACGTATGTCGACGCGACTTTCGGTCGTGGCGGCCACAGCCGGGAGATCCTGGCACGGCTGGGGCCGAATGGACGCCTGATCGCATTGGACCGCGATCCGGCAGCGGTGGCGGCGGGCCAGGCGATGGCCGACCCGCGCTTCACGCTGGTACACGCGGCTTTCGGCCGTTTCGACGAAGTGCTGGATGGGTTGGGCGTCGGGCCGGTGGACGGGGTGTTGCTGGACATCGGGGTGTCTTCGCCGCAACTGGATACGCCCGAACGGGGCATGAGCTTTCGTTTCGATGCGCCGCTGGACATGCGCATGGACACGAGTGAAGGGGAGACCGCGGCCGAATTCCTGGCCCGGGCCGAACAACGCGAAATCGAAAAGGTGATCAGGGATTATGGGGAAGAACGGTTTGCTCATGCGATTGCAAAGGCGGTTGTTGCTGCTCGGGGCCAATTCGGTATTACAAGCACAGGGCAACTTGCCGCGCTCGTGGAAAAAGCCGTGCGGACGCGTGAACCGGGCCAGCACCCGGCGACGCGCAGCTTTCAGGCTCTACGGATTCACGTCAATCGGGAGCTTGAGGAGCTGTCGCTAGTCCTGCCGCAGTGCGCGGCGCGTCTGGCTCCCGGAGGAAGGATGGTCGTGATCAGTTTCCACTCTTTGGAAGATCGCATCGTCAAGCGTTTCCTGCGCGACGAGAGCCAGCCGCCGAAGTTGCCCAGCCGGCTGCCGGTGCGCGCCGCCGAGCTTCCGGAACCGAAATTGCGGCTGATCGGCAAGCCTGTTCAGGCCTCCGAAGCGGAGATCGACGCCAATCCGCGCGCGCGCAGCGCCGTCATGCGCGTCGCCGAACGGCGGTGACGCCATGCTGCGCATCAATCTCCTCCTGCTGTGGGTCGCCGTGATGTGCGCCTTGAGCGTCGTGTCGGCGAACAACCGCGCGCGCAAGCTCGTCGCCGAATATGAGCGCGAGCAGACCCGCATGCGCGAACTCGATGTCGAATGGGGACAGTTGCAGCTCGAACAGAGCACCTGGGCCAACCACGCGCGTATCGAAAAGATCGCCCGCCAGAAGCTGGGCATGCGCGTGCCGACACCCGCACAGATCGTTTCGCTGGAGGCGCCAAGGTGAAGTTCGCCCGCAGCCCCATCCTCATTCAGCGCCTCTCGCCCGGCCGTTCGCGCTTCGTCGTGCTGACGCTGCTGGCCAGCTTTGTCGTGCTGGCGGGTCGCTCTTTCCACTTGCAGGTGCTCGAGACCGACTTTCTGCAGAAGAAAGGGGAGGACCGCTACGAGCGCGTGCTTGAAATTTCCGCCACCCGCGGGCGCATCCTTGATCGATACGGTGACGTGCTGGCGATCTCGACGCCGGTCAAGGCGATCTGGGCGATTCCGGAAGACGCGCGGCTGTCGCCCGCGCAGTCGCGACAACTCGCGAAACTGCTGGAAATGAATGTGCGCGATATCAACCGCAAACTCGCTTCCGAGAAGGACTTCGTCTTCCTCAAGCGGCAGATTCCGCCTGACGTCGCCGACAAGATCGCGGCCCTGGGCCTGCCGGGCATCCATGATCAGCGCGAGTATCGCCGCTATTACCCATCGGGCGACGCGACAGCTCACGTCCTCGGTTTCACCGGCGTCGACGACACGGGTCAGGAAGGCGTCGAGCTGGCGATGAACGACCTGCTGAACGGCAAGCCCGGCAGCCGCCGCGTCATCAAGGACCGTCGGGGCGAGATCGTCGAGGACGTCGAGTCGATCCACGCCCCGCAGGAGGGCCGGGACGTCACGCTGGCGCTCGACGCCAAAATCCAGTATCTCGCCTACAGCCAGTTGCGCAAGGCCGTGTTCGAGCACAAGGCCAAGGCGGGCGGCGTCGTGGTGCTGGATGTCAAGACCGGCGAGATTCTCGCCCTGGCCAACATGCCGACCTACAACCCGAACAACCGCGGGCGATTGGTCGGCGCGCAACTGCGCAATCGCGTCTTCACCGACACCTTCGAGCCCGGTTCCACCTTCAAGCCGTTTACCGCCGCGCTGGCTCTGGAAAAGGGCAGGTTCCACTTCAATACGCCGATCGACACCTCGCCGGGATGGTTGAAGATCGGTTCGGCAACCATCCACGACGCCCACAAGCATGATGTACTGACGCTGGCCCAGGTCGTCCAGAAATCGTCGAACGTCGGCGCTGCCAAAGTGGCCTTGACCTTTGCGCCCAAAGAAATGTGGCAGATGTTCGACGAGCTCGGCTTCGGTGCGCCGCTCAAGCTCGGCTTTCCCGGCGAAGTGGGTGGGCGGCTGCGGCCGGCCAAGACCTGGCGGCCGATCGAGCAGGCGACCATGGCCTACGGCCACGGCATTTCTGTGACGCTGATGCAGTTGGCGCATGCCTACCTCGCATTTGCTCGTGATGGCGATTTGATTCCGGTTTCGCTGACGCGTGTGGATGTGCCGCCCGTCATGGGCACCCGGGTGTTCTCCGCGCCGACGGTTCACGAGGTGCGCACCATGCTGGAGATGGCGGTACAGCCGGGCGGCACCGCACCCAGGGCGCAAATTCCCGGCTACCGGGTGGCCGGCAAGACCGGAACCGCACGCAAGCTCGATGGGGGCAACTACACGGAAAAGTACATCGCCTCCTTCATCGGCTTCGCGCCCGCGTCTGACCCTCGCCTGATCGTCGCGGTCATGGTCGACGAGCCGTCCGGGAAGCAGTATTACGGTGGCGAAGTGGCGGCGCCCGCATTCGCCGAGATCATGTCCGGTGCGCTGCGCGCTCTCGGCGTGCCGCAGGATCTGCCGCTCAGGCCGTTGATCATGGCCGAGGCGGTGAAGGAGGGAGTGTGACGCCCATGGCGATCCTGGCCGAACTTGCAGCGCGCGGCATCCCGGTTACCGGCCTTTGCGCCGACTCGCGCGCCGTGCGGCCGGGCGACGTATTTGTCGCCATGCCGGGCTATCGCAGCGATGGCCGGAACTACATCGGCGACGCCGTTCGGAGTGGTGCCGCCGCCGTGCTGTACGAGCCCGGCATAGAGATCGACTTCGCGGTTCCGGCGATTGCCGTTCCCGGTCTGGCGGCGCTTTCCGGCGAAATTGCGCATCTCGTCTATGGTCGCCCTTCGGAGCAACTGTGGATGGCCGGTATCACCGGGACGAACGGCAAGACCTCGGTATCGCAGTGGATCGCGCAGGCGATGAACCTGTTCGATTGTCCGTGCGCGGTGATCGGCACGCTGGGCAACGGCTTCCCCAACAAGCTCGCGGAAAGCGCCAACACGACGCCCGACGCGATCACGCTGCATCGCCTGCTGGCCGGCTTCGTCGAGCACGGCGCGGTTGCCTGCGCGATGGAGGTGTCGTCCATCGGCCTCGACCAGAACCGCGTTGCGGGCGCCAGTCTCGACGTCGCCGTCTTTACGAACCTGACGCGCGACCATCTCGAATATCACGGCAGCATGGAAGCCTACGGCGCCGCCAAGGCGAAGCTGTTCGACTGGCCGGGGCTCGGCGCTGCGGTGGTGAATCTCGACGATCCGTTCGGCGAACAACTCGACGCCAGGCTCACCGGTCGCGTGCGGACCATCGGCTATACGCTGACCGGAAAAGTCAGCCGTGGCGAGACGCTGGCCGCACAGGACCTGACGATGACCGCGGCGGGCATTGCCTTCACGCTGAATGGCGTACGCATCGAGGCGCCGGTCGTCGGCCGCTTCAACGCTTCGAACCTGCTGGCCGTGATCGGCGCGCTGCTGGCCGGCGACGAAACGCTGGCCGACATCGGTGGCGCACTGCCACGGCTGACTTTTCCGCCCGGCCGCATGCAGGCCGTCGGCGGCGAGGATGCGCCGCTGGTGGTGATCGACTATGCCCACACGCCGGATGCCCTGGAGAAGGCGCTGGGTTCCCTGCGCGAAACGGCAGCGGCGCGCGGCGGCAAACTCGCCTGCGTGTTCGGCTGCGGCGGCGAGCGCGATCCCGGCAAACGGCCCATGATGGGCGCTGTCGCCGAGCGGCTGGCCGACCGGATTTTGCTGACCAGCGATAATCCGCGCGACGAGGATCCGGCAGCGATTCTTGCCGACATTGCCGTCGGCATGCAGGCAAAGCCGGAGATCGAACCGGACCGCGCCCGCGCCATCGAGATCGCGATCGAAGCGGCGGATGCCCGCGACGTGATTCTGCTGGCCGGCAAGGGGCACGAGCGCTATCAGGAAGTCGCCGGCGTGCGCCATCCGTTTTCCGATATCGACCACGCGCGCGCCGCGCTGGAGTCGCGCCGATGATGGACCTCTACGAAGCCGCCCAGGCGACCGGCGGCACCGCCAGCGCCGAAGGCCATTTCTTTACCGGCGTATCGACCGACTCGCGCTCGATTGCGACTGGCGAGTTGTTCGTCGCCTTGAAGGGCGACCGTTTCGATGGTCATGACTACGTGCGCGACGTACTGGCGCGCGGAGCCGCGGCAGCATTGGTCGAACACGGCTGGGCGATGCAGCACGGCGAAGGGCTGCCGCTGGTCCATGTGGCGGACACCCGCCTGGCGCTGGGTGGCCTCGGCGGGCATTGGCGGCGCCAGTTCGATCTGCCGCTGATCGGCATTACCGGCAGCAACGGCAAGACGACCGTCAAGGAAATGTGCGCCGCGATCATGCGCGAACACGAGCGCCGTGACGACCTCGATCCGGTCGAGGTGGTGCTGGCGACGACCGGCAACCTCAACAACGACATCGGGCTGCCGCTGATGCTGCTGCGGCTGTCGGCCGGACACCGGGCTGCCGTGATCGAGATGGGCATGAACCATCCGGGCGAGATCGCCTACCTCACGCGCCTGGCGCGGCCGAGCGTTGCCCTCATCAACAACGCCCAGCGCGCGCATTTGTCCGGCCTCGGCTCGCTCGCCGACGTGGCGCGGGCCAAGGGCGAGATCTTCGAAGGACTGTCCGACGACGGCATCGCCGTCATCAATGCCGACGATCCGCACGCCGACCTGTGGCGCCAATTGGCAGCGGGCAAGAGCATCGTCAGCTTCGGCATGGACGCCGCGGCCGACGTGCGGGCGACCGCCAGGACGCGCGGCTTCATTAGCGAGATCGTGCTCACCGCGCCGCAGGGCAGTGTCGAGTTCGACCTCCTGGTCCCGGGCCGGCACAACGCGATGAACGCACTGGCCGCCGCCGCGGCCTGCCTTTCCGTCGGCGCCAGCCTCGGCACGGTCGCGGAAGCCCTGTCTCGCTTCGGCGGTGTCAAGGGACGTCTGCAACGTCGTGCCGGCCGCAACGGCGCACTGCTCATCGACGACACCTACAACGCCAACCCGGATTCGATGCGCGCGGCCATCGACGTACTGGCCGGTTTGCCGGGGCGGCGCATCTTAGTCATGGGCGATATGGGCGAGACCGGCGAGGCGGCCGGGCAACTGCACGACGAGATCGGCGGTTACGCCAAGAGTCGCGGCATCGATCGCCTGTTCGCGCTGGGGGAGCTGTCGGTAGCCGCGGCCCATAATTTCGGCGGCGGCGCGATGCATTGCCGCACGCTGGAGGAACTTTCCGCCGCGCTCAAGGCCGAACTCGGTCCCGACGTGGCGGTGCTGGTCAAGGGCTCGCGCTTCATGCGCATGGAGCGCGTCGTGGAAGCGGTTACGGAGAAACAGAATGCTGCTTGATCTGGCCCAATGGCTGGCGCAGGACATTCGCGCCTTCAATGTCTTTACCTACATCACGCTGCGGGCGGTGCTGGCGACCATGACCGCGCTGACCATTTCCTTCGTTTTCGGTCCGGCGTTGATCCGCTGGCTGGCGGCGAGAAAGATCGGCCAGTCGGTGCGGGACAACGGGCCGCAGACGCACCTCGTCAAGGCCGGCACGCCGACCATGGGCGGCGCGCTGATCCTGGTCTCTCTCGGCGTCTCGACCTTGTTGTGGGCCGACCTCAGCAACCGCTTCATCTGGATCGTCTTGATCGTGACGTTGGGCTACGGCGCCGTCGGCTGGGTGGACGACTGGCGGAAGGTGGTCTATCGGAATCCGGACGGGCTGTCGGCCAAGGCCAAGTTCTTCTGGCAGTCGGTCATCGGCATCGTCGCCGCCGTCTACATCGCCTTCTCGATTTCGGCGTCGAACAACCAGCAGGTGATCGAACTGTTCCTGAACTGGGTCGGCAGCGGGTTCACGCTCGACCTGCCGTCCAAGGTCAACCTGATCGTGCCGTTCTTCAAGGAGGTTTCCTACCCGGTCGGCATCTTTGGCTTCATCGTGCTGACCTATCTGGTGATCGTCGGCACCAGCAACGCGGTCAACTTCACCGATGGTCTCGACGGGCTGGCGATCATGCCGACCGTGATGGTGGGCGCCGCGCTGGGCCTGTTCGCCTACGTGACCGGCCATGCCGTGTTTTCGAAGTACCTGTTGATTCCCTACATTCCGGGAGCCGGCGAGTTGACGGTGTTTTGCGCCGCCATGGCGGGCGCGGGCCTGGGCTTCCTCTGGTTCAACGCCTATCCGGCCGAGGTCTTCATGGGCGATGTCGGCGCGCTGGCGCTCGGCGCCGCGCTCGGCACGGTCGCCGTCATCGTCCGGCAGGAAATAGTGCTCTTCATCATGGGCGGCGTGTTCGTCGCCGAGACCGTGTCGATCATGATGCAGGTCGGCTGGTTCAAGTACACGAAGATGCGCTACGGCGAGGGCCGGCGCATCTTTCTCATGGCACCGCTGCATCATCACTTCGAGAAGAGCGGCTGGAAGGAAACGCAGGTCGTGGTGCGCTTCTGGATCATCACCATCCTGCTCGTGTTGTTCGGACTGTCGACGTTGAAAATTCGCTGATGGAATTGTTCGGCAAACGTATTCTGGTACTCGGCCTCGGCGAATCGGGGCTGGCAGTGGCGCGTTGGTGCGATCGCCAGGGCGCCGCGGTGCGCGTGCTTGATACGCGGGTCGATCCGCCGTCGCTCGCCGAGTTGCGCGCGTCCGTACCCGCAGCGGAGTTCTATACGGGGTCGATGAACGAGGGCTTCGACAAGCAGCTCCTCTCGGACGTCGACTTGCTGGCGCTGTCGCCGGGCCTGTCGGCAGGGACCATGGCGGTGATCCACGCACGCGCGCTGGGCATGCCCGTTGTCGGCGAGATCGAGTTGTTCGCCCGGGGGCTGGAGACACTTGGTGCGCGTCGGGACGCCCAGGTCATCGCCATTACCGGTACCAACGGCAAGACGACGACCGCGTCGCTCACCGGCCACCTGTGCCGCGCTGCGGGCCGTGTCACCGGCGTCGCGGGCAACATTTCACCGGCGGCGCTGACGGCGCTGATGGCCTGCCAGGACGAAGACAAGCTGCCGGAGATCTGGGTGCTGGAACTGTCGAGTTTCCAGCTCGAAACGCTGGAATCGCTGAACGCCGATGCGGCGACGGTACTCAACGTCAGCGACGACCATCTCGACCGCTATATCGACCTCGACGACTATGCTTCCGCGAAGTCGCGGATATTTTTCGGCAACGGCGTCCAGGTGCTCAACCGGAACGATGCGCGCGTCAAGCGCATGGCGATTCCCGGGCGCACGACAATCAGCTTCGGACTGGATGCGCCCGGCAGCGAGCTCGATTTCGGCCTGCGCATGAATCGGGGCGAACCCTGGATCGTGCGCGGCGACCAGTTCCTGATCTCCGCTGGCGAACTGCAGTCATCAGGATTGGCGGGCCTGCACAATGCCGCCAACGCGATGGCGGCACTGGCGCTGATCACGGCAATCGGCCTCGATCCGGTTGCCCGCCTGCCCGATCTGCGCCGGTTCCGTGGTCTGCCGCATCGTGTCGAGCGCGTCGCCGAGATCGATGGCGTTGCCTACTACGACGATTCGAAGGGTACCAATGTCGGCGCGGCGGTCGCAGCGTTGAAGGGCATGGGCCGCAAGGTGGTGATCATCCTCGGGGGCGACGGCAAGGGCCAGGATTTCTCGCCGCTCAAGCAGGCGGTGGCCGAACATGCGCGCGCCGCCATCCTGATCGGCCGCGACGGGCCGCTGATCGGCGAGGCGATCGCCGGCTGCGGCGTGCCGGTCGAGATGGCGCTCGACCTTCCGGCGGCGGTGGAAAAGTCAGCCGTGGCGGCACGCCACGGCGACGCGGTTCTGTTGTCGCCGGCGTGCGCCAGCTTCGACATGTTCCGCAACTACGAGCATCGCGCCCAGGTCTTCGTCAGTGCGGTGCACCGCCTGGAGTCCGGCGCATGACCGCCGCCGTCTTTACTTCGCGCCGGTCCGGTGCGGCACCCGCTGAACTGGATCCGCTACTGCTCTGGCCGGCCTTGTTCCTGCTGCTGCTCGGTCTGGTGATGGTGTACTCGTCTTCGATCGCCCTGGCCGAGGGCAGCAAGTTCACCGGCCATCAGCCCGAGTACTTTCTGGTTCGTCATACGATCTTCCTGATGATCGGCCTCGTCTTCGGCGTGGTCGCCTTTCAGGTGCCATTGCGCTTCTGGCAGGACATGGCGCCCTACATGTTCCTGGCCGGCGTCGCCCTGTTGGTGCTGGTGCTGATCCCGCATGTCGGCCGCACGGTCAATGGTGCCCAGCGCTGGTTGCCGCTTGGACCGGTTGGCTTCCAGCCCTCGGAGGCCATGAAACTATTCGCGGTTCTCTATGCGGCCGACTACACCACGCGCAAGCTGGACGCCATGGGCAGCTTCCGCCACGGTTTTCTGCCGATGGCGGCCGTAATCCTGCTGGTCGGTTTCCTGCTGCTGCGCGAGCCGGACTTCGGTGCCTTCGTCGTCGTCGTCGCCATCGCCTTTGGCATCCTCTTCCTGGGCGGCATCAACATCCGGCTGTTCTCCCTGCTGGCGCTGATTGCGGCCATCGGCTTCACGCTGCTGATCACGTTCTCCGAATACCGGCGGCAGCGCATCCTCGGTTTCATGGACCCATGGCAGGATTCGCTCGGCAAGGGGTACCAGCTTTCCCACGCCTTGATCGCTTTCGGCCGCGGCGAGTGGACCGGCGTCGGCCTTGGCGCCAGCGTCGAAAAGCTCTTCTACCTGCCCGAAGCGCACACCGACTTCCTGCTCGCCGTGATCGCCGAAGAACTGGGCCTCTTCGGCGTGCTGGCCGTGGTGGTCCTGTTCGGCTTGCTGGTGCAGCGCGCATTCGTTATCGGTCGTCAGGCCCTGATGCTGGATCGGGTCTATAGCGGCCTGGTGGCGCAGGGCGTCGGCATCTGGATTGGCTTCCAGGCCTTCATCAACATGGGGGTCAATATGGGACTCCTGCCGACCAAAGGGCTGACGCTGCCGTTGATGAGTTTCGGCGGATCGGGAATCGTCACCAACTGCGTGGCGCTGGCGATCCTGATGCGCGTCGACTATGAGAATCGGCGACTTATGCGGGGGCAGTCGGCATGAGCAAAACTATCCTGATCATGGCAGGCGGCACGGGCGGGCACATCATGCCGGGACTGGCCGTGGCCGACCGCCTGAAGTCGCTTGGCTGGCGTGTCGTCTGGATGGGCAATCCCGACGGCATGGAGGCAAAGCTGGTGCCCGCGCGAGGTTACGAAACTGCCTGGGTCAGGTTCGCCGCGCTGCGCGGCAAGGGTATCCTGCGCAAGCTGTTGCTGCCGCTGAACCTGCTGCGTGCGTTTGCCGAGGCGCGGCGGGAAATCAAGCGCATCCAGCCGAGCGTCGTGCTGGGCATGGGGGGCTACATCACGTTCCCCGGCGGCATGATGGCGGTGGCGGCGGGTGTGCCGCTGGTGCTGCACGAACAGAATTCCGTGGCCGGTCTGGCAAACCGGGTGCTCGCCATCGTGGCCGATCGCGTCCTGACAGGGTTCCCGGGCGTATTCCGCAAGGGCAGCTGGGTCGGTAACCCCGTCCGTCCGGAAATTGCCGCCCTGCCGCCGCCGGCGGAACGATATCCAACCCGTTCCGGCCCTCTCAACGTTCTGGTGATCGGCGGCAGCCTGGGCGCGGCAGCGCTGAACGAAACAATGCCGCAGGCGCTGGGCCTGATTGCCGCCGGGGAACAGCCGGTGGTCGTCCATCAGGCAGGTGAAAAGCACATCCAAGCGCTGGCCGTGGCCTACGCGCGGGAAGGCGTGAAAGCCCAGCTTGTCCCGTTCATCGACGAGATGGCGGGCGCCTATGAGTGGGCGGATCTGGTGATCTGTCGGGCAGGGGCGCTCACGGTCTCGGAGCTCGCGGCGGCCGGGGTGGCCAGTGTGCTGGTCCCCTTCCCGCACGCGGTCGATGACCACCAGACCGTTAACGCCCGCTTCCTTTGCTCGACGGGCGCGGCGATGTTGCTGCCGCAAAGCGACATGACGCCGGAGGGACTCGCGGAACTGCGCCATCTTTCCCGCGGGCAACTGCTGCAAATGGCCGAAAAGGCGCGTTCGCTCGCCCGGCCGGAAGCGACCGAGGTTGTCGCCCAGACATGCGTCGACATAGCCAAGTGAGAACAACATGAAACATAAGGTCAAGCGCGTCCACTTCGTCGGCATCGGGGGAGCGGGCATGAGCGGCATCGCCGAGGTGCTGGCCAATCAGGGATTCGAAGTGTCCGGATCGGATTTGGCCGAAAGCGCCACAACGCGTCGGTTGGCCGATCTCGGCGTTCGGGTCACACTCGGCCACGCGGCCGGAAACGTGAAGGCCGCCGATGCGGTAGTGGTTTCCACCGCCGTCAAGCCGGACAATCCGGAAGTGCTGGCGGCGCGCGAACGCCACGTGCCGATCGTGCCGCGCGCACAGATGCTGGCCGAACTGATGCGCTTTCAGCAGGGCATTGCCATCGCCGGGACGCACGGCAAGACGACGACGACCAGTCTCGTGGCCAGTTGCCTCGCCGAAGGCGGACTGGACCCGACGTTCGTGATCGGCGGGCGACTGAATTCGGCGGGGGTCAACGCCCGCCTCGGCCAGGGTGAGTTTCTGGTCGCCGAGGCCGACGAGTCGGATGCATCCTTCCTGTTCCTGTCGCCCGTCGTTTCGGTGGTCACCAATATCGACGCCGATCACATGGAGACCTACGGCCAGGACTTTGGCCGGCTCAAGCAGGCCTTCGTGGACTTTCTCAACCGGTTGCCGTTCTATGGCGTGGCGGTGCTCTGCCTCGACGATGCGAACGTGCGCGAGATTCTGCCGCGCGTCACCAAACAGGTGGTCACTTATGGTCTCGATCCCGAAGCCAACTTTCGCGCCGAGAACGTTGTTGCCGAGGGGGGCCGCATGCGCTTTACCTGCGTGCGCAAGAATGGCGGCGTCAGCCGCATGGACGTCACGCTGAATCTGCCGGGCATGCATAGCGTGCTCAACGCGCTGGCGACCATCGCTGTCGCGTCCGAGGTCGGCGTTGCCGACGCGGCGATCGTCAAGGCGCTGCACGATTTCAAGGGCGTCGGCCGGCGTTTCCAGCACTACGGTGAAATTCCGCTGCGCAAGGAGGATGGCACCGAGGGCGGCACTTTTACCCTGATCGACGATTATGGCCACCATCCGGTCGAAATGGCGGCGACTCTGGCTGCCGCTCGTGGCGCCTTTCCGGGCCGACGCGTCGTGCTCGCTTTCCAGCCGCACCGCTACACGCGTACCCGTGACTGCTTCGAGGATTTCGTGAAAGTGCTGTCGGGGGCCGATGCCCTGCTGCTCTCCGAAGTCTATGCTGCGGGCGAAGCTCCCATCGTTGCCGCCGACGGCCGCACGCTGGCGCGCGCCATCCGCGTTGCCGGCAAGGTCGAGCCGGTGTTCGTCGAGGACGTCGCCGCCATGCCGGAAGCCATCCTGTCGGCCGCACAGGCAGGCGATGTCGTCATCACCATGGGTGCCGGTTCCATCGGCGCGGTACCGGGAAAAGTTGCCCATGCCTGAGTTGCGAGGCGAATTGCGCGAGAACGAGCCGATGGCCGGGCATGTGTCCTGGCGTGCCGGCGGATCGGTTGCGCGCGCCTATTTTCCCGCCGACCTTGACGATCTCGTCGAGTTCTTGCGCCGGTTGCGTCCTGATGAGCCGCTGCTCGCGGTCGGTCTGGGCAGCAACCTGCTGGTGCGCGACGGCGGCTTCGACGGCACGGTGGTGCTCACCCATGGCGCGCTCAATGTCCTGCGCCAGGAGCCGGACGGTTCGATCTATGTCGAAGCCGGAGTCGCCAGCCCTAAAGTGGCCCGCTTTACCGCCAACCTGAATCTGGTCGGCGCGGAATTTCTGGCCGGGATTCCCGGCACTTTCGGCGGTGCGCTGGCGATGAACGCGGGTTGTTATGGCGGCGAAACCTGGCCGCTGGTCGAGCGCGTGCAGATGCTGAATCGTCGCGGGGAACTGATTACGCGTACGCGCGACGACTTTGCCGTCGGCTATCGGCATGTCGGACTGAAGTCCACGACGGACGAAATATTCGCCGCCGCATGGCTGAGGCTGACTAGCGGCGATGCGGCGGCGGCGAGAGCGGAGATTGCCCATTTGCTCGAAAAGCGGCTTGCCAGTCAGCCGCTCGATTTACCCAATGCGGGTTCCGTGTTTCGCAACCCGCCGGGCGACCATGCCGCGCGGCTGATCGATGCGGCTGGCATGAAGGGCGCATGCGAGGGCGGTGCGCGGGTTTCCGAAAAGCATGCCAATTTCGTCGTTAATCCAGCCGGCGTGGCAAGCGCAACTGCGATAGAAAGCCTAATCGGCCGAATTCAGGTCGAGGTGCGTCGCCGGTTCGGCGTTGAACTGGTGCGCGAAGTGCGGATCGTAGGAGAGTCAGGGTGAGCGGCGGCGATTTGGGCAAGGTGGCGGTGATGTTCGGCGGCAGCTCCGCTGAACGCGATATCTCGCTGAAAAGCGGCAATGCCGTGCTGGCAGCGTTGAGCCGCGCCGGTGTCGATGCCCATCCTTTCGATCCCGCCGAGCGGCCGCTGGCAGCCCTGAAGGAAGACGGCTACGCACGGGTGTTCATTGCCCTGCACGGTCGGGGAGGCGAAGACGGCAGTTTGCAGGGCGCGCTCGATCTTATGGGTATCCCATATACCGGCAGTGGCGTGCTGGCGTCGGCGTTGGCCATGGACAAATGGCGCAGCAAATTGCTATGGCAGGCAGCGGGCATACCCGTGCCGGAGTGTGTGGTGCTGACTGCCGGCAGCGATTGGGACGAAGTGGTGAAGCGCCTGCAACTGCCCATCTTCGTCAAGCCAGCCAACGAAGGATCGAGTATCGGCATTTCCAAGGTGAAATCGGCAAACGACTTGCGCGCAGCCTTCCATGAAGCGGCAAAGTACGACGATCTGGTACTCGCGGAGCGTTTCATCGACGGCGCCGAAGTGCAGTTTCCGATACTCGGGACCGAGGTGCTGCCTTCCATTCGCATCGAAACGCCGCACGAGTTCTACGACTACGACGCGAAATACTTCGCCGACGATACGCGCTACGTTTGTCCGGGCCTTTCTCCCGACGAGGAAAATCGCCTGACCGAACTGGTGCGGCGTTCCTTCCAGGTGCTCGGCTGTCGGGGGTGGGCTCGTGTCGATTTGATGCTGGATCCCAAGGGGCAGCCCTATTTTCTCGAGATGAACACCGTGCCGGGAATGACGGACCATTCCCTGGTGCCAATGTCGGCCAGGGCGGCCGGCATTTCTTTCGAGCAACTGGTGGTGAAGGTGCTGGAGATGGCGCGCCATGGCTAAGTCGAAGCGGGTTCGCCGGCGCAAAACCGCAGAGCCAGCCGAGGACGGCTTCTGGGATCGGCCCGCGCTGATGAATCTTGTCGCCGACATCCTGATCGTCTTCGGCGTTGCCGGTTTGGCGTGGGCGACAGTGACCTCCGTCCAGCGATTGCCGATATTCCCGTTACGTGAAGTCGTCGTTGCACGAGCGGTCGATAACGTGACCCGCAACCAGATCGAGCAAGCGGCCCACGTTGCGTTGATTGGCAACTTTTTCACGGTTGATCTCAACCATGTACGCAATGTATTCGAGAAGCTGCCCTGGATACGTCAGGTGGAAGTTCGTCGCCGCTGGCCGGATACGCTGGAACTGCAGATCGAGGAGCACGTGGCTGTGGCACGCTGGAGCCAGGCTGACGGCGAGGCGCGCCTGGTCAATAACTTTGGCGAGGTGTTCGCCGCGGCGAGCGACCGGGACCTCCCGACGTTCTCCGGTCCGGAAGGGACGGCCGCCCGAATATTGACCCGCTATCTTGAGTTCTCACAGGCGCTGAATGCGGTTGAACGCACGCCGGCGGTATTGGCCCTGTCGAGTCGCGAGGCGTGGCAGGTGACGCTTGACGACGGTTTGGTGATCGAACTGGGGCGCGACGAGGCCAAACACACCCTGTCCGAGCGCATGGCACGTTTTGTCGCGTGGTATGGCCCCGCTCTGGACGAAACACACCTGGCCCGCGCCAAAGTGGTTGATATGCGCTACCCCAACGGATTTGCATTGCGACTACAGCAGTCGGACATGGAATCATGAGCAAGGAAACGAAACACGACCTCATCGTCGGGCTCGACATCGGGACGTCGAAAATCGTCGCGATTGCCGCGGAACTCGATCCCGAGGGGCAGTTGTCTGTGCTCGGCGTCGGCAGCCACCAGTTTGAGGAAACCAAGGACAAGGGAATCAAGAAGGGTGTTGTCGTCAGCATCGAGGCGACCGTGGATGCCATCTCGCGTGCGATCCAGGAAGTCGAACTGATGTCGGGCTGCAAGGTCAAGGAGGTCTACACGGGCATTGCAGGCGCACACATCAAAAGCAAGGATTCCAACGGCATGGTGGTCGTGCGCGAGAGAGAGGTTACGGAGTACGACGTGGCTCGTGCCATCGAAGCCGCCAATGCGACACCGATTTCCGCCGACGACCAGATCCTGCACACGATTCCGCAGGAGTTCATCGTCGATGGCCAGGATGGCGTCAAGGAACCGATAGGCATGGATGCCAAGCGCCTGGAAGTCAAGGTGCACCTGGTGACCGGCGCTGTGACGGCTGTACAGAACATCGTCAAGTGCGTGCATCGCTGTGGCCTGGAGGTCGTCGATCTCGTGTTGCAGCCTCTCGCGTCCGGGATGGCTGTGCTTACGGAAGACGAAAAGGACGTGGGCGTCTGTCTGGTCGATATCGGCGGCGGTACCACCGACATTGCGGTTTTTACACAGGGCGCGATCCGCCATACGGCCGTTATTCCGATTGCTGGAGACCAGATCACCTCGGATATCGGCATCGCGCTGCGAACATCCACTCCGGACGCGGAAGAAATCAAGATCCGTTATGGCGTCGCTTTGCAGCAGTTGGCGGATCCCGAGGAAATGATCGAGGTGCCGGGTGTCGGCGATCGATCCGCTTCGCAACTTTCCCGGCAGACGCTTGCCGGCTTCATCCAGCCGCGGATCGAGCAGATCTATCAGATGGTGCGGGAGGAACTTGCGCGCAGCGGCTATGAACGCCTGCTCAGAGCCGGTGTCGTCGTTACCGGCGGTTCGGCGACCATGCCGGGCATGATGGAATTGGGCGAGGAGATTTTCCACAACACCGTCAAGCTGGGGTTTCCTCGCTACGACGGCAGCTTGCGCGACATCGTGCGCAACCCGCGCTATGCAACGGCAGTCGGTTTGCTGATGGAAGGTGTGACACAGCGCCGGAGGGGTTTGAAAGTGCAGGGGCCGGTGACGTTCCGGCAAACGCTGGCCCGCATGCGGGCCTGGTTTGGCAAGAATTTTTAGTCACGGCATAACGTGCCCATGCACATTGGCCTGAACTGAAACTTTGTTTTGAGTTGCAACAACAAGGAGGCGAGCGATGTTTGAAATCATAGACAAGGATCCCGGCGGGACCGTCATCAAGGTCATCGGCGTCGGTGGCGCGGGCGGCAATGCCGTCGAGCACATGATCAGCGAGGGTGTGCAGGGAGTCGAGTTCATCTGCTGCAATACCGATGCGCAGGCGCTGAACATGTCGTCGGCGGATCTCAAGCTGCAGCTCGGGCCGGGACAGGGCGCGGGCGGCAAACCGGAGAAGGCCCGCGATCTTGCTTATCAGGAACGCGCACAGATTGCCGAGGCGCTCGAAGGTGCCCATATGGCGTTTATTACCGCAGGCATGGGGGGCGGAACCGGTACCGGCGCCGCGCCCGTGATTGCCGAGGTGGCGCGCGAAAAGAACATTCTGACTGTTGCTGTCGTGACGAAGCCGTTCGAGTTCGAGGGCAAGCGCATGCGTCTCGCCGAGGAGGGTCTCGCCGAACTGCAGCAATACGTCGATGCGCTGATCATCATCCTCAACGAGAGGCTGATGGAGGTTCTCGGCGACGACATCAGCATGCAGGAAGCTTTCCGCGCCGCCGACAATGTTTTGCGCAACGCTGTCGGGGGCATCGCGGAGATCATCAACGTACCCGGGCTGGTCAACGTCGACTTCGAAGACGTGCGTACCGTGATGGGCGAAATGGGCAAGGCCATGATGGGGTCGGCCACCGCGATGGGCGTCGACCGCGCCAGACTGGCAGCCGAAGCGGCAGTTGCGAGTCCGCTGCTCGAGGGTATCGAACTGTCAGGCGCTCGCGGCGTCCTGGTCAACATTACCGCCAGTCGCGAACTTGGCATGCGGGAGGTCAAGGACGTGATGGCAACGATCAAGACCTACACTCATGACGAAGCGACCGTCATCTTCGGAACGGTCTTCGACGACGGAATGGAAGACCAGTTACGCGTCACCGTCGTCGCAACGGGCCTGGGCGGCAAGGTCGCCGTCAAGCCCCGTCTCGAGCGGGTCGAAGGCTACGGGCTGCGTACCGGAACCGATGATCGCATATACGGCGATGCTGTTGCGACACAAGATGGCTACGACGGCGTTGCCGTGCCCGACGTGTTCTCATCGGCCCGCAGCACCCGGAACGCTGCAGTCAAGGCAATGGTCGATAGCGGTATGGATCGCTACGACATTCCGGCGTTCTTGATCAAGCAGGCCGACTAGGCGTTAACGGCGGGCCGTTCGGGGAGATCGCCTCCTTCCTGGGCGGCTTGCCGCAGTAAATTGGTATAACATTGTGCTCCGCAGCAATCTGCGGACTTCGAAATGCTCAAGCAACGCACACTCAAGACGATCATTCGCGCAACCGGCGTTGGTCTCCATTCAGGCGACAAGGTAACGGTCGCGCTGCGTCCGGCTGCTCCGGACACCGGCATCGTGTTCCGGCGTATCGATCTTGAGCCGCCGGTCGACTTGAAGGCCAACCCGTACGCGGTTGGCGACACGCGCATGGCGTCCTGCCTGGAGCGGGACGGCGCCAAACTCGGCACGGTGGAACACTTGATGTCCGCGCTGGCCGGCCTCGGTATCGATAACTTGTACGTGGATGTCGATGCCGCCGAACTTCCAATCATGGACGGATCCGCAGGCCCGTTCGTTTTTTTGCTGCAGTCCGCCGGGATCGTCGAACAGAAGGCGGCGAAGAAGTTCATCCGTATCCGCAAGACCGTCGAGGTCAGTGACGGCGACAAATGGGCACGTCTGGAGCCCTATGACGGTTTCCGCCTGACCTTTTCCATTCTGTTCAATCATCCGGCCGTCGACCAGTCCGGAACCAAGGTGGTCATGGACTTCGCCGATGACTCGTATATCAGGGACATTTCCCGTGCGCGCACCTTCGGGTTCACCCAGGACGTCGAGGCATTGCGCGCGCAAGGACTTGCGCTCGGCGGCGGCATGGGAAATGCGATCGTAATGGACGAATACCGCGTCCTGAATGCGGAGGGGTTGCGCCTGAGCGATGAATTCGTCCGTCACAAGGTGCTCGATGCCATCGGTGATCTCTACCTCGCCGGCCATCCACTGCTGGGTGCTTTTTCGGCTTACAAATCCGGCCATTCCCTGAACAATCGGTTATTGCGGGAGTTGTTGGCCGATGCCACGGCATGGGAATGGACGTCCTATAACCGTCCCGAAGACGCACCCACGACTGTGCGCCACCTGTATCCCCAGGCCGTCTGATGCTGCTTCTGCGCATTGTCGGTGTCCTGACGGCAATTGCCATCGGCGCAGGGATTTTTGCCTACTTGATTTCCGGCGAGAAACGCTACCTGGGTTTCTCGGTGCGCATCGCGAAATACGCGTTGATTTTTGCGTTGGTCGTTTTGGCGTTGTTGTTTCTGGAGCGGGTAATTGTTATTTAGCGCGGTCTATCAGATTTTGCAGTGCGACTCGCAACGAAGAGTCTTCCGGTAGGCCTTTGGCAAGAGAAGTTAGTGCTCGCTTTTGATTGAGACCAATCGGCGCGGGTAATTCTCGTCGCGCTTGATTGGCGCTGCCGGTTGCGGGTTGCAGGCGTACCGAGATTCCGGTAACCTCACCGGCCGCGTGTTGGAAGGCTGCCAGCAAACGAGGCTCTAATTGTCTAAGTTTGGTAGCAGCAGCACCGTTAACGGCATGGATAACGATCTTTCCCTGTCGAAAGTTAGCGATGCGCGATTGACGGGCAAGTGGAGTGACGGATTCGAAGACCCGCTGTAAGCGCAATAGTTTGCGCGCATGCGCGGAAAGACGGGCGAGGCTGGGATCGGCCGCGAGGTAGTGGTCCAGGCTGCGAGAGTAGCCGCGAGGCTGTGGCATGAGTGCTAGGGTTTGGGATCGCAGGTGAAAGGAGCAGGGACGTGCATATTATTCTCGTCTCCGACAAGCTAGCAACGGCGAAGACGATTGTTTTGACGGGACGGCGCATTGCCCTGATGGCTGGAGCCGTGCTGATTGTCGTATTTGGTCTGGCTTCGTTGATTTCCTATTTGACGGTTCGCCACGCTGCCGAGATTCGCATGCCTTTCCTGCAGGAAATGATTGCGGCGACGACTGCCGAGAACAGTCGGGCCAGTCGTGAGCGGGTGCGCGAAAACCTGAATGCCATGGCCGTCCGACTGGGTGAAATGCAGGCCCAAATGATGCGTCTTGACTCCATGGGCGAGCGTCTGGCGGGGCTTGCCGGTATCAAGCGTCAGGAACTCGGTCCGGCACTTACGGCGCCCAAGGATGGCCGCGGTGGCCCGATGCAGCAGCCGACTCCGCTTTCCCAGGATGATTTGCAGCAGGCCGTCGATACGCTGTCCCGTCAGTTGGAGGTGAAAACCGATGCGATGTCGCTACTGGAAAGCCAGTTGCTCGACGAACGCATTCGCAAAAGCAAACTCCCGACATCACTTCCGCTCGAGTCGACATGGGTCGCGTCCTCTTTTGGCTGGAGGCTCGATCCTTTCAACGGCTCAGCCGATTTCCATCCTGGTGTCGATTTTCCGGCTGAAACCGGAACGCCGATCAAGGCGGCCGCGGCCGGCGTCGTCATCAACGTCGTAAAGCACTTCGCGTATGGCAACTATGTCGACATCGACCACGGTGACGATTTGGTAACGCGTTACGCGCATTGCTCCAAGATTCTGGTGCAGCCCGGTGCACTGGTCAAGCGCGGGCAGGTCATTGCGGAGGTCGGCTCGACCGGGCGATCCACGGGACCCCACTTGCACTTCGAAGTCCGCATTCACAATGCGGCGCAAAACCCCAACCACTTCCTGGAAGCGGCCAAGGCGCGCAGTCGCAAGAGGAGCGCGCGGGCGCGGTGATGCACCGGGTGGGGCGATGAGCCCCACATGTTAGACTGCGCCATTTGCTCCGCAACGGCGCCAAATTCCATGATTTCTGGCCTTCTCAAGAAGCTATTCGGCAGCCGCAATGATCGGCTGATCAAGCAGTATTTCCAGACCGTCCGCCGCATCAACGCCCTTGAGCCTGAAATTCAGGCCCTTGGCGACGAACAGTTGCGCGCCAAGACAGACGAGTTCAAGGCCCGGTTAGCCCAGGGCGAAACGCTGGACGATCTGCTGCCCGAGGCGTTTGCGGTCGTTCGTGAGGCTGGCAAACGTGTCCTCGGCATGCGCCACTTCGACGTGCAACTGATCGGTGGCATGGTCCTGCACGGCAACAAGATCGCCGAGATGCGCACCGGCGAGGGCAAGACGCTGGTGGCGACGCTGCCGTCCTACCTCAACGCTCTGACCGGCAAGGGCGTACATATCATCACCGTCAACGATTATCTGGCCAGTCGTGACGCGGACTGGATGGGCCGCCTGCACACGTTCCTTGGGCTTACTGTCGGCGTCAATCTGTCGCAGATGTCGCACGACGCGAAGCAGGCCGCCTACGCGGCCGACATCACCTACGGTACCAACAACGAATTCGGCTTCGACTATCTGCGCGACAACATGGTGTACTCGCCGTCCGAGCGGGTTCAACGCGGACTGGCATACGCGATCGTGGACGAAGTCGATTCGATCCTGATCGACGAGGCCCGTACGCCATTGATCATCTCGGGCCAGGCCGAGGATCACTCGGACCTCTACGTCAAGCTGAACAGCGTACCGCCACTGCTGACTTTGGGCGAAGCGGCCAAGACACAGCAGGACGTCGATACCGGCGACTACACCGTCGACCTCAAATCGCATCAGGTACTCCTCACCGAAGAGGGGCACGAAAAGGCCGAGAACATACTGACGCAGATGGGACTGTTGCCGGAAGGCGCCAGCCTTTACGAGCCGGCCAACATCCTGCTCATGCACCATCTCTATGCCGCCCTGCGCGCCCACAACCTGTTCCACCGCGACCAGCAGTACGTGGTGCAGAACGGCGAGGTCGTCATCGTCGACGAATTCACGGGCCGACTGATGGCCGGCCGGCGCTGGTCCGACGGCCTGCATCAGGCAGTCGAGGCCAAGGAAGGTGTGCCCATCCAGTCCGAGAACCAGACGCTGGCCTCGATCACCTTCCAGAACTACTTCCGCATGTACGGCAAGCTTGCCGGCATGACCGGTACGGCCGACACCGAAGCCTACGAGTTCCACCAGATCTATAGTCTGGAAACCGTGGTCATCCCGACCAACCAGCCGATGATCCGCCGGGATGAGAACGACCAGATATTCCGTAGCGAGCGCGAAAAGCACGCGGCCATCATCGCCGACATCAAGGCCTGCCACGAGCGCGGCCAGCCGGTGCTCGTCGGCACGACGTCGATCGAGAATTCCGAGTTGCTCTCCGGCCTGCTCGACAAGGAAAAGCTGCCGCATCAGGTGCTGAACGCCAAGCAACACGCCAAGGAGGCGGAGATCGTCGTTCAGGCCGGAAGTCCCGGCGTCATCACGATCGCCACCAACATGGCCGGCCGCGGCACGGACATCGTGCTCGGCGGCAGTATTGAGAAGATGATTGCGGCGATCCGCGACGACGAGAGCATTCCTGCCGCCGACCGCGAGGCGAAGCTGGCGGCATTGCGCGCCGACTGGCAGAAGCTGCACGACAAGGTGCTGGCGGCCGGCGGTCTGCATATCATCGGTTCCGAGCGTCACGAGTCGCGGCGTATCGACAATCAGCTGCGCGGCCGCTCGGGTCGCCAGGGCGATCCCGGTTCCTCGCGCTTCTACCTCTCGGCCGAAGACCCGCTGATGAAGATCTTCGGCGGCGATCGCCTGAAGGCGATCATGAGCTCGAAGCTGGTCTCGCTCCCCGATGGGGAGCCGATCGAGCATCCGCTGGTGACGCGCCAGCTCGAATCCGCACAGCGCAAGGTCGAGCAGCGCAACTTCGACATCCGCAAGCAGCTGCTCGAGTACGACGACGTCGCCAACGACCAGCGCAAGGTGATCTACCAGCAGCGAAACGAACTGCTGGACGCCGCGGACATTTCCGAAACCATTACTGCCATGCGCCAGGGCCTGGTGCACGACACCTTCCGCATCTACGTTCCGGCCGAGAGCGTCGAGGAGCAATGGGATATCGACGGTCTGGAAGCGGCGCTGGCCGCGGATTTGCAACTCAAGTTGCCGATCGGTGAATGGCTGAAGTCCGAACCCGATCTCACCGACGACGACATCCTCAGGCGCATCGTCGAGTTTGCCGACGCTACCTATGCCGAGAAAAAGGCGTTGGTGCCCGCCGATGCGTGGGCCGGCTTCGAGCGCAACGTGATGCTGCAAAGCCTCGACATCCACTGGCGCGAGCATCTGGCCGCGCTGGATCATTTGCGTCAGGGCATCCATCTGCGCGGCTACGCGCAGAAGAATCCGAAGCAGGAGTACAAGCGCGAGGCGTTCGAGCTGTTCGAAGGCTTGCTGCAGCTTGTTCGCAACGAAGTCACCAAACTGCTGGTGACCGTCGAGGTCCGCTCCGAGCAGCAGATCGAGGAGGCCGAGCAGAAAAAGCCGCAGGTCGAGAACGTGCAGTACCATCACGCCGACTACGACGAGGCGCTGGGAACGGCGGGCGACGCCGCCGATTCGGCCAAGGCGCGACCGATCGAGCGTACGGCACCCAAGGTCGGCCGCAACGATCCCTGTCCCTGCGGCAGCGGCAAAAAATACAAGCACTGCCACGGCAAGCTGAACTAGAAGCCCACTACCAGGCGCACCAGGAAATGCGAGTTAGTTGGTTGCCAGCCTTCCCCGGTGTTCCTGGCGGTGAATAGTTCTTTGCGCACCATCGCCGAAGACGGCGATGCGGTCGTCATTCTCGATCAAACCAGGCTTCCGTTCGAAACCGCATTCGTTCGTTTGCACACGCTCGATGAAGCTGCGCGGGCGATCCGCGTCATGCAGGTGCGCGGCGCACCGCTGATCGGCGCCACCGCTGCCTACGGCGTTGCCCTGGCGCTGCGCGAAGGCGTTCCGCTGGAAACAGCGATCGATGTGCTGGCCGCGACACGGCCGACTGCCGTCAATTTGCACTGGGCGTTGGAGCGTATGCAGAGGGTCCTGCAACAGTCAGCCATGGCGACGCGCGTCGCTACGGCCTGGCAGGAGGCCCGTGCCATCGCAGGCGAGGATGCACAGGCCAATGCCGCCATCGGTCAACACGGACTGCCGCTGCTGAAAGCCGCGCGGCGGCGTCCGGCGCAGGTGATGACCCACTGCAACGCCGGCTGGCTGGCGACGGTCGCCCACGGCACGGCGATCGCCCCGATCTACGCCGCGCACGAGGCGAATGTCGACGTGCACGTCTGGGTCTCCGAAACGCGGCCGCGCAACCAGGGCCTGCTGACCGCCTGGGAACTGGCGCAGGCGGGCATTCCGCACACACTGATCGCCGACAATGCCGCCGGCTTGCTGATGATGCAAGGCAAGGTCGACTTGGTCATCGTCGGTGCCGATCGCATCGCCGCCAATGGCGACACCGCCAACAAGGTCGGCACCTACCTCAAAGCGCTGGCGGCGCGCGAACACGGTATTCCGTTTTACGTCGCTGCCCCGGTGTCGACCATAGACTTCACGTGCCCGAAAGGTGCCGACATACCGATCGAAGAGCGGGATGCGGCCGAGTTCGGCGAAAAAGTCAGCCGTGGCGGTACGCCAGTAGCGAATCCCGCCTTCGATGTGACGCCAGCCGCTCTGGTCTCCGGCATCATTACGGAGCAGGGTGTTTTTTCGGCGGCAGATCTTTCGACGATAAAGCGATGAACGAACTCGAACTCAAGACCGCCGTGCTGGCCACGGCGCGAACGATGGGCACGGAGCGCCTCAATCGTGGCGCGGCAGGCAACGTCAGCGTTCGTCACGACGACGGTTTCCTGATCACGCCGACCGGCATGGCCTACGAAGCCTGCGAACCCGAGGACGTCGTTTTTGTCGGGCTGGGCGGCAAGCCGAGCGGACGGCGCAAGCCCTCGTCCGAGTGGCGCTTCCACCACGACATCTACACCGCACGTCCGGAGGCGGGCGCCATTGTCCATGCCCACGCGCCGTTCGCCGTCAGCCTTGCCTGCATGGGTTGTGGCATTCCCCCTTTTCACTACATGATCGCGCGCTTCGGCGGCAGCGACGTGCGCTGCGCCGACTACGCGACCTTCGGTACCCAGGAACTCTCGAACGCAATCGTCGCCGCAATGGCCGACCGCTGTGCCTGCCTGATGGCGCATCACGGCATGGTCGTCTTCGGCCGCGACCTGGACGGTGCTCTGGCACTGGCGGTGGAACTGGAGGCGCTTTGCGAGCAATACTGGCGCGTTCTCCAGATCGGCGGGCCGCATCTGCTGCCGGATGAGGAAATGGCGCGCGTGCTCGTGGCGTTTCGCGACTACGGCAAGCAATAGCTCCGGCCCGGTATCGGCCAAGGTTTGATACCATCGTCCGGTCAAGACTAGGTAAGAGGAAAGCGGCATGAGCCAGGCGCCGCGCGCGGCCCATGCCGAAGCGCCAGAACATCCGGGCGGTATCCCCGACGATGCCCAGATATTCCGCCATGTCGTCGATAACGCGATCGACGGCTTCTTCATCATCGATGCCGAGAGACGCTTCATCCAGGTCAACGATGCGTTGTGCAGGATGCTCGGCGTCACCCGCAGCGATATGCTCGGCAAGACGCCGCTCGATTTCGTTGCCAAGGAGAGCCAACCCGAACTGATTCGCCAGATGGGGGCGATCGAGTCGACCGAGCGTCGCCGCTATCGGGTGCTCGGGCAGCGGCCCGATGGATCGAAGATCCCGCTCTTCCTCAACAACACCAGCTTCAAGAACGAATTCGGCAACGTGGCAGGGTCGTTCGGTTTCGTCACCGACCTGACGTCGCTGGTCGACGCCCAACAAGCCGTCGCGGCGTCGGAACGCGAACTACAGCGCATCCTCGCCAACATGCAGGACACCTATTATCGTACCGACAACGAAGGACGCATTGTCCGCGCATCGCGTTCGGTGAAGAACCTGCTTGGCTATCAGGATGACGAGGTGGTCGGGATGCGGCTGGCCGATCTCTACTACGACCCGCGCGATCGGGAAGACTTCCTGCGCGCGATGGCGGAGAGCGGGGGCGCACTGAGCGGCTACGAATCGAGACTGCGCCACAAGGATGGCCGCGAGCTCTGGGTGCTGACCAATGCCCAGTACTTGCGCGATGCCGAGGGGCGCGTCATCGGTGTCGAAGGCACGACGCGGGATTACACCGAGCACCGCTACATACTCGAGGCGCTTCGGTTCAGCGAGGGCCGGCTGGCCAGCCTCATCGAAGCCCTGCCCGATGCCGTATTCCTCAAGGACGGCGAGGGCCGCTGGCAGGTCGTGAACACCGCCGGCGTCAGGTTGTTCCGATTGATGGGAGCGGATTGGCGCGGCAAGGACTCGCAGCAAATTGCCGCCATGCGTCCGGACCTGACGACGGAAATGATCGAGTGTCGCTTGAGCGACGAGGATGCCTGGCAAAACCGCGGCCTGACCCGCAACGAGGAACGGATTCGGGACGTGGATGGCAGTGAGCGCCACTGGGAGTTCGTCAAGCTGCCGATGTTCAATCCGGATGGCAGCCGGCGGGCGCTGGTGGTCGTCGCGCGCGATCTCACGGAACAGCGGCAGGTCGAAGAAAACCTGCGGCTGGCGGCGCAGGTTTTCGAGAACAGCGGCGAAGCGATCATCATCATGGACGCGCACACGCGCATCATTTCCGCCAATCGCGCCTATTCCGACATGACCGGCTACCTGGCGGAAGAGGTACTCGGCAAGACCCCGGCGGTTCTGGATTCCGATCTACAAGATCCCGATTTCTACCAGAGGCTTTGGACAATTCTCCGCGGGACTGGTTACTGGCAGGGCGAAATCTGGAGTCGGCGCCGGAACGGCGAGGCGTACCCCGAGTGGCTTGGCATCTCGAGCCTGCGCGGGAACGACGGCGAGGTGAGCCACTTCGTCGCCATTTCGTCAGACATCAGCGAACGCAAGGCATCCGAGGCGCGCATCGAGTTCCTCGCCCATCACGATCCGCTTACCGACCTGCCCAATCGCCTGTTGCTGCGCGACCGCCTCGAGCGGGCGATCGCCCAGGGCGAGCGGAGCGACAGTCGTGTCGCCCTGCTGTTCCTGGATCTCGATCGCTTCAAGACCGTCAATGATTCGCTCGGCCACCCGGTCGGCGACCGGCTGTTGCGCGAGGCGGCGCAGCGTCTGCGCGAATGCGTGCGCGAAATGGACACCGTCAGTCGCCAGGGCGGCGACGAGTTCCTCATTGTGCTGACCGAGTTGAAGGACAGCGATGCCGTGACCCGCATTGCCGAAAGCATTCTGGCCGCCATGTCCAGGCCCTTTTCGCTCGACGGCCACGAGGTCGCGATCTCCTGTTCCGTCGGCGTTGCCGTTTATCCCGACGACGGTCGCGATTTCGACGAACTGCTGAAGAAGTCGGACATCGCGATGTACCACGCCAAGGAGGCGGGGCGCAACGCGTTCCGCTACTACACGGAGCGCATGAATATCGATGCGCTGGAGCGGCTTGATCTGCAGAACCGGCTGCGGCGCGGGCTGGAGCGGGATGAATTCGTGCTGCACTATCAGCCGGTCGTCGAGTTGGCCAGCGGCCGTATCGTCGGCGCCGAGGCGCTGGTGCGCTGGAACAGCCCGGAAGAAGGGCTGGTGATGCCTGGGCGCTTTATAGCTGTCGCGGAGGAGTCCGGATTGATCGTGCGCCTGGGCGACTGGGTGCTACACGAGGCCTGTCGTCAGCTCCGGCGCTGGCACGATGCCGGACACGACCAACTGTTCATGGCGGTCAATCTTTCCGCGATCCAGTTTCGGCGCGGCAGCGTCGAGGACAGCGTGACCCGCGCCGTGTGCGATTCCGGCGCCGACGCCAGGTCGCTCGAACTGGAACTTACCGAATCGATCCTGCTGCAAGGCGCCGAGCACGTGTTGGCCAGCGTTCGCCAGTTGAAAAGCCTGGGCGTCAAGCTCTCCATCGACGACTTCGGCACCGGCTATTCGAGCCTTGCCTACCTGAAGCGCTTCGCGGTCGACAAGCTGAAGATCGACCAGTCCTTTGTGCGTGGCTTGCCTGCCGACGCGGACAATGCCGCGATCGTCGGCGCTGTCGTTCAGATGGCGAAGAGTCTCAAGCTCGAAGTGCTGGCGGAGGGTGTGGAGAGCGCGCAGGCGACCGAACACCTGCGCGGGCTGGGTTGCGACTACGTGCAGGGTTACCACTTCGGCCGGCCGCTTCCGGTTGCCGAGTTCGACCGCCTGGTCGACGGGGCGGATCCGACGATTTAGAGAATCGGCACACCCTGCTTTTCGCCGCGCTCGAACACCACGTTGGCTCGGCCGACGATCAGCGAGTCGAGTGTGCCGATGCGGTCGGTATCCTTGTTGGTGTAGGGCAGGCGATGCAGCACGTAGCGCAAGGCATTCAAACGCGCGCGCTTCTTGCAATCCGACTTGATGACCGTCCATGGCGCGTCGGCGGTGTCCGTGTAGAAGAACATCGCTTCTTTGGCCCTGGTGTAGTCCTGCCATTTGTCGAGCGACGCCAGATCGATCGGCGACAGCTTCCACTGCTTGAGCGGGTGGACCCTGCGTTCCTTGAAACGGCGGCGCTGCTCCTCGCGGCTGACCGAGAACCAGAACTTGATCAGGTGGATGCCCTGGCGCACCAGCATGCGTTCGAACTCCGGCGCCTGGCGCATGAACTCCTGGTATTCGGCGTCCGTGCAGAAACCCATGACGCGCTCGACGCCCGCCCGGTTGTACCAGGAGCGGTCGAAGAAGACCAGCTCGCCCGCCGTCGGCAGATGCTGTGCATAGCGCTGGAAGTACCACTGCCCGCGTTCGACTTCGTTCGGTTTTTCCAGCGCCACCACGTGGGCGCCGCGCGGATTCAGGTGTTCCATGAAGCGCTTGATGGTGCCGCCCTTGCCGGCCGCGTCCCGGCCCTCGAACAGGATCACCACGCGCTGGCCGGTTTCCTTGATCCATGCCTGCAGCTTGAGCAGTTCGACCTGCAGGCGATACTTCTCCCGCTCATAGCTCTTGCGCGACATCAGGTTCTTGTAGGGATAGCCGCCCTCGCGCCAGCCTGGTATCAACTCGGCGTCGGGGTCGATTCCCTCTGTCTGCAAGGCCTGCCGCCTTTCCTTCAGGACGCCTTTGAGCAGCGTCACCGCCTCCTCGTGCGGCGCGCCCGAGAGCAGGTCGCGCATGGCCGCCAGGCGCTTGCCCCGGGCCTCGTCGCTTGCCACGGCCACCGCATGCGCTTCGATGCGCGCCGGCGGTTTGAGCGGACCGACATCCCCGGACTTGGCGGTACGCGTGCGGGGTCGGGGCGTTGTGGTGGCGGGTTTCTTCGTTGCGGGCTTTCTGAGCGTCATGGCATCAACCAAACAGGTCGTCGAGAGGGTTCTTCTTCGTGTCGGCTGAAAAGTCAGCCGTGGCGACACGCCGGGCGGTGAATTCCTCCTCGACGTTGTCGCGATAAATGCTCCAGGGCGAGCTGGAGGACGACAGGCGTCGCCAGATTTCCGCGCCCACACCCTGGTACTCGAGCGTGGTGCCGTCATCCAGTTGCACCCGCAGCCGCCGGGCCGCGGCGTCGTAGCCGATTGCGCGTAACTTGCCAGAACTGATGCTTTTCATCTCCATCATGCGGAACCGTCGGAGGCGGCATCGGCATCGTCCGCTTGCGCGCGGGCCTGCTTCTCGCGCAGGCGCTGGTTCTTGTCGTCGCTGGCAAACACGTAGCGTCCCGCCAGAACGCAGCCCTTCATGCCCGGGTCGCACGGCAGGTTGTTGATCTTCGTGCAGCGATCTTCGACTTCGTGCGGGCATCCCCAGCCGCCGGCCATGCGTACCTCCCAAGAATCAGGAGCGCTCATTGTAGCCACGAAGAACACAAGGCGTCGACCGAGTCCTTCGCAGTAGGTACACTGCGCTCACCCACCATGAGTTCAGAGTTTCAATTCGGCTGGTTTTCATCGCTCGCGCGCAGAGTGCTCTATTCTTGGGTGCGTGCGCAAGCCATGCCGCCGCCGGCGGAAACTCCAATAGATTCCGGCCGGCCAGTCTGCTACGTAATCCAGGATCGCCGCCTGTCCAACGTCCTGGTCCTGCAGGAAGAGACGCGTCGCGCCGGCTTGCCCGCGGCCGACGGCGGACTTGAGGTAGGGCGTTTCGCCACCGAAAACGCCTTCTTCTGCCTGACCCGCCCCCAACCGCTGCTGGCCGAGACGGCGCGTGATCGCTACCGGCATTCGCCGCTGCTCGACCGCCTCGCCGCGGCGCTGCGCGATGCGCCGGAACTCGACGTCCAACTCGTTCCGGTAACCATCCTTTGGGGCCGTGCGCCGCGCGAGCAGAGCTCCATCCTCAAGGCGTTGTTCGCCGAAGGCTGGCGTCCGCCGAGCCACTTGCGCCAGTTGATCGCCATCCTGTTGCACGGCCGTCAGGTACTGGTGCGCTTCAGTGCGCCGATGTCGCTGAGCGAACTGCTGCGCGAGGAACCCGATCCGGAACGCAGCCTGCGCAAGGTGCAGCGGATATTGCGCGTGCACTTCCGCCGCCAGCGCGAAATGGCGATCGGTCCCGACCTGTCCCACCGCAATACCCAGATTGAGCACATTCTCGCCGCGCCGGCGGTGCGTGGCGCCATCGCCAAGGAGGCGATCCGGCGCAAATCGTCGTTCGGAGAAACGCGCGAACGCGCGCGCGGCTTCGCCCGCGAGATTGTCTCCGATTATTCGCACAGCGTCATCCGCGCCCTGGAACTGTTCCTGACCTGGCTGTGGACCCGGCTATATGACGGCGTCGAAGTGCACAACTTCGACGTCATGACGCAGATCGCGCCGGGACAGGGCGTCGTCTACATTCCCTGCCACCGCAGCCATATCGACTACCTGCTGCTGTCCTATGTGCTCTTCAAGCGCGGCCTGACGCCGCCGCACATCGCCGCCGGCGCCAACCTCAACTTCCCCATCATCGGTCCGATCCTGCGCCGCGGCGGCGCCTTCTTCCTGCGCCGCAGTTTCAAGGGCGAGCCGGTCTATGCCGCCGTTTTCAACGAATACCTGCACCTGATGATCTCGCGCGGTTTTTCGATCGAATATTTCATCGAGGGCACGCGCAGCCGCACCGGCCGCATGCTGTCGCCGCGCACCGGCATCCTCGGCATGACGCTGAAAAGCTTCGTGCGCGGGCACGAGCGGCCGCTGGTGTTCGTTCCCGTGTACGTCGGCTACGAGAAGCTCATCGAGGGCAAGAGCTTCCTCAACGAGCTGGCCGGCAAACCCAAGCGCAAGGAATCGCTGTGGAGTCTGATCGGCACCCTGCGCAATCTCAAGCGCGAGTTCGGCAAGGTGCATGTCAATTTCGGCCGGCCGTTGCCGTTGGCCGAGTACTTCGACCGCGTGCATCCGGGCTGGAGGGAGGAACCTGTCGGCGCCAGCGCCGACTGGTTGCGCGAAGCGACCAGCGGCGCGGCGCTCGAACTCGTCCGGCGGATCAACGAGGCGACCGTCGTCAACCCGATCAACCTGGTGGCCCTGGCGCTGCTCGCCACGCCTAAGTACGCCGCCGACGAGGAAACCCTGCGCGGCATGATCGAGCATTACCAGATGCTGCTCCGCCACGCGCCGTATTCGCCGCTGACCGTGGTTGGCGACGAGCCAGCCGACGCGGTGATCGAGCAGGCGCATCGTCTCGGTGCCGTCGAGCGCCTGCCGCATCCGCTGGGCGACGTGATAAAAGTCAGCGATGGCGAGGCGCCGCTGCTAGCCTATTTTCGCAACAATATCCTGCACCTGGTCGCGCTGCCGTCGCTGGTTGCCTGCCTGCTGACGCAGAACGCTCGCCTCGATGTCCGGCGCGTCGTCGGCGCCATCGCCCGGCTGCTGGTGCTCGCGCAATCGGAGCTGTACTTCCGCTGCGCGCCGGAGGACGTGCCCAATTCGCTGGAGCCGGTGCTGACCGTCCTCGAGGCACGCGGACTGATCCAGCGACATGAACAGACCCTGATCGGACCGGATCCGAGCAGCCCGGCATTTGCGGAACTGCAACTGCTGGGCGAAGCGCTGCGGCCGATGCTCGAGCGCTACCTGCTGACGCTGGCGTTGCTCGAACACCACGGTTCCGGGATATTGAACCGGGCGCGACTGGAAGAACTGGGCCACCTGCTGGCCCAGCGGCTGGTAATGCTCCACGACACCGGCGCAGCCGAGTTCGCCGAACGCAGACTGTTCGTCAACGTCGTCGACAACATGCTGTCCGCGGGGCTGCTCTGGCAGGACCCGGAGGGACGGCTGCAATTCGACGAGCGTCTCAGCGCCCCGGCGGCGGATGCCGAACTGTTGCTGGCGCCCGATGTGCGCCGGACCATCCGGCGCATGGCCGGGAGCGGCGTCGCCGAGCGGGCGGAACCAACCGCCGCTACATCTGGCGAAACAGGTGAGCGTAGCGGCGGCTGACGGCAATCGGCTTGCCGCCGCAGTGCAGCTCCGCCCACAAGCGCCCCATCAGATCCCGCTGCACATGCTTGATGGCGGCGACCCGTAGCAGCGTGCCGCGATGGACCCGCCAGAACCTGTCCGGGGCCAGCTGCCGCTCGAGTTTCTTGAGCGGGGTGCGAATCAGCCATTCCCGGTCGCCGACGTGAACGGTGGTGTACTTGTCGGTGGCCTCGAAGCGATCCACTTCATTGACGTCGATCAGTTGTACCGCGTCCGGTGAGCCGACGCGCAGCCAGCGCAACGCCTGCGGCTTTGGCGCGCCTTCGAGGTGCTGCAGCAGTTCGCGCAGCAAATCCGTCCGTGCCGTAGCCGGCGGGACGTTGCCGATACGGTCCATGGTCACGGCCAGCCGTTCGGCGGTCACTGGCTTCAACAGGTAGTCGACCGCGGCCTGCTCGAAGGCCTGGACAGCGAACTCGTCGTAGGCGGTGACGAAGACCACGCGGCAAGGCGCAACGGCCCGTGCCGCGACTTCGAGGCCTGAAAGTCCAGGCATGCGGATGTCGAGAAAGGCCGCATCCGGGCGCAACTCATCCATCCTGGCCAGCGCCGTGTCGCCGTCGCCGGCTTCGGCGACGATCCTTGCATCCGGGGCGACTTCGACAAGCAGTCTCTTCAGCCAGTCGCGCAGCGGCGGCTCGTCGTCAGCGATCAGCAGGCTCAGACTCATGGTTTCGGAATGGTAGATGCAGACGTCCCGTAATGCCACCGTCCGGATTGGTCGTCAGAGACAAGCAGGCGCCGCTGCCGCAGGTGGCGGCAAGGCGGCTGCGGACGTTCGCCAGTCCCATGCCGTCGCTGACAGTGCCGGCGAAGCCGCAACCGTCGTCGGCGACCTCGATTTCGAGCATGTCCTCCCGACGCCGGCAGCGGATGACCAAATGGCCCGCGTTCGCCTTCGGCTCGAGGCCGTGGCGGATGGCGTTTTCGACCAGCGGCTGTACCAGCAGCGGCGGCAGTTGCGCATCGAGTACTTCGTCATCGGCATCGATCCGCCAGTCCAGACGTGCCCCCATGCGCACGGCCATGATGCCGAGATAGGCGCGCAGTAACTCGAGTTCCTCGCCGAGCGTCACGATCGGCTTGCGCGTGCGTGTCAGCGAGGTGCGCAGCAGCGCCGTCAGGTCGAGCAGCATGGTACGAGCCCCGGCCGGATCGGTATCGATCAGTCCGACGATGTTCGACAGCGTGTTGAACAGGAAATGCGGTTCGATTTGCGCCTGCAGCCGGGCGAGTTCGGCACGGCTGACCAGTGCTTCCTGCTCGCTGCGCTGCAGACGTTCGGCGCGTGCCTCGGCCTGGGCTTCGAGCATGCGCGCCTCGTCGTGGAAGTGCCAGACGCCGAGAATGCCGAACAGTAGCGCCGTGGCGGTCGAAATCCACAGGACATCGGGGTAGGCCTGAATGATGGTGGCCAACGTGTAGCCCATGATCCAGGTGGCCAGTGCGAATCCGGCGAGCCCGCCGAGCGGGATGCCGATCGCGGCGCTGAGCAGGCCGGGCCGCGGCAGGCCGAGGATCAGACAGGAACCGCGCACGGCGGCGTAGATGGACAAGCCGATGCACTGCGTATAGACGAGATTGATCGTCAGGCCGTAGGGGGTGACCGCGGTCAGGTACAGCCCGACGGCTGAGTTGTACACCAGCGCCAGCCCGAGTTCCTGGCGCAACTTGGATAGCGGCATTCGTGTCATGGTCAGTAGATCGCCAGGTGCCATTCGGCCCAGCCGATGCGCCTGATCGGTGTCCGGGCATAGGCTGAATCCGCCGCGCCGCCGAACTGGCGGACGCCGAGCGCGAAGCGCTGGCGATCGCCTTCCCAGGTGGCGCCCAGCGTCAGCACCCGGCCGTGGTCGCGCGGGGTCGTCAGCATTTCGGCATAAGGTTTGAAGCCGTCGCGGTTGTCGTAGGAAATGCGCATCAGCGCATTCTCGCGCAACAGGTTGCCCGCTAGGAAGGCCTGGCTCGACCAGGCGACATTGCCGTCGATGGCCGTCGTCGATGCGACGCCCGCCAGCGCAAGCTGCTGTGCGGTGAGAGCATTGAGCGCGCGCCAGTCGCTTTCCCGATAGGCGTCCGCGTCGTACCAGGCTTCGGCGAGGATGCTGATGCCCGACTCGCCGGTCCATTGCATCCCGGCCACGGACTTGACGCCGCCACCCTGCGCGGTTTCCGTCATCGGGTCCGTCGTCGCCAGCGTGCCGCCGCTGTCGAGCAGCGAGTTCGTCATTCGCCAACTGCGCCTCTGGTACAGCGCCGCGCCGTGGATTGCCCACTCGTCGTCGACGATGTGCGTCGCGCCCAGGCCGGCCTCGAGACGACGTCGCTGCGAGATACGCACAACCGTGTGCAGGTCGTCATCGCCGACAAGGCGGTACCAATGCAGGGCGACACTGCTGTCGCGATCATCCGTTACGCCTTCGCCCTGGCCCGGGTGCGTCCAAACGACCGTCCAGGCGTCGTTGCCGCTGAAGCGTTCCAGGGCAACCAATGGCACGCCGACCAGCGGCGGCGCGTTGACGCCACGGCGGTCTTCGCGCTGAATCACGTCCAGCGGCTTGAAGCCGAAGCCAACGCCCCAGGACAATACCTTCTTGCCGACGGTCCAGCCGAGCCCGGTCGCGACCTGGCCGTCGTAGTAGAACTGGTTGGCGATGCTGTGATATTCGGGGGAGCTGCCACTGGCGACTTCCTGGCGCAAAACACCCTGTGCATTGAAGCCGTCCTGTTGCAAACGGAGTTCGATATCCTGGCGCGAGGCGCGCCTTGGAATTTCCGCTGCCGTCGAATCGTTCAGGTAGGGGCTGGCGTCGTTGAGCGTCCGGTATTCCGGCGCGACGGAAACGGCGACATGGGATTCGAGCGCCGCGGCCGGGCCGGACAGCAGCAGCCCGGCCAGTGCCGAAAAAGTCAGCCGTGGCGACACGCCACTACCAGTCCGTCAGCGGGTTGCGCACCAGCGCCGCGGGGTTGAAGAACTCGTCGGGCGCCGTCTTGGCTTCGATGCTCTCGTAGTGGATCACCGTGCGCCGGTTCGGCCGGATGTCGTCGAGCAGCACCATGGTCATGATGCGCGGCTGCCCGTCGACTATCCTGGCGAAATACCACGCTTCCTTGGCGCGCTTGCCCGAGCCCACAAAGAGATCGGCCTTGATCGGCGTCCGGGTCGCCTTGTCGAGATAGAGTTCGACGCGCGCATAGGTGACGCCGTTGCGCGCCTGGTCGAGATTGAGCAGCAGACAGCGCTGCGCTTTCTCTGGCGAAGCTTTCTCCGGGTTGCCGGGCAAATCGTTTGGCGGGCATGGGCAATCGATTTCCTCCTTCACCGTGCCGTCGTAGTCGTCGCTCCACGTCATGGTTGCGATGTCGCCGGTCGACGCTTCGCCGAGCAGTTTCTGGCTGGCGGTGATGCGGATGGGGCGCTGGCTCTCCGGCATCAGCAGCCAGAACTGGTCGGCCAGCATCAGCACCTTCTGCCCGATCTCGCTCGGCGATTTCATCAGCACCAGCGAGCGGCGGCCAGACCTCACATAGACGGTATAAAGCCGCTCCTTGTCGAGCGCGCCGTCCTTGTATAGATCGACATGCGTGACGACGCGCACCGACTCCGCCGGCAGGCGGAAGGCATCGGCGGCCTTGAGCAGGGCTGGAACGCCCTCCGCCGCGAATACCGAAGGAGCCGCGAACAGCAGCGCAAGCAACAGACGTCTAGACATGGCTTAGCGCCTCTACGATGGGTTTGCGCGCGGCTTTGCGGCTGACGAACCAGGCGGCCGCCGCGCACAGCGCGATGATCGCGGCGTTGGTGATCAGATACAAGGGCAGCGAAGCGCTGACCAGCAGTGGGTAGCCGACCGAGCGTCCCGGTGGCGGAGGCATTTCGAATCCCGCGTACGGCAGCGTCAGCACGACAACGCCGGCCAGCAGCGTTCCGAGCACGGCGCCGATGGCTCCGATCAGCGCTCCCTCGCGGAGGAACTGGGCGACGATCTCGCCGGGCAGCGCGCCAAGCGCGCGCAGCGTGCCGATTTCGCGCGTGCGCTCGACCACAGCCATGGCCAGCGTGTTGGAGACCGAAAAGAACACCAGTATGGCGATGATCAGTCCGAGCAGGCCGAAGACGCGGTCGTAGAGCCCGCGTACCGAGTGGTAGTAGAAGGCCTGTTCCCACCACGGCATGTAGTCGTGGGCCTGATCGGCCGCGCTCAGAGTCTCGTAGGTCGCCGGCGTTGCGTCGAGATTGTCGAGAAAGACCGACAAGGTGCTGACACGATCGCTTATGAGCAGATGCTGGGCTGTGGCAACCGGCAGGTAGACCAGACGCTTGTCCACTTCGCGCCAGCCGGTGGCGACGATGCCGCTCACCATGACGTCAACGGCGTTGATGCCCCCCGAGGTGGTTGTCGCCAGCAGTGTGAGGCCGCTGCCTGGTTTGGCGTTCAGGCTTTTCGCGAGATCGGTGCCCAGCAGTACGGCAGGCAGGCCGTCGTCAGGCGCCGAGAAACTGCCTTCGACGAGCGCCAGGAACTGGCCGCGAATTTTGGCTTCGGTCTCGCTGTCGGCGCCGGTGCCGAGAAAGATCACCGACTTGTCGCCGTTGGAGATCAGTCCCGAAAGCGAGACGCGCGGCAGTACGTGGCGCACCTGCGGGTTGGCCTTTAATCCGGCGGACAGTTGCTGCCAGTCGTCTATGCCGTATTGCAGCGGCGTCTCTTCTTCGTGGGTGAAATAACCCTTGCCGCCGATCGTGATGTGTCCGTACTCGCGGGCGGAATTGTCTTTCAGCATATCGTAGGTATAGAGCGCGAAGCCGCTCGCGACCAGCACCGACGTGCAGCCGACGGTGGCGATCAGGATGGTGACCAGCGAACGGCGGCGGTTGCGCAGGATGTTCCGCCAGGCGAGGACCATTGCGGCGAGTTGCGCGTTCATTGCAGCACCCCGTCGGTGATGGCATGGACCGCGTCGCAGTGGGCGGTCATGCGGTCGTCGTGGGTGGCGATCAGGAAGGTCGCGTTGTGCCGGTGGGCGAGTGCCCGCATCAGGTCGATGACCTGGCTGGCGGTGGCCGTGTCGAGGTTGGCGGTCGGTTCGTCGGCGATCACCAGTTTCGGGGACTTGACCAGCGCGCGGGCGATGGCGACGCGCTGGCGCTGGCCGCCGGAAAGCTGGTCCGGCCGCCGGTCGGCCATGCCGCCGATTCCGACTTGGCCGAGAATTTCATCGACCCGGGCGCGCCGCTCGCTTGCCGGCAGTCCGAGCAGCAGCAGCGGGTACTCGATGTTGTCGCGCACGCTCATCACCGGCACCAGGTTGTAGCTCTGGAAAACGAACCCGATGGCGCGCCGCCGGATCAGCGTCCGCGCATCCTCGTCGAGCCCGGCTACATCGTCGCCGGCCAGCAGGTAGCGTCCCTGGTCGGCCGCGTCGATCAGGCCGCAGATGTTGAGCAGCGTGCTCTTGCCGCTGCCGGAGGGGCCGCGCACTGCCATGAAGGTGCCGGTTTCGACTTCCAGGTCGATGCCGCGCAGCGCGGGGATAACCTCGTCGCCCATTCGGTAGTGCTTGACGATGCCCGTCAGGGCGATGGCATTAGGCGGCTTCCGGGTTTCTGCGGGTGATGGCGTCATGGGCGGCTCCGGAGGGAAGATGCCGGCATGCTAGCCTCGCCAGGGACCGGGTCGGGAGGCGTGCGACGAAACGCAGAATGACGGTGCGAACGGCTTTGACGGGGAACGAAGGGTTCAGTCGAACAGTTTCGCCAGTTCGACCTTGTTGGCGACGCCGACCTTGCTGTAGATGTTGGTCAGGTGGTTGCGGACCGTGGCCGGGGAGATGTGCAGTTCCGTGGCGATGTCCTGATAACTGAGCCCGAGGCCGAAGCGACGGGCAACTTCGATTTCCCGCGACGTCAGGCTGTCGAGTGGCGAACGGTGCCGCAGCTTGACCAGCCAGAGATCGTTGAGCGCGTGCAGTGTCGCGGTGATGCGCCGGCCGATGAAAGTCTTGCGGCTGCCGGTCAGCCATTGCTGAGGCACCTGCGGCCCTCGCCACCCCGGCCACTCGTGGCGCATCATGACCGCGAAGTTGGGGCCGGCGGTCCGAAGCAGGCCGCGCTGGTCGCAAATGCCCAGCGCACGCCCGGCGGGTGTCGTCGGCGGATCCTCCTGATGGACCAGACGCAGGCGACTGTTGCGGCAGGTCTCGACGAGGTGCGGCAGGGCGTGCTGGGCCAGAAGCCGCTCCGGTTCGGTGAAACGCGCCTTGGGGTCGGCGCGGTAGAGGCTGAATCCCTCGATCAGGCCGAGTTCGGAATCGACGTACGCCGTGGCCAGGAGATGCTCCATGCCGAAGCGGTGCATATGTTCGCGCGCCATCGGCGGCAGCGGCGGGCCGCCCTCGGGGCCGTCGGCGGTGGCGCGCAGGGTGATGCCGGGCCGCTTGACCGTCTCCGCCAGGATCACATCGGTGTCGATGAGCTTCTGCCACGCCTGCAGCATTTCCGGCGGCTGGTTGTAGGCGTAGAACGAGTGAACGGCCGGCCCGGGATTCATCGCGCCTGTCGCCCAGACGCCGGAATCGAAAGGGAGCTCGGCCTGCAGGGTCTGGAAGGCCACCCGCTGAAAGTCACCGACTGTCGTGCTGGCGGCGAGGCGATGCAAGGCCATCACCAGGCGGCCGAGACGCGAAAGTGCGCCGACCCAGTCGTCGTCCAGCGAAACGCTTAGCGGTACGCTACCCTCCAAATCGCTCTGGATCGAAATTGAAGCAAATGCATCATTTGTCATCATTTGGCAACGGCATAGTATTCCTACATCATTGGCTCAGGAGTATGTCGTCATATTGAGACATCTGGACGGATATCGATACGGCATGCTGGTTGGTGCCGTTGTTTTGTCGGTCATGGCGACCGCCGGCATCTCGGTTGCGAAGGGAAAGAGTTTGCGCTCTTCCGAGTGCGTGCAACTGGCGCGCATGGTTGCCGGGCGTCAACATCCAACGGAGAGGGATCCGTATGCCTGGCAGATCGAGAAACAGGCTTACGCGATTTGCGCGCGGGATCCCGTCACTTTTCGCAGGCTGATCCGCGCCGGCTGACCGGCCGACAGGTCGCCGCCGGCGTACCACCACGGCTGACTTTTACGAAGGCCGCAGGACGCCACGAAATGGCGGTCCCGATATCGCCCCGCACTTCCCCCGGCCGACCTACCGCCAGCGGTTGATGGCGTCCCTGGTTTCCTGCGCGACTTTGCGCGCGGCGGCGGCGTAGTCCTCGCCCTCGCCGGCGTAGAGAATGGCGCGCGAGGAGTTGATCATCAGGCCGGTGCCGGCAGCCGTTTTGCCGGCCTTCACCGTAGCCTCGATGTCGCCGCCCTGGGCGCCGATGCCGGGCACCAGCAGCGGCATGTCGCCGACGAGAGCGCGCACCTGCGCCAGTTCGGCGGGGAAGGTGGCGTTGGCATCTAGCTCAACCAGCGGAGTCCAGCTTTGGCCGCCGTCGCTGGAGTAGTGCAGCCCGGCATGAATC
>JBNKCS010000005.1:0-46518 GCA_050287865.1 Rhodocyclaceae bacterium | reverse complement strand
ACCGCCGCCGGCTACGACGCCAAGATTCGCGGCGCCAACCAGCTCGCCAAGAACGCCAACAACGCGATCTCGACAGCCCAGACCAGTGACGGTTATCTCGGCCAGATCCTGGAAAACACCCAGCGTCTGCGCGAAATCTTCATTCAAACGGGCAACAACACCGGCGCAGAATCCAAGGCGCTACTCGCGGAAAACGCCCGTATCGACGGCTTGGTCACCGCCACCGGTACCGTCACGGTTGACGAGGCTGGCGGTACGGTGGCTGGCACTGGCACGACCTTCACCGCGGCCACCGCTTTTGCAAACCTCGCCGCGTTCGACACGCAAATCACGGCCATTACGACGGCCCGGGCCCAGTTCGGTGCCGACATGGCCGCCTTGAGCTCCGCGGTCAATACGCTGCAAACGGCATCGGTCAACCTCTCCGCCGCCTACAGCCGCGTCATGGACACCGACTACGCCGTCGAATCGACGAACGCGACCCGCAACAGCATTCTGCAGCAAGCCGGTACCGCGGCTCTGGCCCAAGCGAACCAGAACCCTGCCCTGGTACTGACCCTGCTTCAGTAAGCGACTATTATGAGGGGAGGCCCGGCAAAGGCAGTCAAGCCTGCCGGGCTTTCTGACCTGGAAGGGATGGGAAAATGATCATCCAAACCGCATTCAACCCAGTGCCCGCATCGGCTCCCGAGCCGCGCGGCATGGCTTCCGGGGAAACGAAGATGGTCGTTGCCAAACCTGCGCCGCCACCGGCAGACCCGCAACCAGCTGAAAAGCCGGTGGCGCCGTCTGCGCCGGAACTGGCAGCCGCAGTCGACAGCATCAACCGTTCCTTGGAACCGGAAAGCCGCAACCTGAAGTTCAGTATCGACGACCATACGGATCGCGTAATCGTAAAGGTTGTAGACAAGGAAACCGGCGAAACCCTGCGTCAGATTCCGCCAGAGGAAGTGCTGGCGATCGCCGAGGCGATCAAAGACTATCAAAAAGGGCTAATATTGAGTCAGAAGGCTTAGGCTAAGCCGGGAGCAAGATTATGGCCGTATCGACTACCACCGTCCTTGACGTCCCTGCGCTCGTCTCGCAGTTGATGGCGATCGAGCGTCAGCCGATCGACAAGCTCGAAGCCAAGATCACCGACTACGAAAGCAAGATATCGTCGTTCGGTACGCTCAAGAGTCTGGTCTCGACCCTGCAGTCCTCGCTGACAACGCTTTCAGGCAAGTTTTCGGCATTCTCGGCGACATCGTCGGACGCCAACGTGTTTTCGGCCTCTGCCGATAGCAATGCGGTGGCCGGCAACTACACGCTCTCAGTAACATCTTTGGCGCGGGCGCAGAGCCTGGTCGCCGTCGGCCAGACTTCGAGCACCGCCGCCATCACCGCCGACGCGTCGACCGTCACCTTCGTGGTCGGTGGCACGACCACGGATGTCACCATCGGTGCCGGCGCCTCGCTGGAAGACATCCGCAGCGCGATCAATGCCGCCGACATTGGCGTTTCCGCCACCATCGTCAATGATGGCAGCAGCGCGCCCTTCCGCCTGGCCCTGGCCGCAACCGAGACCGGCGCCGGCAACGCCGTCAGCAGCATCACCATCCAGTCGGGCGGCGACGCTACCCTGAACGGATTACTGGCCTACAACCCCACCAGCAACGCGCCGGGTACGGCGACCCTGACCCAGGCGATCGCAGCAGCCGATGCCGCATTCACGGTCAACGGCATTGCGATCACCAGCGCGTCGAACACCGTGACCGACGCCATTCAGGGCGTCACCCTGACGCTGAAGGACACGACCACGTCCGCCACCCTGACCGTCGCTCGCGATACGGAAGGGATTGTCGACGCCGCATCGTCGTTCATCGAGAGCTACAACGCCCTGGTAAGCCAGTTGAAGTCACGCTCTGCGTACGCCTCCGCCACCGAGACGGCACCGACGCTGGCCGGTGACGGCACCGTCAGGCTGATGCTCGATCAATTGCGCAGTATTTTTTCGACGGCCGCGACTGGCGGCACGCTGTCCTATCTGGCCGAAGTCGGAATCTCCGTCCAGTCCGACAGCTCCCTGAAGATGGACAGCGCCACGCTAACCAGCGCCATGGCCAACGATTTCGCCGATGTGACGAATCTGTTCAGTTCGACATCCGGGTTTGCAACGCGTCTGGACAGTTGGGCGACTTCGGTACTCCAGACCGATGGCCTCATCGATGTCCGGGTTGGCACCCTGAACGATTCGATCGACAACTACAGCGAGCAAATCGACCGGCTCGAGGCAAGGATGGCGGCGATCGAGCAGCAATACACGATTTCCTATACGAACCTGAACGTCCTGCTCGCCAGCATGGACAACCTGAGCACTTATCTGACCTCGCAGTTCTCCAGCAACAACCAGACGAACTGACCATGAATACTGCAGCCGCCATCAGGGCCTACAACAACGTCGGCATCGAAACGACAGTGATGAGCGCCGATCCGCACAAGCTGATCGCCATGCTGTTCGAAGGTGCGCTCCTCGCGATCGACCGGGCCAGGGAGGAAACCCTGACCGGACAGACCGCCGCCAAGGGCCATTCCATTTCCAAGGCAATCGCCATCATTGGCGAGGGTCTCAATGCCAGTCTGGATCACAAGGTTGGAGGAAAACTGGCCGAAGATCTTTCCGCGCTGTACTCCTACATGGTGCGGCGCCTCGTCGACGCCAATCTGAACAACGATGTTTCGACGCTCGACGAAGTCAGCGGCCTGCTGAGGGAACTGAAGGATGCCTGGGATGCCATTCGCCCCCAAGTGGTTGGCGCTGCGGATTCCGGTTCCAGACCGCCTTCCGGCACTTTGGCCAATGGCTAAATGACGACTTCGAGCCACGCGATCGAGAATTACGAAACGCTCTTGACGCTAACCAGGGGGCTATGCGAAGCAGCCGCCCGTGGCGAATGGGAACGTCTGACCGAAATCCAGCAGCAGCGCGCTACCCTTATCGATGCCATGGCGCCAATCGATTCGGCCGTGAGCCTCGATGAGCCCGCACGCCGCCGCAAGAACGAGTTGATCGAACAGATCCTCGCGGACGAGGCGGAGACGCGGAATCTGGTCAAGTCGTGGATGACGCAAATGCAACAGGCGATTCAGGACGGAAGGCAGGAATTGCGTCTTCTCAAGGAATATCGGAGGCACGCCGGATGACCAGCGATCCCTGGCACAGCCCAGTTGCGAGCCGGTGTGGAATTGGCCGACGATCCCGCCGTTCTTTCCGCGAACGGCATCTCATGGCGCCCCTTACCATGCTGGCGATGGCCTCCCAGATCGAGATATACCAGGATATGAGCGCGCTCTCGGCCCGCATGGTCGAGGCGGCGCGGGCGAACGATTGGGAGCGCCTGATTCGCCTGGAAAAGTCAGTCGTGGCGCTACGCCGATCCCTCGCGGAAGACGAAGACAACGGTCGCCTTTCACGGCGCGAGGCGGAAATCAAGCACGCCCTCATCCAGCGCATCCTGGACGACGACGCGGAAATCCGCCGCCACACGGAACCGTGGATGGAACAGGTTCGCCAATTCCTCGGCGGCAACGCAAGCCGGAAGCGGGTGGAAAGCGCCTACGGCGCCTCCTCCTGAGTTGTTGGTGGCCGGCAATGGCTGCCGAATCCCGCACACCCCGCGTTCCTGACAGGCCGATCACGCCATGGCCGTAATACCTCCCGACGCTGGTGTCCACATCCGGACGCAGACCGATCCAGGTCAGGTCCAGGCGCTCGCCCCGGTCCGGGGCATCCCGGCCGGCCTGCCGGAATTCCAGCCGGGCCAGGCCTTTACTGCACGCATTCAGGAAGTCTTGCCGGACGCCACTTACAAGGCGCTTGTCGCCGGGAAGCAACTGACGCTCCAACTCCCCGAAGGCGCCAACCCAGGTGACGTACTCGAACTGACCGTCGTCGATCGAACGCCGCGCACCGTGATTGCGCGGCGGACCGAAGGCCAGGCGACACCGGCCCAAGTGGATGCCCGGCCGTACCAATACGCGCGCATCTCCAATACCGGACAATTGATCGGACGCCTGCTGACCCCCGAAGGCGAAACCCCGCCGCCCGCCACGCTCAACCGCGGCCAGCCCCTGGTGGCCCAACCACCGGGAACCGGCGTGGAACTCGCCCCGGCCTTGCAAAAGGCGGTCAGTCAGAGCGGCCTCTTCTACGAAGCCCATCAGGCACAATGGGTTGCCGGTGAACGCAACCTCGCTTCACTGCGTGCGGAACCCCAGGGAACATTGCCGACCCTGCCCCGCCCTGCTCCCCCTGGCCTCCCCGCCAACACCGCCGAGTCGCTTGTCGCGCAAAGCCGTGCTCCGGCCGGTGCAAGCGAATCTCTATACATTCCAGGTCGTGCCCCGGCCGGAACAACCGAATCTCTATACGTTCCAAACCGTATCCAGACCGTAGCAACCGAATTTCTTTACGCCCCGAATCGCCCCCTGGCAGGAGCAACCGGATCCCAGTACGCTCCAAGTTCTCCCCTGGCGGGAGCAACCGACTCTCTATACGCTGCTAACCACCCAGCCGCAGGAACCGCCGCCGAACCACCGGGCGCACCTCCGCAGGCACACACAACGGCCACGCGCGGAGAAACAGTCGTTCAAGTTCGTCCGGAATCCGTCATTCGGCCCGGCGAACCGTCGTTGGCACGAGCCGATGGACAGACGCAGACCACCGCCGCAGGCACTGCGCAAGCCAGCACGGCGCCCAACGTCCCCGATGCAATCCGGAACATCGTCCAGCAGCAACTGGATGCCGTCGCCACACAACGCCTTGCCTGGCACGGCGAAGTCTGGCCGGGACAGTCGGTCGACTGGGCCATTCAGCGCGATACCGTAGAGGATCGCGATCCCGGCTCGACCGAACCGGGCGAAGCACCGCCCTGGAGTACTTCTTTGCGCTTGACCATGCCACGCCTGGGCACGGTGGACGCCGTATTGCAGCTTTCCGGAAACCGGCTGCGCGTGCGGCTGGCGACCGCCAGCGCCGACTCGGCAAACGACCTGCGACAACAAACGACGAGGCTGACGACCACGCTGTCCGAGGCGGGACTGGAAGTGCAATCGGTGGAAGTCCGCCATGAAGAATAAGCAGGCTCCGGGAGAGGTAGACGACCGCAGTCTCGCGGTAGCGCTTGCCTACGCGCCAGGCGACGCCGCACCGCGGGTCGTCGCCAAGGGACGCGGGCTCACTGCCGAAACCATCATTGCGCTGGCCCGCGACCACGAAATCTACGTTCACGAATCCCCGGAGATGGTCGCCCTGCTGATGCAGGTGGACCTTGACGACCACATACCGCCACAACTGTATTTGGCGGTGGCCGAACTTCTTGCCTGGCTCTATCGCATAGAAGGAATCCAGACGTCGAACGTCGGCGAGGCAAGAGACGGTGGCCGAAGCCTCGACATTGCGGATAAAATTCCTCGGCCATGAATTCCCCAGTTCAGAACGAAGATGCCGGTCATGCCAAAACCGGGGCGACTGCGCATCCACTGCTGGAGCCGGCCGATCACTCGCAGTACCTGCTGCGATCGAAGGCCGAAATTGTCTACGTGCTGCGCGGATTGGTCGCCGGCAAGGATCACATTACGGTCTATTTCAACGAAGGGCAAAACTTTCTCCTCTCGGCCGTCCTTCAGGTCGACGACAAGGAGGTGGTCCTTGATTTTGGCGCCGATCCGGAAACCAATCGTCTTGCCTTGATCGCCGAAAAGCTGTTCTGTGTCACCAGCCACGAGAAGATACGAATTCAATTCGTGCTGCGCGGACTGCGCGAAATCGACTTCCAGGGCGCCTCGGCATTCATCGCCCCCTTGCCCGATTCCATCCTTCGGCTGCAAAGGCGCGAGTATTTTCGGCTGACGACTCCGATCGTCCGTCCGATCAAGTGCCAGATTCCCGTATCCGGGGAAGAAAACGTCGAGACGGTCGTCATGGAAGCCAACGTTATCGACATCAGCGGCGGCGGGCTGGCCATGATGGTTCCGCCAGTTGGACTGAACTTCACGGCAGGCGATGTTTACGAAAACTGCCAGGTCGAACTGCCCGAAGTCGGCGTCGTGCAAACGACGCTGGAGGTCAGGAACGTGTTCGATGTAGCCCTGCGTTCAGGCGCGCAGGTTACACGGGCAGGCTGTCAATTCGTAAATCTGCCGGGGCCCATGCTGACGCTCATTCAGCGCTACATTCTCAAGGTGGAACGGGAACGCAAGGCCCGCGAATCAGGACTGGCGTAGCCAACGCCTCCGGTCTCAGACCGGCATATTCATGATGTCGTTGTAGGCGGTCACCAGCTTGTTTCGCACTTGAACCATTTGCTGGAAGGAAAGATTGGCCTTCTGCAGGTCTATCATCACGTCCTGCAGGTTGACGTCGTTCTTGCCGACAGCAAAATCCTCTGCAATCCGTTGAGCCTGCTGCTGGGCCTGATTGACCTGGTCGATAGCCGTCTTCAGGGCAAGCGAGAAATCCGCCCCACCGGCTTCGCCTGCCGATTCGGCCGGTTTGCCTTGGACAAGCGCCGCAGTGGCACGCAATTGCGCCAGTGCTTGATCGAGACTCCGTGTGTCGATTGCCATATTAGCCAGCTCGCTCGCTGTGGTTTCTCAGATTCTACTAGCAAACGGCATGCCGGTTCTTCGGGTCATTCAGCGCCGACGTCGCCATCCTGCCTATACTGGGCCAGCTTGTAGCGCAGGGTCCTCTCGGAAATCCCCAGCAATTCCACCGCCTTCTTGCGCGATCCGCCCACCTTCGCCAGCGTATCAAGGATGTGCTGGCGCTCCAGATCCTTCATGTTGGCCGGAGCAGCGTCCGATACGGAGACAACGTTCTGTTCCGTTTCAATGGGCCGAATCGCGGCAGCCGGCGGTGGCGACGACAACGACAAGGAAAGGGATTCCGGCGTGATCGTGTCTCCCGGGGCAAGGATCATCGCTCGCTGAACGACGTTTTCCAGTTCGCGAACATTGCCGGGCCAGTCGTAAGCGGCAAGTTTTGCCTCTGCCGCGCCGTCCAGCCGAATCACGCGCCCGACACTGCTGCCTTGAAGCGCCAGAAAGTGCTTTGCGAGGGGCAAAATATCTCCGGGCCGCTCACGTAGCGCCGGAATCAACAGTGGAAAGACATTCAGACGATAGTAGAGGTCCTCGCGGAACCGGCCCGCCTTTACCTCGGCCACCATGTCGCGGTTGGACGTCGCCAGTACGCGGATATCCAGCGCCACGGGCTGCTTGCCGCCAACGCGCTCGACCTCCCGCTCCTGAAGAACCCGCAACAGCTTTGCCTGAAGGCCGAGCGGCATTTCCGAAATTTCATCCAGCAGCAGGGTGCCGCCATTGGCCTGCTCAAACTTGCCGGCCTGCGCAGTTTGTGCCCCTGTATACGCCCCACGCTCATGGCCGAACAGGGTCGCTTCGAGCAATGTATCGGGAATCGCAGCGCAGTTGATGGCAACGAAAGGTCCGCGTGCACGCGAGGACTGATCATGAATGTAGCGAGCAAACACTTCCTTGCCGGTACCCGATTCGCCTGTCAGCAGAACTGTCGCCTCCGTCCGCGCGACTCTCGACGCCAGGAGTAGCACGTCGCGAGAACGCGGATCCTCGGCAATTACGCCCTCGGCTTGCGGAGGAATGGCATAGCGCGCGATCTGGTCGAGCAGAGCTTTCGGCTCGAACGGCTTGAGCATGAAATCGCAAGCACCGCCGCGCATCGCCGCCACCGCCTTGTCGACTTCCCCGAAGGCTGTCATCAGCATCACCGGCAACCCCGGATGGCGTCCATGAATTTCACTCAATAGTTGCAAGCCATCCATCGGCGCCATGCGCAGGTCCGAAACCACCATATTGAATCCTTCCCGATCAATCAGATCGAGAGCTTCATGCCCGCCGGACGCACCCTGGACACGATGCCCAGCCGCCTCCAGCGTCAGCAAGAGCGCATCGCGCAAGGAATCGTCGTCCTCGACAACCAGAATACTGAGGTGTTCACTCATGGCAAATCGACCAAGGGAAGCGATATCGCAAATTCGGTACCCGACGCCGGATCGGAGCGGACATCGATGGAACCTCCGTGGGCCCGGGCTACGCCTCGCGCAATGGCCAGCCCCAAGCCGGTTCCATCGCTTCGCGTCGTAAAGAAAGGCTCGAAAAGGCGTTCCACAATATTGGCAGGCATACCTTTTCCATCGTCGGAAACCGAAAGGATCAGTTGATCGCTGGAAGCGTGAGACCGTAAGCTTACTCGACCGCCGGCCTCCACCGCCTGGAAAGCGTTTTCTATCAAATTGGTCAAGGCACCCATAAGCGCTTTGCGGTTGCCTGTCAGAAGAACCTCGCGAGAATCGGACTCGATGCGGAATTCAACATCGCGGCTACGGGCCAAAGGCTCGAAGGTGTGGCCAATCTCGGCCAAGAGGTCAGCCACGGCAAATGTCTCCCTGCCGAGAACTTCGCCACGGGCGAACAGCAAGGTATCCTGGATCAGTCGTTCGAGGTGCTTCAGGCGACCGACGGTTTTCTGTGCAATCGGAACCCGTGTAGCCGCCGGAAGATCCGGATTCTCGAGGTTCCCCGCATACAGCAGCGCTGCGGCCAGGGGAGTACGCAGCTGGTGCGCCAGTTGCGCCGCCATCTCGCCCATCGCCGCCAGCCTTTCGTTGCGCTCCGCCTGCGCGCGAAGCCGATGGGTTTCGGTCACATCGTGCAGGAGCACGATCCGACCACCTGCGGAATCGAGCGGTGTAACCGTGACCGCCAAACGACGATCCTCCAATTGGCTCTCTCCGGGTGTTTCGGTTGCGAGAAGCCTGTGTTCGAGTTCATTCCACTGAGTTCCCACTGGATTGGTTCCCAACAGTCGCCCAGCCGCAGCATTGGCCTCCACGGCCGCCCCGGAAGAATTCAGCACGACAACCCCTGCCGGCAGGGCGTCCTGAAGCAGCGCCATACGCTCGGTCAAAGCGGCTACCTGACCCTCCAGCCGAAAATAGGCCGAAGCAAGCTCCTCCGAGGCCTGATTGAATATCTGGAAGGCTTCTGCCAGCCGGGCAGTATCAATCCCGGTCGCTGTGGGTGGCACGGTATCCATTGCCTGACCATCATGGCAGAATCAGGAGGTTCCAACAACTTTCGAAATGCCGGCAAATTTTGCCGTTACTTGTTGGAACCGTATTTGCTGGTCACAGCCACAATCTGGCAGCGGCCAGATTGGCTGATCAACGCGGAAACTATTATCTGATGGCCACGGCGGGACAAGGTCTACCTTTGAGTTTTGCGGAATTCAACCGCATGAATGCGACCCAGAAGCTTGGGACGCTGGTTGCCATCGCGCTGGTGGTCGCTCTGTTCGTCGCCGGTCTGCTATGGGCGGCCGAGCCCCCATACGGCGTGGTATTTGCCAATCTGTCGGAAAAGGATGGAGGGCAGATCGTTGCCGCCCTTGAGCAGCAAAACGTTCCCTACCGGATTTCCGGTGGAGGAACCGCGATCATGGTGCCAGCCGATCGCGTCCATGAAGTCCGCCTGAGGCTTGCCTCCCAGGGACTTCCGCAGGGCGGACTGGTCGGCTTCGAGGTCATGGACACGCAGAAACTCGGGGTCAGCCAGTTTGCGGAACAAATCAACTACCAACGGGCGCTTGAAGGCGAACTCGCCCGGTCCATTCAATCACTGGCTGCCGTCAGAGGTGCCCGCGTCCACCTGGCGATACCAAAGCAAACCGCTTTTCTTCGGGATGAGCAGCGACCAACTGCTTCGGTACTTGTCGCTCTGCACCCGGGACGTCGTCTTGAACCCGCGCAGGTAGCCGGAATCGTCCACTTGGTGTCGTCCAGCGTTCCGCAATTGACGCCTTCCAGCGTGAGTGTGATTGATCAGGACGGCAACTTGATTTCGGAGCAGGCCGACATAGGGAAAATGGTCGGTCTGGATCCGTCCCAGATCAAGTACGTCCGGGAAATCGAGCAAGCGTATCGTCAACGCGTCGAGTCGATACTGGGTCCGATGGTCGGCGCAAACAACGTTCGCGCACAGGTTACCGCCGACGTCGACTTCACCCAAACCGAACAGGTCGCGGAAACCTACAACCCGAATCCGACTCCCCGGACAGCCATTCGAAGCCAACAAACCGCGGAAACGAGCAGCAATGCCGGCGCTGGAGCCGTCGGCGTTCCGGGAGCGCTGACCAATCAGCCGCCGGTTCCGGCAACGGCGCCGATCACCAACCCGGCTGTTCCCGGAGCCGGTACGGCCGGTGGACAGTCTCCGATCAACGTCAGCAAGAACTCGACCGTGAACTACGAGGTCGACAAAACCGTCCGGCACACGAAAGAGGCTCCGGGCGTAGTCCGGCGACTCGCCGTCGCCGTGGTCATCAACCACCGATATGATCCGGCCAAGAACAAGTCCATACCGTTGTCGGATACCGAGATGAAACAGGCAACTGCGCTCGCCCAGGAAGCCGTAGGATTCAACAAGGAGCGAGGGGACACAGTCAACGTTGCCAACGTCTCGTTCGCCCGCCTGGAACAGGAGGCGGTCGCAGATCTCCCGATATGGAAAGATCCCTGGTTGATCACAACCGCCAAGGAGATCGGTCGTTGGCTGCTGTTCGCGGTAATCGCTTGGCTGCTTTGGACGCGGGCATTCAAGCCCCTGTTCGAGATGTTCGCTGCGGCGGCGCATCGCGTCGAAGCCGAGCAGGCTGCGGCAGCGGAAGCAGCCTCAGTGGGTGGCGCAGACGCCCGCCACGTGAACTTCGGCCGGAATTACGACTCGAAGCTGACGCAGGCACGAGACCTGGCGAAGCAGGATCCCAAACTGGTCGCAGGGGTAATCAAGGAGTGGGTCGGTGGCGAACCCAGATGATGGCGTGGAAAAGAGTGCAATGCTTTTGCTTTCCTTGGGTGAAGACGAGGCTGCAGAGGTACTAAGGCATTTGGGGCCTAGGGAGGTCCAGAAACTCGGGCACGCCATGGCCCAGATGAAGGCAGTCCCGCGCGACAAGGTTGAAGCCGTTCTGGACGAGTTGGAGCATCGTTCGTCGGCCGGAACGCCGCTTGACGTGGATGAGACGAAGATCAAATCCATGCTCACCAAGGCACTTGGCGACGACAAGGCCGCCAATCTGATTTCCCGCATTCTTCAGGGTGGCGACACTGCAGGCATCGAAGGCCTGAAATGGATGGATGCGCCCACAGTCGCGGATTTGATTAAGAATGAGCATCCGCAGATCATTGCGACGATCCTGGTGCACCTCGAGTTCGATCATGCGGGTGAAATCCTGAAGCAGTTCTCGGAGCGCTTGCGCAACGATGTATTGCTTCGCATCGCGACGCTGGACGGCGTCCAGCCGGTTGCCCTTTATGAGCTTAACGATACGCTCAAACGATTGCTGGCGGGCGCCTCCGGCAATGTCAAAAAGGCGGCAATGGGCGGGATTCGGCATGCCGCCGAAATTCTCAACTTCGTCGGACAGGCAGCAGAAACATCGATTGTCGACAACGTTCGGGAATACGACCCCGATCTGGCGCAGAAGATACTCGACGAAATGTTTGTGTTTGAAAATCTGATCGACGTAGACGATCGCGGCATCCAGCTCCTGTTGCGCGAAATCCAGTCGGATTCGCTGATTCTGGCGCTCAAGGGCGCCTCGCCGGAACTGCGGGACAAGATTTTCAAGAACATGTCGCAGCGGGCAGCGGAGATGCTCAAGGAGGATCTCGAGGCCAAGGGTCCGGTACGCGTATCGGAAGTCGAGGGCGAACAGAAGGAGATTCTCAAGGTTGCGCGTCGGCTCGCTGACGAGGGACAGATAGTTCTCGGTGGCAAGGGTGGCGAGGACCAGATGATATGAACGGGCTGACCGCCTGGGAGCGCTGGGAGCTTGCCAGCCTGGACACCGAAGTACCGGTCGCCTCCAACGAAGAGGGCGCTACTGCCGCAGTCGATGGAAAGGAACTTGCGCAGACACGCGACGAAGCCAGGCGGGAGGGTTACGACGCCGGCTATGCGGCCGGGCAAGCGGCGGCCCAGGCAGAAGCGAAACGGCTGTCCAGCGCGGCGGCGCAGCTTGACGAAGCCCTGGCTGAATTCGATCAGCAAGTGGCCGACGAACTTCTGGCATTGGCTACCGAGATCGCGCGACAGGTAGTGCGGGGCGAAGTCACGGCACGCCCGGACATTATTGTCCAGGTTGTTCAGGAGGCGCTGGCACAGTTGCCGCACCAGCATGCGACCATTTTCCTGAATCCTGACGACGCATCGTTGATACGCTCGTATATGGGAGACGCACTGTCTCACGCCGGACACCGCCTGCTTGAAGACTCTCGCCTGACTCGCGGCGACTGCGTGTTGGAATCGGGCAGCAGCCAGATTGATGCGACGCTCGCAACGCGCTGGCGCAGAGTAGTCGAAAGTTTGGGGATTGAACACGCTTGGCATGACAAGGATGAGCAGTGAATCCCCATCGCCGGAACTGGCGCAACTTTCTTGCCGACTGCAAGGAACAATTGGGTGACATCGCGCCATTTCAGTCCAGCGGGCGACTGACCCGGATCAGCGGGTTGGTGATGGAGGCTTCCGGGCTCAGGATGGCGCTTGGCTCAAGTTGCCGAATTCAGGTACCCGACGACGGAACGGTCGAGGCCGAGGTGGTCGGATTCGCCGGCGAGAGGCTTTACCTGATGCCAACCGAGGATGTCTATGGATTGGCTCCAGGCTCCAACGTCATACCTCTGGAAATACCGCCTCCCCCACCAAGAATCGGCCTGTCGGCTCAGCCCTTTCGACGGGCTTTTGATCGTGCAAAACATCTGCCGGTAGGCGATCAACTGCTTGGACGAGTGGTCGACGGGAATGGCCGGCCACTGGACAAATTCGGGCAATTGGATGCCAAACCCGCGAGATCCCTGATCAGCCGGCCGTTCAATCCGCTACACCGAGCGTCAATCAGCCAGAATCTGGATGTCGGCATACGTACGATAAACGCGCTTCTGACGGTCGGCCGAGGGCAACGCCTCGGCCTGTTCGCCGGTTCAGGCGTGGGAAAGAGCGTGTTGTTGGGAATGATGGCGCGCTATACGGCCGCCGAGGTCATCGTCGTCGGACTGATCGGCGAACGTGGCCGCGAAGTAAAGGAATTCATCGAGCAGAACCTCGGAGACGAAGGGCTGAGCCGTTCGGTGGTCGTCGCCTGTCCTGCCGACGTCAGTCCGCTGATGCGCCTGCAGGGAGCCTCATACGCAACGTCAATCGCCGAATACTTCCGGGATCAGGGACGCCATGTCCTGTTGATAATGGATTCCTTGACCCGATTCGCGATGGCGCAGCGGGAAATCGCGCTGGCTGTCGGCGAACCCCCCGTCACTCGAGGTTATCCTCCCTCCGTGTTTGCGAGGTTGCCTCAGCTAGTGGAACGCGCTGGCAACGGCCTGGAAGGCGGCGGATCAATTACGGCCTTTTACACGGTCCTCACCGAGGGCGATGACCCGCAGGATCCGATTGCCGATGCGGCCCGGGCGATTCTCGACGGACATATCGTCCTGTCGCGCCAGTTGTCCGATGCCGGCCACTATCCTGCCGTAGATATCGAGCAGTCGATATCCCGCGTCATGACAAGTCTGATCGAACCAAGTCAATTGGATCTGGTTCGTCGATTCAAGCAACTCTACTCGCGATACCAGCGTGCCCGCGATCTACTCGCCGTTGGCGCGTACGCGCCGGGCTCGGACCCGCTCCTCGATCAGGCAATAGCGCTATACCCGCGTATGGAGAGCTTTTTGCAGCAGGACATCGCTGTACGCGCCAATAGCAATGACAGCGTCGCTGCTTTGGTGTCGTTGTTCAGCTAGGCTAATATCAGAGTAGGTTCGCGGCTTGCGACAGTCCCTACAGTTGGAAATCCCGGTGACGAAAGCTTTTCCCTTGCAATCGATTCTCGATCTTTCCCAGATAAGACTGGAGGAAGCAACACGCCGGCTCGGCGAGCTCATTTCCGGTGAACAACAAGCTGCCCAGCGCCTGGAACTGCTAGCCCAGTATCGCGACGAATACCATGAGCGTTTCATTGCCGCCGCTCGCGACGGGCTGACACGAAGCCAGTGGCACAATTATCAGTCTTTCCTTGACCGCCTGGACGCAGCAATCCGCCAGGCGCGGGAACTCGTCGCGCAATCGCATCAACAAACGGCTGCCGGGCAACAGGAATGGCTTGAAAAGCGTGGCCGTGTCAAAGCGTTCGATACATTGGCTCAGCGCCATCAAGCGCGTGTCGCGACTGTAGAAACACGACAGGAGCAGCGAAACCTGGATGAACATGCCAGTCGCTCGCATTCACGTGGCTCCCTGGAAGATGGTGAGCAATGACCCCATCCCCCGCAACAAAGTGGCACGCCAATTGCATTCCCCATGAGGGAATCGCTCATTGGGGTATCGAATGCCTGCAATAAATGCCGCAAATCCTTTGGTCACGGCAAATCCGTCAGCGCACAAGGAGGCAAATTCTGCTTCCGATAGCGGTGGGGCGGAGCGTCCGTTTTCCGCGGTCCTCGCCGAGCAGCGCGGCGACACCGCAAAATCGACAAACGGCCACTCAAACCGGAACGCTTCGACATCCAACAGCGCCACGAATCTGGTAGCCGCGGCAAATTCCACGGTGCGCAAGGAAGCGAATCCCGTCGCCGAGAGTGGCGAGGCGGAGCGCCTGTTTTCCGCATTCCTTGCCGAACGGAACAGCGATACCACAAAATCGACAATCAGCGATCCAAGCCGGGACACTCCGGTATCCAGCGCGACTGACGTCCTGGATGACGCCAGCACAGACGGAGAGACGACATCATCACTTCCCCTCGCGGATATCAGGAACACGGTTGCGCTTGAGTTTTCCGCAACCGATCACTCCCATCCAAAAGATAAAAGTCAGCAAGAAGTATCCGACGAGGCACTTCCAGATGCTTCCGGCGAACTGATCGCGGCCGCAACAATCCCGGCTGCCGCAATTCCACCCGCTACGACCCCAGCCACCGCAGTTCCGGTCACCACAGTCCCGGCCACTGCAGTTGCGGCCACGACGATCCCGGTCGGACGTGGCCTTAATACAAGCTCGACCACCCAAGAAACCGGCGTTAACAGCGCAAACAGCAAAACAGCACTTGCGACCACTTTCTCAGCGTCACCAACGAAAGTTGATTCCGAGACCGGTACCGAGAGCGATGCGCTGACTCGGTCAGTCGTCGGCGTGCGCGAGAATGCGCCTGCTAGAGAGAAATCCGGCCAGGTTCTGTCGAATACCAATGCCGTACCGGCAAAACTTGCCGTAACGGAAGCGCCCGTTGCCCGTCAGGAAGCGATTCCCGCTGTCAAGAATGCCGGAGGAGTCATTGCGGACGGAATGAAAGCGGGAGTTTCGGTAAACACCGAGACTGTTGCCACGGCAATCTCGTCCTTCCCTGGCACGGCAACAACGCATATCAATCGTCCCGTCGGAGAATTTTCGATCCCGGCGCCAACAGGAAGTACCCAATGGGAATCGGCCGTCGGCAACAGCCTGATCGTCATGCACGGCTCCCGCCATGATCGAGCAGACCTGGTATTGAACCCACCCCAGTTCGGTCGCATCGAGGTTTCCATCTCGATGAAAGGGGATGAGGCAACTGCCAGTTTCATCGCCGCAAGTCCAACTGTCAGGGATGCGCTCGAAAACGCCATGCCCCGACTGAGGGAAATCCTGGCGGATGCCGGCATTACGCTTGGCCAGACTCATATCGGCGCGGAATCGCAAAACCACTCCGCCAAGGATCCGCAATACAACGAAAATGTGCATGGCGTCCCGTTCGGCGAAGCAAAGGCCGATGGAGACTTGCACCATGCGACCTTCAGGCATGACAATACCCCACTTCGCGGGCTGTCGAACAAACTGGTCGACACGTACGCCTGACCAAGATGGACCAGACAACACTGCTGGGGAGATGAAGTATGGCAGAAGCCAAAAAGGCTGAAGGCGGAGACGTTGAACAACCTCCCAAGAAAAGCAAAAAGCTGCTTCTCATAGTAATCATCACCGTTGTGCTACTGGCTCTGCTCGGTGGCGTCGGCGCCTTCTTTCTCATGCAGCACCCGGCCCCGGAAGGCGATGAAGAAGGCGACGCGACCCCGGCGGAAATCGAGCGCCCGAAGGAGGCGCAAAGCAATGACGCGCCACCCATATTCGTCAAACTCGATGCCTTCACCGTGAAACTTCAGACCGAGCAGCAGGAGGCGTATCTACAAGCAGTCCCGGAACTGCGTGTCCTTGACGAACATCTCGGCGAGAAGATCAAGCAGTACATGCCGGAAATCAGGCACAAGATGCTGTTGATTCTGTCCGGAAAGGCGGCTTCCGACATCTCCACGCCGCAGGGGGTACAACAGCTCGCCGACGAAATGCGGGTGGCCATCAACGAGATTGTCGAACCGCCAGTGCCAGGGAGAAGGCGCCGCGGGCAAGGCGACCAGGCAGGGCCGGACGATCCTGTCCAGGCGGTCTTGTTCACTTCGTTCATCATCCAATAGCACCCACATGAGCCAGGACTTTCTCTCTCAGGAAGAAGTCGATGCCCTGCTGAAGGGAGTCAGCGGGGAAGGCGAAGAGAACGCCGCGGAGGAAACGGCCAGCGGCGGCGTTCAGGCGTACGACCTCGGTCGGCAGGAGCGAATCGTTCGCGGCCGTATGCCGACGCTGGAACTGATCAACGAGAGATTTTCCCGTTTGTTGCGCATCGGTCTATTCAACTATATCCACAAAGGCACCGAAATATCGGTTGGGCCGATCAAGGTCCAGAAGTACAGCGAATTCATTCGCAATCTGGTGGTGCCGACCAACCTAAACCTCGTTACGATCAAGCCGCTACGGGGAACCGCCTTGATGGTTCTCGATCCCAATCTGGTCTTTCTGGTGGTCGACAGCATGTTCGGCGGCGATGGGCGGTTTCACACGCGAGTCGAGGGACGCGATTTCACCCCGACCGAGCAGCGGATCATTCAAGGCCTGCTGAATGTGTTTTTTGCCGAATACGAAAAAGCCTGGAAGCCGGTATTCGAAATCAAGTTCGAGTATGTCCGGTCGGAAATGAACACCCAGTTCGCCAACATCGCCACTCCCTCGGAAATCGTTGTGGCGATCACCTTCACCATCGAACTCGGCGGAAACACCTCGGAAATGCACTTCTGCGTTCCCTACTCGATGATCGAGCCGATCCGGGATATCCTGTACAGCACCATGCACAGTGAGCAGGCAGGCTCCGACAAGCGCTGGACGAGTACGTTGGCGAAGCAGCTGCAACTTGCCGAAGTGGAACTGGTGGCGCCCTTGGCTTCGTGCGAAATCCCGGTAAGCGAAATTGCCAGCCTCAAGGTCGGTGACGTGATACCGATCCATATAGACAAGCATATTCAGACACTGGTCGACGGAATTCCCGTTATGGATTGTGGCTACGGTGTTCGCGATGGTCAGTACGCGCTGAGGGTGGAGCGTTTCCTGGCTCAGGATGACATGGAACATGTTTAGGAGCGAATGCGATGAATGATCAAGCCGACGAAACCCAAGTCTCGGAAGACGATTGGGCCGCCGCGATGAATGAGCAGGCGGTATCCGAAGCGCCAGCCGGCAATACCGCCGCGCCGGCGCAGATCTTCGAGCAACTGGGTGGCGGGAAACAAGCGGCGGCAGCTCCGCAAGGGTTCGACATGATCATGGATATTCCGGTTCGGCTGACCGTCGAACTGGGGCGAACCAAGATATCGATCCGCAATCTTCTGCAATTGGCCCATGGATCGGTTGTCGAACTCGACGGGCTGGCCGGGGAACCGATGGATGTACTGATCAATGGAACCCTGATCGCCCAAGGCGAAGTGGTGGTCGTGAACGACAAATTCGGCATCCGCCTCACGGATATCGTCACTCCCCAGGAGCGGATGCACAAGCTCAACCACTAGCCGCCTCCGGGTGGCGTATCGCCACGGCTGACTTTTAGTTCCGGCCGCGCTGACGCGCTTAACCGGCTGGCGCCGGTTAGCCTGCACTGAAAGTCCGCCAGTATCGACAGTACTTGGCGTACTGCCACGGCTGACTTTTTCCGAAGTCAGCGCGGGAGATTGCCGTGGCTTTCTCCCTCTGCTTCGCCGTTTTCCCGCACGGCTGCGTCCGTATGCTAATGCGGCAATGGCCTCCGTAACTTCTTCCCGCCTGTTCATCGCACCGATCATCCTGGCGCCGGCCGTTGCGCGCGCCCAGGCAACCGCCTCTGCAACCGACCTCGGCGGCAGCGTCGTGCAGCTGGTGCTCGGCCTCGCCGTGGTCATCGCCATGCTGTTCGCCAGCCTGTGGCTGCTCAAGCGCCTGTCGGCACCACGCGGTGAAGCTGCCGGCCTGATCCGCGTCGTCGCCGGCACCGCCGTAGGGCCGCGTGAACGTGTCGTGATACTGGAGGTCGGCGGAACCTGGATGGTGCTCGGCGTTGCGCCGGGACAAGTCAGCGCCCTGGCCGAGATTCCGCGCATCAACCCGCCTGCCCAACCGGATCCGACACCGGCCGATGACCTGCCGGGCTGGCTGCATCGCCTGCTGGGCCGTCCCCATGCGCGCTAGCCGGCTGCTCGCGGTCGCCGCCCTGCTCCTGCTGCCCACGCTCGCCGCCGCGCAGGCGATGCCGACGATCACCAGCGCGCCCGCACCGGGTGGCGGCACCCAGTGGTCGTTGTCCATCCAGACCCTGCTGCTACTGACAAGCCTGAGCTTCCTGCCGGCCGTCGTCCTGATGATGACGAGCTTCACGCGCATCATTATCGTCTTCTCACTCCTGCGTCACGCGCTCGGCACCCAATCGACGCCACCCAACCAGGTACTGGTAGGTCTCGCCCTGTTCCTGACCCTCTTCGTCATGGCGCCCGTCGGCGACAAGATATACGCGGACGCCTACTTGCCGCTTTCCGAAAACAAGATCACCTTCACGCAGGCACTCGACCGGGGCGCCGCTCCGTTGCGCGGCTTCATGGTCAGGCAAGTGCGCGATGGAGACCTCGCCCTGTTCACCAAGATATCCAACCAGCCCAAACCGGCGACCGTCGACGACGTGCCGATGCGGGTGCTAATCCCCGCCTTCGTCACCTCGGAGCTGAAGACAGCCTTCCAGATCGGCTTCATGATCTACATTCCGTTCCTGATCATTGACATGGTGGTCGCCTCCGTGCTGATGTCGATGGGCATGATGATGATGTCGCCGGTCATGGTGTCCCTGCCGTTCAAGATCATGCTGTTCGTACTCGTCGACGGCTGGAATCTTGTCGTCTCCTCGCTGGTCGCCAGCTTCGGATAGCACGCGCGCCATGACCCCGACCACCGTCGTCGAACTCGGCAGGCAAGCACTGGAGGTGGCCCTGATGGTGTCGGCGCCACTGTTCATCGCGGCGCTTGCCACCGGCCTCATCGTCAGCATCTTCCAGGCGGCGACGCAGATCAACGAAGCGACACTGTCGTTCGTACCGAAACTGATTGCCATCTTCCTGGCCATGATCCTGGCCGGTCCCTGGATGCTCACCATAATGACGACGTACATCCGGCAGCTCTACGAATCCATTCCCTCGATGATCGGCTGATGATCTCGGTAACATCGGCCCAACTGGACGCCTGGTTGGCCATGCTGGCATTCCCGCTGGCCCGCGTACTTGGCATGTTCGCCATCGTTCCGGTATTCGGCAGCACTGCTGTGCCGCGCCGGATTCGACTTGTCCTGGGCCTGGTCATAACGTTTGCGCTGGTGCCAGGAATGCCGGCTGTACCGGCCGTCTCTCCGGGGTCCTGGACCGGCGTCCTGATCATCGCCCAGCAGATGGTGCTCGGTATTCTGATGGGACTGACCCTTCGCATCGTCTTCTCGACAGTGGACGTCGCCGGTGAAATGATCGGCCTGCAGATGGGTTTGTCGTTTGCGCTTTTCTACGACCCCCAGAGCACTGCGCAAACGCCGGTTCTGAGCGAACTTCTGGGACTGATGACCACCTTGATCTTTCTGGCCATGAACGGCCATCTGCTGACACTCTCGGTACTGGCCGAGAGTTTCAAATTGCTGCCGGTTGGCGTCTCGCCAGTACCCAGCTCCGGTTACGCGGCAATCGTATCCTGGGCAGCCGTGATGTTCTCCACAGGGGTGCTGCTGGCGTTGCCTGTCGTCTCGGCGCTGCTGATCGCCAACATCGCCATGGGGGTACTGGCACGAGTGGCCCCGCAACTTAACCTTTTTGCGGTTGGCTTTCCTGTGACCCTCTTCTCGGGGTTTGCAGTGCTGACGATTTCGCTACCCTATGTCGGCACCGCGATGGAGCGCCTGTTCGATCAGGGCTTCCTCGCCCTGCGCAACATTATCCGGATAACAGGGGGCTAACCGGCCGTCTTTCTGGTCAGTTTCACGACGCCGGTTGCGGTGCGCTGCGAACCAATCACCGAAGAGTCCAGGCTTTCCTGATACTCGACGACCTGATAGCCGTCGAAGCCGTTCAAGCGCATGAGTTCCTTGGCACGGCGATGAAGCAGAGCCTGGGCCTCGCCCGCGCCTCCCGTGTAGTAGCGCTTCATGCGCAGCGAAAAGTGGATGTGATTCTCGCCAAGTGGAGCTTCTTCGATTTCCCAGTTCGGCGAAAGCGGATCCAGCACCATGTAGGCAACGCCCGCCAGCGCACCCCAGTAGACAATCTTTTCCAGCGCAATGCTGATCGTGGGCGACATCTTGAGCGTGTAGTCCGGGATCAATGAGCCACTGCTCGGGATCGTCCTCACCGACGAACTTCCGCAGGCAGCCAGCGCCAGTGACGCAGCCAGAATCGCGGCAAATCTCATAGATAATTGAACAGCGAAAGCTGGGAAACTGCAACGAAGGATTTCTGCGCCGCCTCCAGGTTGGTCTTTCTGAGCGTCAGGTCGGTGAGTGCCTTGGTCATATCGAGATCCTGCAGGTTCGATAGCGTCGTTGCGTACTGAAGGTTCAGGTCGCTGTTGATCGAGCCGACGGTATCGAGCTCGGCCAGACGGGAACCAACGGCATTGCGCACGCGCAGCACATTGTCGTAGGCATTGTTCAACTCGCCCATGGCCACACGAATGTCGCTCCGATATTCGGCGACATCGGCATCCGAGGTTCCCGTACTCTCGACGGCGTGAATCAGGTTGGAAAGCGTCGTAAACAGCGACTGGCTGGTACTGGGAGTAATGCTGAACGCATCACCGTCAGCCGGTGAGCCGGTGACGGTAACGGTCGCACCAAAACTGACGACCGGCAGCCCCGTCGCGTCCTGCAGGGGAATCGCGTTTCCGCTGGTATAGGTACCGCTGGACAGCAGCGTAGCCCCATCGTAAAGCTCATAGGTCGTACCACCGCCCGTGAACGTGAGGGTATAGCTGCCGCTCGATGGCGCTACCCAGGCGGACGGGTCGCTCACGGCGCCGCCACCGATCACGCCGGTACCGGTATTGCCCGCAGCATAGGTCGTGGAGAATACCCCGTTGCCGCTGGTAATCCGCTCGAAAACGGCAGAGCCCGGATCGCTCGTTTCGATGATGCGCGCCGGCGATATCTGCATTTGCCGCTGACCATCGTCTCCGGAATAGGTGACGCCACCGTCCACCGAACCGGCAAAGGGCGACGTATCTCCTTTGTAGCCAGCGAACATGTATTGCCCGGTTTCGTCCTTGGTATTGGCAATCCCGAGCAAGCTGTCGAAATGGGCGCGCAGTTCCACCGCGATGCCGGACCGCTGTGATGGCGTCAGCGTGTTGTCGCTTGCCTGGATTGCGAGTTCCTTGACGCGGCCAAAGATTTCAACAGCGGCGCTCAACTGTACCTCTTCGTAGGCAAGTGCCGACGTCGCGTAGTCGATGTTGGTGGAATACTGGGTATTGATGTCCTGGCGCTGCTGCACGGTAAGCGCCTGCGCCGCGGCGACGGGATCGTCGGATGGGGACAGCATGCGGCGATTGGCGGAGATCTGTTGCTGGAGCTTCAGGGTTGCGGCCAACTGCTCGTTGATTCCGCGAACGCCCAGACTGTAGATCATGTTGGTGCTGATTCTCATGGCGCGATCGTCCTATTGATTATCCGAGGGCGAGGATGGAATCGAAGACCTTGGAAGCAATTTCGATTACCTTCGCCGATGCCTGGTAGGCCTGCTGGTAGCGCATCAGGTTGGCGGCTTCCTCGTCGAGATTGACGCCCGACAGTTCCTGCTGGCTGGCAAGTGCCGACTCGGCCAGTGCAGTCTGGCTCGCGCCGATCGTCTTCACTTCCCGCGTCTTGTTGCCGACTTCGCTCACCAGTTGCGCGTAGGCCTCCAGGTGGCTGGCCGTGCCCCCGATCATCGTATCGGCAGTCTGCAGCGCGGAAAGTGCGACGGCATTGCGGTTGTCGGATACGCCGTTGGTGTTGGCGCTGACGGTAAACACGTCGCCGGCCTGTGGCGCACCCGAAATCTCGGTCGTCCAGCCGTTGTAGCTGATCGATGCGCCCGCAGTGTAGACAACGCCGGCAGGGTTGCCGGTACCGGTACCGACAATGTTGAAGTGCGTTGCGTCGGTAAAGGTGATCGTCACGGTCTGCTGGAGGTTCGTGTCGGGCGGTGCCGGGCTGTTAACCGAACCGGCGCCGATGGTGCCGGTACCGGTGTTGGCAAGTGCTGCGGCGGTCCGCATCGGCGCCGCCGCCGCGATGTTGCGGGTATCGGTTACCACAACGGCGATGGTGCCCGCCCCGGAGCGGGTCGGTTCGATCTTGAAGGCGTCACCGTCGAGGGGAGTCCCCGTCAGCGAGAGGTCGAAGCCCTGGTCGGCGGCAGTCGCCACTGCGGCGGCTGAAGCACCTGTCCATGTCTGGTTGTCGGACAGCCGCTTCAGCGTGTAGACGCCACCGGCATAACTCAACTGGTAGTCGCTGGTCGTCAGGTTGGCGGCTGCGGTACTCGAGAAGGTTGCAGCGAGTACGCCCGAACCGGTGTTAAGCGAGCTTGCATAGGTCGTCGGATCGTCGATGCTGAAAAAGTCCCCACCCAAGGCTCCGGTCAAATCCTGACCCAACTGATGTTGGTTATTGAACGTCTGCGTCAGGCCGATCGCGACGCGCCCGAGGGCGTTCTGGGCGGCATCGAGGGATTCGCTGCGAAAACTGATCAGACCACCGAGCGTGCCACCGGAAATTTGCGACTCCTGTACCTGGATCGCCGTGCCGCCCGGCGTGTTGACGACAACCACTGTTCGCTCGGGATCGTCGACAGCCGCCATGGTGCTCAATGAGTAGGCATCGGTGCCGACGACCAGCGGCTGACCGTTTCCGAAGAACAGGTTCATGGTGCCGTCCCCCTGCATCAGGGTCGAAACGCGCACGTGCTGATTGAGCTCGGTTATCAGTTGGTCGCGCTGGTCGAGCAGGTCGTTGGGCTGCTGAGTCTGCGATCCGGCCTGGGCGAACAGGATGCGTTCGTTGAGTTCGGCGATCTGGCTGGAATAGCTGCTGATCACCGAAACCTCGCTGGCGATTTGCGCGTTAACACCGTCGCGGATTTCGGCCATGCGCTGGTCCAGCAACTGAAAACGGGACATCAGCGTCTGCGCGGTGGAGAGCATGGATTGGCGCGCCGGGATGGAAGAGGGATCGGCGGCGACCGCCTGTACGCCGCTGAAGAAGCCACTCATGGCAGAACTCAATCCGATCGAGGCGTCGGCCAGGACGTTGTCGATCTGGCTGATCTGCTGGAGATAGCTGTCCATCTCGGCGGCACTGGTCTGCGCAGACATTACCTGCTCGGACAGAAATTCGCTGTAAATGCGCTTGACGGTCTCGACGTGAGCGCCTTGACCGATGTAGCCAGACCCGCTCAGCACCGAAAAGTTCGTGCCATTGACGATGACCTGGCGGTTATAGCCGGGTGTCGACGAATTGGCGATGTTGTGACTGGTGGTCGCCAGGCCGATGGAGGCGGCATTGAGTCCGCTGATGCCGATACTGAGTGTGCTCATGAGAACTCCGTTCCGATTTCCCGATAACGGCAAAAAATGCCGCGAATTGAGGCTCTAACGGGAAATGAGCAACGCCCGTGCCAGTTACGTGGCCAGTTCCGGCGGCAGCGGTATAGTGGCAATTATCCTGGTCAGCTTTTCGGCATAGGCCGGATCGGTCGCGTAGCCGGCGCGCGCCAGCCCCTGCGCAAACTCCACCGGATCGCTACGGCCGACCACGGCCGAATAGCGGGAATTGCCGGCGATCAGATTTGCGTAGTCTTCAAACGCCTCCGCGTACGAGCTGTAGGCTCGGAAGCGCTCGACTCGCTGGCGCGCGACGCCGCCGACATACTCGGTTGTGCTCGCGTCCACCGTCGGGCCGGTCCAGTTGCCGCCGGCCTTGATGCCGAACAGGTTGTGGCTGGGCTGGCCGTTCGGGTAACGTGGTTCCGAACGGCCCCAGCCCGTTTCGAGCGCAGCCTGGGCGACGATGAAGTGCGCCGGTATTCCGCTGCTGCGGCTGGCTTCGATTGCAAGCGGCATCATCCTGTCGACGAAATCGTGCGCCGACGAGGACGAAGCCGGCGCGACGATCTGCATTCCGGCAGGCGAACCGTCCTTGACCGGCGATGATGCGGAAGCGGCATCTGCATCGGCGTCCCGCGACAGCTGACTTTCGATCAGTCTGGCCAGTCCCGTGCCGCCGTTCGCCGCCAGTACCTGACTCATCTGCTGATCCAGCAACGACTCGTACATTCGGCTCTGCTCGCTGTCGAACAGACCGCCCTTTGGCGTCGCATCGCGCATCGACTTCAGGACTATCTGCAGAAAAAGCGCCTCGAACTGCTGCGCCGCAGCCTTCAGCGCCGCCGGATCGTTGCTCTTGACCTGACGCTTGATGGCTGCCAGCCCGTTACTGTCGAAAATCGATGGGGTGATATTGAGCGAGTCCATGTTGTCTGACAGGATCACACCGATAAGCCCGCGACGATCAGCCGAACAAGCCGGCAAAACCCGACCGTTTTACAGCTGGCGCACGGTGTTTATATGACCTCCAGCGCCGCCCTGAGCGCACCCGCCGTCTTCATGGCCTGAAGAATCGCGATCAAGTCCTGTGGATTGGCACCGATCGCATTCAGGGCTTTGACGACTTCCGCAAGATTGGCGCCGGTTCTGACCGTTGCGAGCCTGCCACCTTCCTGCCGGACATCGATCTGCGCATTCGTGACCGCGGCCGTTTGTCCGCCGGAAAGCGCGCCCGGCTGGCTGATCGCGTTGTCCGCGCTGACCGAAACCGAGAGGTTGCCATGCGCGACGGCACAGCTATCGACCATCACCATTTGATTCATCACTACCGACCCGGTGCGGGAATTGACGATGACCTTGGCCGCGGGCCGGGCCGGTGCGACTTCGATCGCTCCGATGCGGCCGATGAAAGCAACCCGCTCATTCGCCTCGACGGGTGCACGCACGCGTACCAACCGTCCATCCACGGCGGCAGCGCTACCGGGGTAAACCCCGTTGATCGCCTCGACCACCAACTGTGTGGTGGCAAAATCGGTATTGTTCATTTCGTAGTGCACGAACTCACCCTGCCCGACCGGAGTCGGAACCTCGCGCTCGACAGTAGCCCCGTCGGCGATCCGGCCCACCGACAGATGGTTTATCGTGACCGTCGAGCCGCCGCCCGAAGCGCCTGCGCCGACAACCACGACATTGCCCTGCGCCATGGCGTAAATGTTTCCGTCGGCACCCTTCAACGGCGTCAGAACCAGCGTTCCACCACGCAGCGACTTCGCGTTACCGATGGACGAGACAGTCACGTCGATCTGCTGGCCGCTACGCGCAAACGACGGCAGTGTCGCCGTGACCATTACTGCCGCCACGTTCTTCAGTTGCAGCGACTGGCCAGGCGGCAGATTGACGCCCATGTTCGAGAGCATGTTGATCACGCTCTGCACCGTGAACGGCGTTTGCGTCGTCTGGTCGCCCGAGCCGTCGAGGCCCACCACGATACCGTAGCCGATCAGTTGGTTGGTACGCACTCCGGCGATGGAGGCCAGATCCTTGATGCGCTCCGCATGGACAACGCCGGCAGCTATAAGCCCGGCCATCAGCCACGTTGTAACCAGCAGGAAGCGGTAGCTCTTTCTCATGATGCTCCCCTTAGAACGGCAGCAGGCTCAAGAAGAAGCGCGACAGCCAGCCCATTGAATTCGCACTATCAACGAAGCCGTTGGCCTTGAACTCCATGCGCGCATCCGCCACCTGGGTAGACTGAACCGTATTGGCGCCGGTGATCGTGCTGGGATTTACCACGCCTGAAAAGCGGATGAACTCTTCACCGTCTTTCAAGCCCAGCTGCTTCTCGCCCGAAACGAGCAGATTTCCGTTGGGATAGACATCGATCACCGTCACGGTAATGGTGCTGATGAAGTCGTTGCTCGACGTATTCGAGCCGGTACCGCCGAACTTGTTGTCGCTACCGACGCCCAGCGTCATGCCCTGCAAGCCCTTGAATGGCAGATTGATCACGCTCGGTATGGATACGTCGTAGCTCTGGCTGCGTTCGGCCTTGGTATCGGACTTCTTGGACGCCTGGGTCTTCTCGGCAATGTTGATGGTCAGCGTATCGCCGACGAAGCGCGCCCGCCTGTCTTCGAACAGTGGGCGACTGCTGGCAACATTGTAGATTGCACCGTTTCCTGGCGCAGCGAATTCCTTCGCCTCCGGCCGCACGCTCATCGGTTGGTGGACGGATGAGCCAGGTACGGTGGAAGCGCAACCGCTCATGGCAACGGCCACAATCCAGAATGAGAGGAGCTTTCTCATGATGTCACCCATTAAAGTTGGGTCAAGCGTCCGAGCATGCTGTCGGAGGTCTGGATCGCCCTCGAGTTCAGTTCGTACGCGCGCTGCGTCTGGATCATCGAAACCAGTTCTTCCGCCACGTTTACGTTCGACGTCTCGACATAGCCCTGGTTGAGCAGTCCCGTGCCGTTGCTGCCCGGCGTATTCGGGGTGGGCGTTCCGGATGACGCGGTCTCGATGAAGAGATTCTCGCCGACGCTTTGCAGCCCGCCGATGTTGACAAAACTGGCGAGCTGAATGTTGCCAACCTGCGTGGCCGTCGTACTGCCGGCTGTGAGCACCGACACGATGCCGTCGCGACTGATGGTGATCGAAGTCGAATTGGTCGGGATGGTGATTGCCGGTGACAGCGGATAGCCGCTGGCGGTAACGATCTGCCCGGTGCTGTCCATCTGGAACGCGCCGTCACGGGTATAGGCCAGCGTTCCGTCGGGCATCTGGATCTGGAAAAACCCCTGGCCGTTGACCGCAATGTCCAGTGCATTTTCGGTCTTCTGCAAACTGCCCTGCGTGAAGATGTGCTCGGTGGCAACCGGCCGTACCCCGGTACCCAGCATCAGGCCGGACGGAATGGTCGTCTGTTGCGAAGACGCGGCTCCCGGCTGGCGCAAGGTCTGATAGAGAAGATCCTCGAACACGGCGCGCGAGCGCTTGAAGCCGTTGGTGCTGACGTTGGCCAGGTTGTTCGAGATGACGTCAAGCTGGGTTTGCTGCGCATCGAGGCCGGTTTTGGCAATCCAGAGGGAGCGGATCATGGTTCAATTTTCCTAGCGAGCGGAAATCACCTGGGTCGCCGACTTGTCGTTCTGGTCGGCAGTCTGCAACATCTTTACCTGCATCTCGAACTGACGCGAAAGCGAGATCATGGTCACCATCTGGTCCACCGGACTCACGTTGCTTCCTTCCAGATAGCCACTGGCCGCCTTCACGTTTTCGTCCACCGGCGCAGCATTGCCGCCGCGCATGCGGAAGAAACCGTCGGCGCCGCGCGTCAGTTCCACCTCATCAGGATTCACCAGCTTGATGCGGCCAATCACGTTTACCGTGTTCTGGGCACCGGTTTCCGGAATCACCGAAACCGTGCCATCGCGACCGATCGTGATCTTTACGTCCGGCGGAACGCTGATCGCACCGCCATCGCCCTGCACGGGAATACCGCCACGCGTCTGCAGCACACCATTGACCGACAGCTCCAGGCTGCCATTGCGAGTGTAGCCTTCGGTTCCATCGGGCAGCGTTACCGCGATCCAGCCCTTGCCGTCGACCGCCACGTCGAGCGCACGGCCGGTGTATTGCATCGAGCCCGGCGTGAAGTCGGTACTCACGCTGGCATCGACGACGAAGGCACGGGTAGCCAGCGGCGACGGCGCATTGGTCGACTGCACCGGCACGGCACGCAGACGGTGCTCCTCGGCGCGATAGCCGGTCGAGGTGACATTGGCCAGATTGTGCGCCACCGCGGCCTGCCGCCCCATCGTCTGGGAGGCGCCGGTCATCGCGGTGTAGATCAGGCGGTCCATGTCGGCGTGCCGTCAGGGCTGACTTTTAGCGGAGATTGACCAGGGTCTGCAAAACCTGGTCCTGCGTCTTGATCGTCTGCGCGTTGGCCTGATACACGCGCTGCTGGGTGATCATGGACACCAGTTCGGCAGTCAGGTCGACGTTGGAATCCTCGAGCGCCGACGATTGGACCGGGCCATACTGCCCGCTTGATCCGGGTTCGCCATTCAGCTCGGCGCCGGAGGTCGCGCTCGCCGCCCAGAGGTTGTTGCCTAGCGGTTGCAAGCCTTGGGCGTTACGGAAACTCGACAGGATTACTTGTCCAAGGTTTTTCGACTGGCCGTTGGTGTACTTGCCCAGAACCACGCCGTCATCGCCGATACTGAAGCCCGCCAGCTTGCCGGAGGCAAAACCGTCCTGGGTCAGCGAATTCACTGTGAAGAGCGAACCGAATTGCGTGGTACCGGCGAAGCTGACCGGAACCGTCATCGGATCGACACCGCCGGCATAACCAAGCTGCGCCGCGGTGATGGCCTGGGTCGGCGCACCGCCGGTATTGATCGAGCCATCGGTGTTGAAGGTAAGCGTGGTCAGCGCCACCGTGCCGGCTGCCGATAGGTCGGTGAACGTCGGCGTGGCGCCGGCGGGGTTGGAGACAGTCGCATAGACTTCCCAGCTGTTCGTGGCATTCTTGACGAAATAGAGCGAATAGATGTGCGGGTTGCCAAGGCTGTCATAGGTGGTGACGGCCGTCGAACTGTTGTACGTCGTGGCGTCGGCGTAGTTGAAAGGCGTCCCGGTTGGCACGGCCTCGCGCGAGTCGAGGTTGAGGCTGGCGCTGATACCGAGGGCAGCCGCACTGGCGCCAGTCGCCTGCGGCGCGGCATCGGAACTGGAAGTGGCGTCGAACAGCTGCAATGCAACCAGCGGCGGGTTGATGGTGCCGTTCACATCGGCAGCGTAACCGGTCAATTGATAGCCGCTGGAATTTACGATGTAGCCACTCTGGTCGAGTTGAAACTGACCGTTGCGGGAATAGACGACGTCGCCCGTTGCGCTTTGCAAACGGAAGAATCCGCCACCGTTGATGGCCATGTCGAGCGGATTGCTGGTGACGCTGATGTTGCCCTGCGTAAATTGCTGGGCGACCGTGGCCACCTTCGCGCCCAGGCCGATCGGCGCGGTGCCGGCGCCGGACAGCGATGCGGCAAAGACGTCGGCGAACTGGGTCGTGGACATCTTGTAGCCGACCGTTCCCGAGTTGGCAATATTGTTGCCGATGGTGTCGAGTGCCTTCGAGGAGGCGTTGAGACCGCTAAGACCTTGTTGGAAACTCATGATGCCACTCCTGTCAGAGAATCTGCTTTACGTCATCCATGGTGAACAAACCCAGCGAGCCGAGATCGAGCAAATAGCCGCTGGTACCTGTAATCACACTGCGCACAACGCCCAGGTTGAGTGGCGTCGCCGTAACTTTTTCGCCATCGACTGTCGCCGCAACCGATATCGAATAGTTTCCATCGGCCGCCACCTCGCCACTGTCCGTCGTGCCATCCCAGGCGATGTTGTGCAGGCCGGCATCCAGCTCGCCAAGCTCCATCGTGCGCATCACGAGTCCGTTTTCATCAGAAATCGTGACGGTCACGTTGTCGGCGTCGCTGTCCAGCACCAACCCGCCCACACCCGCGCTCGACGACAGCACCAGGCTGTTGCCCGGAACCATGACGGCGTTGCCCACCAGCGAAGCCGCCTGTGTCGTCTGGCTATCCACCGCGCCAGCAAGCAGGGTCTGCAGCGTCGCATTGAGCTTCTCAATGCCGCTGACAGTGCTGATCTGCGCCAGTTGCGAAGTGACTTCGGCGTTGTCCAACGGATTAAGCGGGTCCTGATTCTTGATTTGCGTGGTCAGCAACTTGAGGAAGCGATCCTCCGTTTCCGACATGGCTTTGCTGCTGGCCGAAGTGCCGGATTTGCTGTTAACCGAGTCGATCAGTGACTGGTAGTAGTCGTTGGTACTACTGGCTATCGAGGTGCTCATGTCAGTTCCCTGTTCCTTAGGAGGCAAGCGCCAGAGTCTTGACCAGCAGCGCCTTTGCGGCGCTCATGACTTCGGCGTTGGTTTGATAGGCGCGCGACGCCGAAATCATGTTGGTCATTTCCTCGACCACATTCACATTCGGCATTTCGACGTAGCCCTTTTCGTCAGCCGCAGGGTTTTGCGGGTCGTACACCATGCGCCCGGGAGCGGCACTCGCAACCACACTGGTCACCCTCACGCCGACACCGCCATCGGCAGTAACCGGCATCGCCTGGAAGACCACCTGTCTGGCACGATACGGCTTGCCGTCCGCGTCCGCTACGCTGTCCGCATTCGCCAGGTTGCTGGCAGTCGCGTTCAGCCGTGCCGATTGGGCAGTGAGGGCAGAACCGGCAATGGTCATGACGTTGAACAAGCTCATCTTACTGTCCCTGTATAGCCAGCTGGAGACGACGGAATTCTTCGCGAAGGAAGGTCAGCGTTGATTCGAGTTGCACCGCGTTTTCGGCAAAAGCACTTCGCTCGACGTCCATGTTGACGGTGTTGCCGTCCACACTCGCCTGATACTCATTGCGGTAAAGGACATTGACGCCAGCCGGCGCGTTTCCGACCCCGCTCAAGTTGGCGCCCGTCAGATGCTGCGGCGAGGTACGGGCAATGGCAAAGCTTGCTTGACCGGCCACCGCGTTTTCCAATGCTGCCTTGAAGTCGAAATCGCGGGCCTTGTAATTGGGAGTATCGGCGTTGGCGATATTGGAGGCGAGCAATTCCTGGCGATACGTTCGCAAGTTCGCGACGTTCCGAAAAATCCCCAATTGTTGGTCGATACCACTGAGCATGTTGGCCTCGTTTGTCCTTTGCCCGAAACGATATGCAGCATCCATGCCAGACCATCGACAGCGCTACGATACCGCCCAGGCAGGAATCAGGTGGTCATGTCTGCAGCAATTCCGTCGACTCACCGGCAACAGGATCCTCACAGCGGCAATTCTTGCCGTAACGATCGGCGTAGCAGGAACACTATTGCCTCGGATGCACCCCCGTGTTTGAATCGCCAAATGAAATACTGGCTGACAACATTGGGGGCGCTAGGGTGCTTGACGGGCTTGTTTGCGCCAATTGCCTCGGCCCATCAGGATCCCGCACCCGTCAGAGACGCAATCGAGACTTATCTGCGCCAACAGATAAAAGGCCTCCCCGGAAAAGTCAGCTACACGATCGGCGGAATCGCCAAGGACAACCGCTTGATGCCGTGTACCACCCTTCAGGTCGGCCTGGCAGTTGGAGCGAAGAGTTGGGGACGAACCACCGTATCCGTGCACTGCCAATCGAAACATGGCTGGACTATCTTCGTCCCGGTGCATATTCACGTCGTGACCGATTATCTGGTCACCGCACTTCCATTAGCGAAGGGGCAGACGATTTCCGCGAGCGACCTGACTCGTCGTCGAGGCGACCTGTCGGATCTGCCAGCGGGTGTGTTGACAGACGAGAACGAAGCCGTCGGACGAACGGCTTCATTCTCCATCGTGGCCGGACTGCCACTGCGCGCCGATATGCTGCGCCAACCGGTAGTCGTACTTCAAAATCAGACGGTAAAAGTGATCTCCGGGGGCCCGGGATTTCGAGTCGCCAATGAAGGCCGGGCTCTGAGCAACGGACTGGAAGGTCAGATCGTCCGTGTCAGATTGGACGACGGGCAGATCGTCAGCGGCATTGCCCGACGTGGAGGCATCGTCGAAATCGGATTCTGATGTAAAATCAAAACATTAATGAGACCACTCAAGTTTTCCCGCGATGGGCCGTTGAAATAGTCAATCGCGCAGAGCGGAAAAGGAACCAACGCAATGAAAATCAATCCATCTCTCCCTTCGGTCACCCAGAGTGATCAATCGGGACGCGTTAAGCCGGCCACGCAAGGCAGCAGGCGCCCTTCGGCGTCGGAGGCCGAGCAGGTCGATTTGTCTTCGCTTTCAGCGCGTCTTCAGGAAGTCAGCGCCGCCATCGCCAACACGCCAGAGGTAGACACGGCCCGCATCGCCGAAATCAAGCAGGCAATCAGCGAAGGGCGTTTCCAGATCAACCCTGACCGAATTGCCGAGGGTCTGCTGGAGAATGTCCGGCAGATGCTCGCACGGCAACAGCAATAGCCGGTAACGTGACGGCCGTTTCCGGCGTCGGAGAGAATATTGCAGCCCTGCTCTCACAGGAGCTTGCGGCACTTCGTTCATTCATCGAGTTGTTGCGTCAGGAGCAATCGTTGCTGGTTTCAGGAACCAGCGACGGGCTTGTCGCGCTAGCCACCGGGAAGTCGCAGGCTGCACTTGAATTGGGACGTCTGGCGGCGGCACGCGATGAGGCATTGGCTCGAATTCATTTCCCCGCCGGCCGTGCGGGAATGGACGCCTGGATCATTACCGACAGCGGATCGCCGAGTTCCCGCAAATGGGACGAACTGTTGGACTTGGCAGCGGAAGCCAGAGCCCTCAATGAGGCAAACGGCAAACTGATCGGCTTGCATCTACAGCACAATCAGCGGGCGTTGTCCGCGTTAAGCGCAGCGGTGGATCAAACAGCGACATACGGACCCGACGGTCAATCCATGCCTGGGGTCGGCGGACGCTCTTTCGGTTCCGTCTAATCCCCAAGTAGACGACACCAGTCAGGGTAAGCGCACTTCGACCGGATTATCCGGAGTTCTCGACTCGATGGTTATTGCGACCCGGCGATTGCGTGCGCGACCTTCGGGTGTCGCATTGTCTTCGACCGGCCGCTGATCCGCGTAACCGGTCGCTGTCAGGCGCCGCGGATCCACTCCGTTTTCGATGAACAGGCGAACAACGCTTGAGGCCCGCGTCCCGGACAGCTCCCAGTTTGAAGGAAACTGTGGAGTATTGATCGGCGTATTGTCGGTATGCCCCTCGACAGTTATCGGGAAATCAGTCGGTGCCAGAACCCGTGCGACTGCCTTGAGAGCCTCTTCCGCACGCGCGTCCAAACGAGCATCACCGGACGCAAAGAGCACACTGGCGTTGATATCTACCGTGATTCCGAGGGCACCTTCGGTGATTCGTACCTGCCCTTCCTTCACAAGTGGCGCCAGCGCCTCATTGATATCCTTCGCCATGTTGCGCAGTTTCACCTTCTTGACAAGCTGGTCGCTATCGACCTTGACGACGGGACGCGGCTTCTTCAGCGGGATCAGCAACGGAACAGGCGTGCGTGGGTTTACTGAAACTTGGGCTCCTGATGAGGCACCGGGAACATTGCGAAACGCAGACGATAGCGTATCCGACAGAACACGATACTTGCCTTCGTTGACCTGGGATATCGCATACATGACAACAAAAAAGGCGAAGAGTAGCGTAATGAAATCCGCGTACGAAACTAGCCATCGATCATGGTTCTCGTGCTCGTCATCGGTTCGACGATCGCGTGGCATGATCAGGAAAAGTAGCCTTGCAGCCGGCTTTCGATCATCCTCGGGTTGTCACCATTGGCGATCCCGACAAGCCCATCGACATACATCTCCCGCACAAGACCGAGCTGATGAATAATCGCCATGAGCTTCTTCGCGATCGGCAGGAAGATCAGGTTGGCCGAGCCTACACCGTAAATCGTCGCAACAAACGCCACGGCAATTCCACCGCCTAGGCGCGCCGGGTCGGACAGGTTTTCCATTACGTGAATCAGCCCCATGACAGCACCAAGAATACCGATGGTCGGCGCATATCCGCCTGCAGATTCCCAAACTCGGGCAGCCAGACGCATTTGGGCCTCATAGGTACCGATTTCGACTTCCAGTACCTCCCGCAGACCGTCGGGCTCGGCACCATCGACGAGCAGTTGCAAACCGCGCCGAACGAACGGGTCAGATACATTGGGGATTTGGGCTTCCAATGCCAGCAATCCCTCCTTGCGGGCAACGTGGCTCCACTGAACCATCTGTCGAATCAGGTCGATCGGTCTCAAGCGCGGCGGCGAGAATACCCAGCGTACCATTCTCATTCCGAGAATGAAGGTCCGGGGAGAGCTTTGCAGCATGACAGCCCCCAGGGTTCCGCCAAAAACGATGAGCAAGGCAGTAGGCTGAAATAGCGAACTGACTGCCCCGCCTTCAAGAACTTGTCCGAGGACAATGGCCATCAGGCCGAGCACCAAACCCAACAGGCTTATCTTGTCCATGTCCCCTAGCCCACCTGAGACGACTTTGGAGGCCGCCCGCGACGTTTCGTTTCCACCGGGACGCCCTCGCGAAACTGCATCGCTGCGCGTAGACGAGCGACCGCCTGGCTATGCAACTGGCAAACACGGGACTCGGTGACGCCTAGCACTTCGCCAATCTCCTTGAGATTCAGTTCGTCATCGTAATACAACGCCATGACGGTTTTCTCGCGTTCAGGAAGAGCCTCAATGCTGCTTGCCAAAGCGCGCCGACTGTCAATATCCTCCAATAGCGCCAAGGGGTCGTCAAGCTGAGGGCCCGCGCAATTCCGGTCAAGGTAGGACTCGTCCCGCTCGCCGACGAGATCCTCAAGGTAAATCAGCTGATGACCGCGTGCCCCCTGCAACAGCTTTTGGTATTCGCCGAGCGTCATGCCCAATGCCGCGGCAAGTTCGCCTTCGCTCGGTGGCCGACCATGCTCGTGCTCCAGTTTGTGAATCGCTTCCTCGACACGCCGCATTTCCCGCCGCACTCCGCGTGGAACCCAATCGTCCTCGCGCAAGCCGTCGAGCATTGCGCCGCGAATACGCTGTGCGGCATACGTTTCAAATTGAGCTCCCATGCCCTCTTCGAATCGATCGAGTGCATCAAGCAACCCGATCATGCCGTTTTGGATGAGATCATCGGCTTGTACGCTAGCCGGAAGTTTCGCCATCAGCTGGAACGCCAAGCGTTTGACCAACTGGGCATGCTGACGTACGAGGTCTTCCTTGTCAGGTGCGCCCTGGACGGTATACATGGGCAAAATCCGCAGACAGGACGAATCGACTATACCACTGAATCCAGGATACCCGACGGTCGCAAACCGGGCGCGGCAACGCAAAAACCTTCATGTCCAGCCATCTCCACACCAGAGAGAAGATTGCGAAGCAGCGCGTCTGCCAGATGGTCGGTTACAGGAACAGCGGAGGCGCCCAGATAGTCGAGTCGAACGCCCAGATGTTCTCGCGCAACACGGCGCATGTTGTCATAAATAGCCCTGGCCTCCTCGGATGATCGCGCACGTGTAACTGCGATTTGGAAGCTCTCCCGACCATACTCTTGCGCAACGCGCTTGATCAGCGCGTAGGCATGCGTAATCGCCGCGCCCTGAGCCGCAACCACCACAACAAAATGTCGTGCCAACGTCGCAACTGCGGACAACTGGCCGGTACGACGGGTGGTTGAACAATCGATCAATACGAAACCAGCCCCTTCCTGCATGCTTCGGAAATTCGCCGCCAGCTTGTTCTGTTGTGCCACGCTGGCGTGATCGATTTCCCGCGCAGCACGAGCTGCCGGTATCACCCGAACGAGCGGCGCCGCCTCAAGCGCCACTTGTGCAAGACTACGGTCGCCACGCACCACCTGGAGGAAGTCGTTGCGGGCAGTCAATCCGAACGCGGTCAGGACATTGTCAGGTGGGGGATTCTCGTCGACTACGACCACCGCCTGACCGGTGGCGGCAAGCGCTACCGAAGTCTGTACTACCAGGGTCGTTCTTCCACAGGCTTCCCGGCCGGAAGCGAAGGCAATCACTTGAGGCTCCCGACATCCGAACAGGCGGCGCAGGCCATCCGCCTGATCAACACCCCATTCTCGACGCTCAGCCAACGGACACCCCCTGGGTCGAGGTAGTGTTGCCATGCATCGCGACCATCAGACCGGCGTCGTCGGCTTGCAGCCGATGCGGAGACATCTCGCCGGACAACTTGAGAGCTCGGTGCAGCAAATAGGTCCGGTTAGGCAAATGCATGTCCTCCGGAACGCGCTGACCGTTGGTTACATAGGCTAGCAACAGTCCATGACGAACAACCGCATCGAGCGCAGGACCCAGAGAGGCCGCTTCGTCGATCTTGGTCAGGATGCAGCCGACGAGATCCTCGCCCGCATACGCCCGTATGACATCGTCCAGCGTGTCGCCACGACTGACTGCGTTCAGGAGCAACAGACGCTTGACTTCTCCCGCCCTCGTCAGCATGGCGGCCTGGTCGGCAACCATGCGGTCGCGCTGGCTCATGCCGACCGTGTCGATCAATATCATGTGCTTGTCGCGAAGATCGACGAGCGTACGCCGAAGGTCTTCGCTGTCACGGACCACATGAACGGGAACACCAAGAATGCGTCCGTAAATGCGCAGTTGCTCGTGGGCGCCGATCCTGTAACCGTCGGTGGTCAGCAATGCCAATCGCTCCGCGCCATAGCGAACCACGCAGCGCGCGGCCAGCTTTGCCGTCGTCGTCGTTTTTCCGACACCCGTTGGACCGACAAGCGCAAATACACCTCCTCGATCGATGATGTCGCTATCCGCGGTCGACGCCCGCAAATTCCTGTTGATCGTATTCGCCAACAGCTTGCGGCCGTCCGCCACGGACATCTCCGCCGACATCTTGTCAACCAACCGCCGCGCCAGGGCGCTGGAAAAGCCCGCATCGAGCAACTCGGCGAGCAACATTGCCTGCGCCGGATTCCGCCGCGACATTTCCCCCCACGCAAAACCGGCAAGCTGCCGCTCAAGCAGATTCTTGATCGACTGCATCTCATTCATCAGTTGTGCCACTTGCGGCGTTGCCGCCCCGGCAGCGCCATTGTGCGGTGGCCGCGGTGCCGATGAAAACTCGGGTGTGGCTGAGGACTCCGCTAACCGCGCTACTGCCTCTGCTCGCGATGGCAAGGGCCGGGGACGTGATTTGCCGGTGTCGCCTGGCTGGGCAACTGTCTGCGCAGGCGACCATGTGCGGAAAGGCATTTGCGAATGGGCCTTCGCAGAAAGGCTGACCGTATAGTCATCGTCCGAATCCTCAGGCGCCGGCCTTTCGGGCTGAGCCCGCGGGTGGTTGCGAGGAGAGGTCACCGACGCCGAAAGCGCATCCAGGCTATCGGCCGACATGGCCGTAATTTCGACGCCGTCCGGCACCGCCTTGTTTGAAACCACAATGGCGTCCGGTCCGAGTTCCTCTTTGACACGGCGTAGCGCTTCGCGCGCCGTTGGGGAAACTATGCGTTTTACACTCATGTCTTAGCTCCGATTACAGTCGTGACTTTGATGGTTCTCGTCTCCGGTACTTCCGCATTGGCCAGCACCTTGAGAGTTGGCCAGGCTCGGCGCAGGAAGCGCGACAGCAGCCAGCGCAACGTACCTGGAACGAGCAATACCGCTGGCAGCCCGAGCGCTTCCTGTCGTTCCGAAGCGGCCACCGTTTCCCTCAGCAACGTGTCGGCAAGACCGGGCTCGATGCCGGAACCGTCCCCGCCAGCGCCCTGCACCGCTTGCCCGAGAAGACGCTCCAGCCCCGGCTCGAGTGCCATCACCTGCATGTCGGCTCCTCCGGGGAATATCTGCTGAACAATTGCGCGCCCCAACGCAACGCGTACCTGCGTCGTCAGCTCCACCACATCCTGCGTCCGTACGGCATGCTCGGCCAGCACGTCCACGATCGTCCGTGTATCGCGGATGCTGACCCCCTCTTCCAGCAGGTTTTGCAGCACACGTTGCACGACCGCGAGTGGCAGCAACTTCGGGACAAGCTCTTCGATGAGCTTTGGAGAATCCTTGGCAAGGTGATCCAGCAACTGCTGCGTTTCCTGGCGACCCAGCAATTCGGCAGCGCTCGACAGGATCAAATGATTCAGATGCGTAGCCACAACGGTACTGGCATCCACCACCGTGTACCCCAAGGCATGTGCGCGATCGCGTAGCGCCGCCTCAATCCAGACCGCCGGCAGGCCGAAAGCAGGATCCTTGGTCGGATTTCCCGGAAGCGTACCGCTGACCCGGCCAGGATTGATCGCCAGAAACATGCCTGGGTAGGCTTCGCCGTTTCCGACCTCGACGCCCTTCAAGGCGATGCGATAGGCATTCGGCTTAAGTTCAAGGTTGTCGCGTATATGAACCGGCGCGGCAAGAAAGCCCACCTCCTGAGCGAACTTTTTGCGCAAGCCACGTATGCGCTTGAGCAGCTCGCCATCCTGGTTTCTGTCGACAAGGGAAATCAGGCGGTAACCTACCTCCAGACCCAGTACATCCACAGGTGCAACGTCGGCCCAACTGGCATCCTGGAGCTCGGTGGTCGCGGGCGGCGGGACGGCTTTCGCCTCAAGCGCCTTCCGTTCCTCTCTGCGCTGCACGACCCGCCATGCCAGCGCGCCAATACCGCCAGCCATAAGCAGAAACACGAGGTTCGGCATCCCGGGAATCAAACCGAGAATCCCCAGAATTCCTGCGGTCAGCGTCAATACAGCCGGGTTGTTGAATAACTGACCGATAAACTGCTGACCGATATCGCCCGCCGTATCCCCGACACGCGTTACAACTAGGCCGGCGGCAGTTGAAATTATCAAAGCCGGGATTTGCGCAACCAATCCATCGCCGATGGTGAGTAGTGTGTAGTTGCGAGCAGCCTGCGCTGCCTCCATGTCGTGCTGAAGGATACCGACGATTAGCCCGCCGATTATGTTGATGACGAGGATGAGTATCCCCGCAACGGCATCACCACGCACGAACTTGGAGGCACCATCCATGGCGCCATAGAAATCTGCCTCCTGGGCAATTGTTTCGCGACGCTTTCTCGCTTCGTCCTCACCGATAAGTCCGGCGTTGAGGTCGGCATCGATCGCCATTTGCTTGCCCGGCATCGCATCGAGGGTGAAGCGGGCGGACACTTCCGCAATCCGGCCGGCACCTTTGGTGATCACGACGAAGTTGATCACCGTCAGAATAACAAAGACGACGATACCGACGGTGTAGTTGCCGCCGACGAGGAAATGGCCGAATGCCTGAATCACCTTGCCGGCGGCATCCGGCCCGGTATGCCCCTGCAGGAGAACAACTCTGGTAGATGCGACGTTTAAGGAGAGCCGCAATAAAGTGGTAACCAGGAGCACGCTCGGGAAGATCGAAAAGTCGAGCGGCTTTTGGTTGTACATCGCCACCAGCAATACCATGACGGCCATCGCGATATTGAAGGTGAAGAACAGATCCAGTGCAAAGGTCGGTAGCGGCAACACCATCATCGACAGGATGGTGATGATCAGGCCGGGCGCAACCAGGGCCTTCAGGTTGCCGCGGTTGAACAACATCGTCAGCACAGCGGTTCCGTTCATGCGCCGGCCCCGACAACTTCACCCGGATCCAGCTCCTCGGGAACGGATATGGCGGACGGAGGTACGGGAGGCAGTGCATTCCCGCCTCCAGACAAGAACTGGTTCAACTGATATACGTAGGCAAGAATCTCGGCAACCGCCGTGTAGAGGGCGATGGGAATCTGCTCGCCAATGTCGGTATGACGGAAAAGTGCCCGTGCCAGCGGCGGAACCTCGACGATCGGCACTTTGTGGTCGGTGGCAATTTCGCGAATTTTCTGCGCAACAAGGCTCGCCCCCTTGGCCACCACCTGCGGTGCCCCCATGCGCTGCCGGTCATACTTCAGCGCAACAGCAAAATGGGTCGGGTTAGTGACCACAACGTCGGCTTTCGGAACCTCGGCCATCATCCGCCTGCGCGCCATTTCCCGCTGCTGACTGCGAATTCTGGCCTTCAGGTGCGGATCGCCTTCGAGTTCCTTCATTTCCTGCCGCAACTCTTCCTTGGTCATGCGCAAACCGGCGTAATAGCGCCAAAGCTGAAACGGCACATCCATCGCGGCGATAAGCGCCAGGCCGGCAACCAGACCGATCATGGCGAAAATGACCATGTGGCCGAATGAATCCAGCGCCGGCTCGACCGACTGAAGGATCAACGCAAATAGTTGGTCTTGCTGGTGCCTTACGACCCAATAGATGACACCACCTATGAGCAACGTCTTGAGGATGGCTTTGACCAATTCGCCAAGACTGTGCCACGAGAACATCCGCTTTACACCCTTGGTCGGGTCCATGCGGCTGAAGTTCAGTGACATTGCCTTCGGCGCAAAAGTCCAGCTACCGAGGGCAAACGGGGCACCCATTGCCGCTACGACCGCAAGCACGAGCACTGGTGCCATGAGAAGCAACGCTTCCCACGACAACGCGGAAATTGAGGTTGTCAGCGCCCGGTGATCGAATGCAGCGCTACGGTCAAAAGACAGGCCATGCCTGAGAATCGTTTCAGCCTGCTGCGTCAACCATCCGCCGAGGATCCAGAAACAGGACGTCGCAGTCGCCAATATCAGGAACGCCGAGAGTTCCCTGGATTGGGCTACCCGTCCTTCGGAGCGCGCCTTCTCCAGGCGTCTCGCCGACGGCGGTTCGGTTCGTTCGAGGTCACTCTCCTCGGCCAAGACAATTTCCCTCCATGGCGGCAATTATTGCCGCCATGGAGGAATGTCATGTTCTGATTAGAGTGGAATTACGCGCTTATTTCACGCCGCGAGGGTATCCGGCGGCAAGAAAATGGTTCGCGGCACGCCACGAGCGTCACCAAGGGAACCCAGCAGTTCTTTCATGTCGAGGATGAGAACGATCTGGCCATTGGAAAGCGTCGTCACCCCCGCAACCCCTTTGGGCCGGAAATCATCGAGCGACTTGACCACCGCATCTTCGCGCCCCATAAAGCCGTCGATCGCCAAAATGAAAGTGTTCTCGGCTGTCTGCATGAGTACGCCGTATTCGGGAATTCGCTCTGCACTCCAGCCCAGCAAATGCGACAGCGGATATATCGGCATCACCTCGCCGCGAACGACCATCGTTGCACGACCACCGACTTCCTGGACGGCATCGATCTGGATCGTGAGGATTTCCCGAACCATCGAGAGTGGGACGGCGAAAGGCTGGTCGCCAAGCCGAACCAGCAACACCGGCAGGATCGCCAGCGTCAAGGGTAGTGAAATGGTGAACGAGGTTCCCGAACCCGGTACGGAACGTATCTCGATCGAGCCGTTGAGCTTGTGGATGTTGGTCTTGACGACATCCATCCCGACGCCGCGCCCCGAAACATCTGAAGCCACGTCCTTGGTCGAAAAGCCGGGCAGGAACACCAGATTGAAGCTCTGGCGCTCGTCCATGGTATTGGCCTCTTCGTCGGTAATGAGGCCTCTTTCAAGCGCCTTGGCACGCAACTTCTCGGCATTCATGCCACGCCCGTCGTCGGCCACCACCAGGACAATGTGGTCACCTTCCTGGCGTGCTTCCAGTCGCACTTCCGACTTCGGGGACTTGTGGTTGGCGATTCGTTCCTCTGTCGTTTCGACACCGTGGTCGACCGCGTTCCGGATCAGGTGAATGATCGGATCGGACAAATCTTCGATCATCGTCTTGTCGATCTCGGTTTCCTCGCCGGCAAGAACAAGTTCGACGTCCTTGCCAAGATTCCGCGCCAAATCCCGCGCAATCCGCGGATACTTCTGAAACAGACGGCCAATCGGCTGCATACGCGTCTTCATCACTGCGTTCTGAAGATCGGAAACGAGCAGATCGAGTTGACTAACCGCCTGGTCGAGTGCGTGCAGGGTGTTTGCGTCCGAACGGCCGTGAATCAGATCGGATCGCAGCGAGGTCAGGCGGTTCTTCGTCAAGCCGATTTCGCCCGACAGATTGAGCACCTGATCGAGTCGTGACGTATCGACGCGAATCGAGTTATCTCGCGTTTTCTCGCTGTCGCGACGCCCAACCGGCCCTTGATGTCCAGGCTTGTCGGTCGCACGACGACCAATTGCCTGTTGAATGATCTGCTCCGGCGACTCGTTCGAAACGTCGTGATGGACCGTCGGCGCGGGCGACGTACCGGCAACGGCATTGAACAACTGCCCCCAATCAGGCGCACCAGCCGCCCCTTCCGGAGCCGCTGCCGGGTTCTGGACAACTACCGGCGGGGGCGTTTGCGGAGTCACCGATGCGCCACTCGAAATCATCTGGCCTGTGATGGCGCTCTTCAAGTCCGCGATCAGCTTCGCATCGGCAGGCGGGGGTTGCTGTCCTTGCTCAAGATGGCCAAACATGTCACGGACAACCCCTGTTGCCTCGAGGATCACATCCATCACCTCGTTGCTGATCTTCAGTTCACCATTGCGCAACTTGTCGAAAAGGTTCTCGGTGAGATGACACAGCGTAACCAGCTCCGTGGCGGCGAGGAATCCGGCTCCCCCCTTGATGGTATGAAAGCCGCGGAAGATATCGTTCAGAAGCCCCTTGTCCTGGGGATTTTTTTCAAGGTCCACCAACTTGTTGTCGACGCCGGACAGCAGATCGGTGGCTTCCACCAGGAAATCCTGCAGAAGGTCTTCCATACCCTGAAAGTCACTCATCGTCCGCTCCTTCTTGCTTTGCTAGAAGCCAAGGCTATCCAGCAATTCGTCCACCTGCGACTGTGAGGTCACAACGTCGGTGCGCCCCTCCACGCTAACCACGGGACCGTTCAACAGTCCGGCTGACACCTCGGCTTTTCGATCGGCTGGAATAGCCTCGATCAGCACCCGCAGCAACTGGTCTTCAAGTTGCTGCACCATGTCGACAACCTTGCGAATAACCTGGCCGGTCAAATCCTGGAAGTCCTGAGCCATCATGATCTCGGTCAACTGCTCGTTGGTACGACCGATCTTGGGGGGCGCAGCCTGGAAGAAAGACCGGGTATCGGCCGCCAGCGCCTTGAACTCGTCAACTGAAAGCTGGTTGGCAAACATCCTTTCCCAACGCTGCCCCATGCTTTCCGCGCCCGCAAGCAACTCATCCTGCAGCGGCTTGGCGATATCGGTTGCATTGAGTACCCGCGACGCGGCCTGCTCCGTCATTTGCACGATGTACGCCAGACGCTGCCTTGCATCGGGAATCTGGCGTGCAGTATCCTGAAGCGCCTGGTCGTATCCCAGCTCGCGCATGCTGTTATGCAGTTGACGCGTCAATTGCCCCAGGCGGGTAAAGACATCCTCATCGTCTCCCTCGGGGGCTTTTCCAACAGCCTTGGAGGGCTGTGCCGACGCTTCTCCAACCTGACTTGCAACGCTGTCGAACAACGCCTGAAGTTCGTCAGAGTCGCCTGCATTGCTTGGGACCGCAACCGGTGCCGGAGCAGGCGCCCCCCCGGAAGCGGCAATCGAGTCAAACAGTGCCTGGAGATCGTCCGAGTCGCCGGACTCGTCAAATTTCACCGGTCTGGCCATTGTCACATTCCCATCTTCTCGAAAATCTTGATCAACTTCTCGTTCAGCGTCGCTGCCGTAAAGGGCTTCACGATGTAACCCGACGCACCGGCCTGCGCCGCCGCGATGATGTTCTCCTTCTTGGCTTCTGCCGTGATCATCAGCACCGGCAACCCCTTCAGGTTCGGGTCCGCACGTACTGACTGGAGCAGCGTCAAACCGTCCATGTTGGGCATGTTCCAGTCCGTCACGACGAAGTCGAAGTCACCGCCACCCTGTAGCTTCTGCAGGGCAACCGCGCCATCCTCAGCCTCGTCGACGTTGGTATAGCCGAGTTCCTTGAGAAGATTGCGGACGATGCGGCGCATCGTCGAAAAATCATCGACAACCAGGAATTTGATCTTGGCGGGATCTGCAGGCATTCAATCGTTCTCCGAAATCAATCGTGTGTAGCCTTGCGCAACATCGGCCGAATAGTGTTGGCAAGCACTTCCGCATCAAACTTGGCAACGTAGGAATCGACGCCCACGCTCTTGCCCATGGCGCGATTTGCCTCCGAAGACAGCGACGAGTGCATCACTACCGGAATACCCTCGAATCGAGGGTCGGACTTGATGTTCTTCGTGAGGACGTAGCCATCCATTTCCGGCATCTCGGCGTCGACGAGAATCAGGTTGATCTCGTCGAGCAGCGAAGTGCCCAGTTGCTGACAATGGGCCGCCATACCGGACAGGCGCGTCCATGCCTCGAGTCCGTTCAGGGCGTGCTTGTGCTTGACCCCGAGCTTGTCGAGCACCTCGGCGATACGCTTGCGCGCCACGACCGAGTCATCGACAAAAAAGACATTGAATTCATCACCCTCGTCAATACGGTCAATTTGTCCGACAACCGAGTCGCCAAACGTGTTGGCCAGAATCTGCTCCACATCGACGATCGAAACCAGTTTGCCGTCGGCGAGTTCCGTGATCGCGGTTATGTAGGTGCTGGCTCCACCGGTGACAACGGACTCCGGAGCCCGAACCTTGTCCCAGTCGACGCGAATGATGCGATCGACGCTCGAAACCAGAAAACCGAGCGTTCGCTTGCTGTACTCCGTCACCATCATCGAGCCACCAAGGCCCGGTGGCGAGTCGGGAAGCCGCATGACTTTGGCCAGCGCCAACACGGGAATGACGTTCCCCCGCAGGCTGATCAGCCCTTCCACGCCGGGCGGCATGTTGGGGGACTTGGTGATCGACGGCGTCTTGCTGACCTCCCGGACCTTGAAGACATTGATGCCAAACGTCTCCTGGGTACCGAGGGAGAACAGCAGAATCTCCATTCGGTTCGATCCGGCCAGTTTGGTCCGTGCATCGACGGTGTCGAGCAGCGTGGCGTTCTCTGCTTTGGTCATTGCGGTTGTATTCATCGCACGCTCACTTTAGTGCCGGCAACGCTTCGGCGACTTTCCCTTTCAGCAGCCGCCCCAGCGTCTCGGCCAGACGTTGCGGTTCGAACTTCGGAACATACTCGTCGATTCCGACCGACTTGCCCAACTGCTGATTGGACATCGACGACAGCGACGAATGCATGATGACCGGGATACCTGCAAAACGGGGATCCGACTTGACATGCTTGGTCAGAATATAGCCGTCCATCTCCGGCATTTCGACGTCCGTCAGAATCAGTTGAACAAGGTCCTTGACCTTCTTGCCGCTAGCCGATGCATGTTGTGCGATCTTTTGCAGCTCCTCCCACGCCATACGGCCGTTCACCGTGGCTATGAATTGAATGTTCAACGCATTCAAAGTCCGCTCGATCTGGCTGCGGGCGACCGAAGAATCGTCGGCGAAGAGAACAGTGGCTTCCTCAATGTCCAGCGGCTTGATATTCGTGAACATGAAATCGTCGTCGATCTTCGTGGTCTCCGACAGAACCCTTTCGACGTCGAGCATCATGACCAGCCGCCCGTCCGGCAATTCCGTAATGGCGGTAACCAATCCGCCGAGTTGAGACGAAAGGAGCATCGGGGGCGGTACCCGCATTTGCGACCAATCGAGGCGAAGGATGGTATCGACCGCCTCGACCAGAAAACCTTGTGTATGCCCGTTGTACTCCGTGACGATCATGATGTCGCGCGGAGAGTCAGGCTGGACCCCGGCATATTCAGCGAGATCGACGACCGGCACGAGAACGCCTCGCAGCGACACCATTCCCTTCACCGACTCCGGCATGTCCGGAGCGGCAGTAATGCCCGGGGTACGCATTACCTCGCGAACCTTGAAGACGTTGATGCCGAAAGTTTCGCGACGACCGGTTCGCGCATCGGTTCCGAGCGAAAAAAGCAGTATTTCGAGCTTGTTCGTTCCCGCCAGGCGGGTCCGGGCATCGATATTCGAGAGCAGATCAGACATTGTGCGGCCTCGTCTTCAGGTCGGATGGCCCTTGAGGCACATCCCGATAACGGGAATGTTACGTGATTTTCGATCGCGAAAAGTCAGCCGCGGCGATACGCCGGCTTGCCCGGCAAGTTCAGGGCTCGCCGCGCCAGGCCGGTCAGCTACCGGTCCAGCCTGCGCAAATGAGAAAGCAAACTGCCGGCGATGTCAGACAACGGCACCATCTCGGACACGCCGCCCAGCGCAACCGCCTCGCGCGGCATCCCGTACACCACGCAACTGGCCTCGTCCTGGCCGATCGTCCACGCTCCCGCTCGATGCATTGACAGCAGTCCTTGAGCCCCGTCCTTGCCCATCCCGGTGAGGATGATGCCCGTCGCGTTGCCGGCGGCACTGGCGGCCACAGAGTTGAACAAGACATCCACGGCAGGTCG
>JBNKCS010000004.1:0-46526 GCA_050287865.1 Rhodocyclaceae bacterium | reverse complement strand
AACGACGTCAAGGACGGCATCATGGCTTACAAGATCGCCGCCCACGCGGCCGACCTCGCCAAGGGCCACCCGGGCGCCCAGGCACGCGACAACGCGCTGTCCAAGGCGCGCTTCGAGTTCCGCTGGGAAGACCAGTTCAACCTCGGCCTCGACCCGGACAAGGCACGCGAATTCCACGACGAAACCCTGCCGCAGCACGCCGCCAAGCAGGCGCACTTCTGCTCGATGTGCGGGCCGCACTTCTGCTCGATGAAAATTTCGCAGGATGTGCGCGAGTTTGCCGCCAGCCACCACCTTTCCGAACAGGAAGCGCTGGAACAGGGCATGAAGGAAAAGGCGGTCGAGTTCGTCAAGGCCGGTGCAGAGATCTATCGCAAATCCTGAGAAAGTCAGCCATGGTGATATGCAATGCCCCGCATGGGGTACGCCAATATCCAGTTCTGGTTTCCGTTGCGCTGGCCCTGCTGGCCGGCCCGGCTGCGGCGGAAGGTGTTTACAAGTGGGTGGATAGTCAGGGGCGCACTCATTTCGGCAGCGCGCCGCCGCCCGGACAGAATGCGAAGCGCCTGGAGGTTCGCGCGTCCACGCCTGAGCCGGCTACCTCGGCCCAGACGGGCCGCGACTGGCGGGAACAACTCGAGCTTTCCAACCAGCGCCGCCAGCAGGCAAGGGAACAGGAGCAGAAGAACGCGCAGGAGCAAAGCAAAAGCGCCCAACGCTGTGCCTGGGCGCGCCAGTCGGTCGATTCGCTCAGTCGCGGCGGCGCCCGCTACCGCATCAACGCGCAAGGCGAGCGCGAGTATCTCGACGACAGCCAGCGCCAGGCAGCCCTCGACTCGGCGAACCAGCGCGTCGCCCAATACTGCGGGAACTGAGGCCGGCTGGCAGCCATCGGCCACGGCCGCGCCGGCTTGCCGACGCGAAACGCGCTACCATTAACGTCCACCCGAAATGGAGACCACCGATGAGAAAGACCTGCGCATTTGTTGCCGCAATGATCGTTTCCCTCGGCGCCCAGGCCGCCGGATTCGCGCTCGGCAGTCCCGACGTCAATGCCCACCGCCCGATCGCCAACAAGTACGTCTTCAACGGCTTCGGCTGCAGCGGTGAGAACATCTCGCCGGCCCTGGTGTGGATGAGCCCGCCCAGGGGAGCCAAGAGCTTTGCCGTGACGGTGCACGATCCCGATGCGCCGACCGGCGGCAGCGGCTGGTGGCACTGGCTGGTGATCAACATTCCCGCCAAGACGATCGGCCTGCAGCAGGGCGCCGGCGACCCGGCCGCGAAGAAGCTGCCCCAGGGCGCGGTGCAGATACGCACCGACTTCGGCACGCCCGGCTGGGGCGGGCCCTGTCCGCCCGTCGGCGACCGGCCGCATCGCTACGTATTCACGGTCTACGCCCTCGGCGTCGAGAAACTCGATGTGCCGGCCGACGCGTCGGCCGCGCTGGTCGGCTACATGATCAACGCCAACCGCATCGCCAAGGCCAGCTTCACGGCCCACTACGGCCGCAGGAAGTAGCCGCCGCGATGGATTGCCGCCCGGGCTGCGGCGCCTGTTGCATCGCTCCGTCGATCAGCAGCCTGGGCAAGCCCGCCGGCGTTCCCTGTCCGCACCTGAGCGGCGACCTGCGCTGCTCGATCTTCGGCATGCCGGAGCGGCCGGACTGCTGTTCCGGACTGCTACCCTCGGTTGAAATGTGCGGCGAGAACCGCGACCATGCCTTGGCTTGGCTGGGCAACCTGGAAAGACTTACCGCAGTTGGTTAACGCGAAATACGTCGACAAGCGCGCTTGGTGATTTCGAGCGTAGCGAGCACCTTCAAACCCCCGTCCCAGGGCGGGGGCAGGGGGTGGGGGGCCATGAAAATGCCGCTGACTTTCATGATCGGGAGCGCAGCCAACGCATCATGAAAGTCACGCCGCCATCCAGTATCGATCGACGTCCTTGATGCCCCACTTCGCCGGATCTTCACGGCTGACGATCCTGTCCGCCGTGCCTGGCCGGCCGAGATCGACGATTTCGGGCTTGATGTGCGTTTGCGCCTTGGTCGAGAAGAAGACCTTCACCATCGGCGTCAGCAATGACTTCTCCGTCTGCTCGGTCACCACGCCCAGGCGGCCGGACTCGAGCCTGACGAAAGAGCCGACCGGATAGATGCCGATGCTCCTGACGAAGGCCTGAAAAACGCGTTCGTCGAAGTGTCCTTTACTCCACTCGGCCATCTTGCGGATGGATTCGGCCGGATCCCAGCCGGACTTGTAAGGCCGGTTGGAGGTGATGGCGTCGTAAACATCGCAAACGGCGCCCATGCGCGCGTAAATCGAAATCTCCTCACCCGACCGGCGATGTGGATAACCCGTACCGTCCATCTTTTCGTGGTGATGCAGACAGACGTCCAGAATGACGTCGTCGACTGCTTGCGCCTCGGCGAGCAGGCTGTGCCCCTCGACCGGGTGCTGTTTCATGACGGAAAACTCCTCGTCGGTCAGCTTTCCGGGCTTGTTCAGGATTTCGTTCGGTGTCAGCGCCTTGCCGAGGTCATGCAGCAGGCCGGCCATGCCGGCCGTGCGGGTCTCGCTCTCGTCCATGCCAAGCTGCCGCGACAGCGCGACCATCAAGGCGCAGACGGCCACGGAATGCATATAGGTGTAATTGTCCGCGTCCTTGAGCCGCGCCAGACTGATCAGTGCGCCCGGGTTGCGCATGACCGAGGATGAGATCTCATCGACCATTTCTCCGGCGGCATCGGCGTCGATCGCCTTGCCCATGCGCACTTCCTGGAACATCGAAACGACCGCGTCGTGCGACTTGGCGCAAATTCGCGCCGCCCGCTGCACCTCGGCGGCCATTTCCACCCGGGGCGACGGCGTCTCGCCGTCGGCGGCCACCGCCAGCGTGTGCGCAACCTGCTCGTCAGCCACTGCGGGCGAAACCGCCGACTTGGTTTCCGCGACGTCGACACCCTTCGCAACGTCGATCCATACCTCCGAAATGCCGCTTTCGGCGATTCGACGGACATCGTCCTGATTGTCGAGAATGAAGTTTTCGCGCCAGAAGGGGTGCTCCATCCACGAACCGCAAAACTCGTGGATGTGCATGCCCAGCCGCAGGTCGTCGACGCGAATCTTCTTCAGCATGACCACCCCGTTCGCCGGTCTGTCATGAGGCTCATGCTAAACTCGGCCGCCCGTTTGGCAGACTGAATCTGCCTTTTTCCGACGCCTCATGGATCCCACACTCCTGCTCCACGCCCTGATTCTCGGTATTGTCGAGGGTCTGACCGAATTTCTGCCCATTTCGAGCACCGGCCACCTGATTCTGGCTGGCGATCTGCTTCATTTTAACGACGAACGCGGCAAGCTGTTCGAAATCGTCATCCAGTCCGGCGCAATCCTGGCCGTTTGCTGGGAATACCGCGCCAAAATCGCCAGCGTGCTCGGCGGCCTCACCAGCGACCCCGTCGCCCAGCGCCTGGTGCGCAACCTGGCCATCGCCTTCATGCCGCTGGCCATTCTGGGCCTGCTGTTCAAGAAGGCGATCGAAGCCCACCTGTTCAAACCCCTGCCCGTGGCCACGGCATTCATCGTCGGCGCGCTGGTCATTCTCTGGGCCGAAAAACGCGAGCACCGCGTACGCATCGACAGCGTCGACGAACTGACGGCCATGGATGCACTCAAGTTGGGCATTGCGCAGGCGTTCGCGCTAATCCCCGGCACCTCGCGTTCCGGATCGACGATCATCGGCGGCCTGTTGTTCGGCTTGTCGCGCAAGGCCGCCACCGAGTTCTCCTTCTTCCTCGCCATCCCGACGCTGCTGGCAGCAACCGTCTATCTGCTCTACAAGGAACGGGCGCTGCTCTCCACCGACGACCTCGGTATGTGGGCGGTCGGCTTCGTCGCCGCCTTCGTATCGGCCTTCCTGTGCGTGCGCTGGCTGCTGCGCTTCATCTCGACCCACGACTTCACTGTCTTCGCCTGGTACCGGATCGCCTTCGGCATCATCGTCATCGTCACCTGGCAGTTCGGTCTGGTGGATTGGTCGAACGCCTGACGTGATCCTTTACCTGCACGGCTTCACCAGCGGTCCGCAATCCTTCAAGGCGCGCGCACTTCAGGAGCGCATGGCGGCGCGCGGCCTGGCGGACCAGTTCGTCTGCCCGCAGCTTCCGGCTTCGCCCGCACAGGCCATCGCCCTTGCGGAAAGAATCATCGAGGAAAAAGTCAGTCGTGGCGGTACGCCGCCAGCGGTGGTCGGCTCCTCGCTCGGCGGCTTTTACGCGACCTATCTCGCGGAAAAGCACGGCTTGAAGGCGGTGCTGGTCAATCCGGCCGTGGTCGGCTCACTCGACCCGACACTGTTCATCGGCCCGCAACGCTTCCTTTACACCGGCGAGGAATTCGACTTCACGGCCGCGCATGTCGAAGAGCTGCGCGCGCTCGATGCGCCGGCAATCACGCAACCCGAACGCTATTGGCTGCTGGCCGAAACCGGCGACGAAACACTCGACTACCGCCATGCCGTGGCCCGCTACGCCGGAGCGCGGCAGACCGTGCTGACCGGCGGCGACCACAGCTTCACACGCTGGACCGACTACCTCGACGACATCGTCGCTTTCTGCTCATGATCAACGCCCCCATCCCCCCCACCCCCCCTTCCCAAGGAAGGGGGGTGACGCGTGTTCAGCCGCTTCGCGGCTTCCGGACCGAAGACTTGTCGCCTCCTTGGGGCGGCCCGGCGGAGGCGACGTGAACCTCCTGTTCGAAGAAGACGGCGCCTTCAAGGCCGGCGTCGTGCTCGCCGACAACAACACCTCGCTGCAGGTCGAGCTCGCGTCGGGCAAGCGCAGCAAGGTGAAGGCGGCCAACGTACTGCTGCGCTTCGAGGCGCCGGCACCGATGGAATTGCTGGATCGCGCCGAACGCGAGGCGGCGGACATCGATGTCGATTTTCTCTGGGAAGCCTGCCCCGACACCGAATTCGGCTTCGAGGAATTCGCCGCCGACTACGCCGGACACAAGCCCAGTCCGATCGAGGCGGCGGCACTGCTGCTGCGCCTGCATTCGGCGCCGATGTATTTTCACCGCAAGGGCAAGGGCCGCTTCCGCAAGGCGCCGCCGGAAATTCTGCAGGCCGCATTGGCCGGGCAGGAAAAGAAGCGTCAACAGGTACAGCTCATCGAGCGCATGGTGGCCGATCTGAAGGCCGGCGTCGTACCTGTCGAGTTTTCCGGTGTCCTGCCGCAACTGCTTTACAAGCCCGATCGCAACCGGCCCGAGACGAAAGCGCTGGAAACCGCCTGCGCCGAGACCGGTCAGTCGGCGCCGCGTTTGCTGCATCGCTGCGGCGCCATCGCAGACACGCACGAATACCACCTCGGACGATTCCTGTTCGAGTACTTCCCGCAGGGCACAGAATTTCCGCCGTGCGCCGAACCCGCAGATCGCGGCGACCTGCCCGTCGCCGACGTGCGGGCATTCTCGATCGACGATGCCCACACCACCGAAATCGACGATGCCTTTTCGCTGCAGCCGCTGGCGGATGGCGGCATGCGCGTCGGCATCCACATCGCCGCGCCGGGACTCGACATCGCGCCCGATTCCGACCTGGGCCGCGTCGCCCGCGATCGCCTGTCCACCGTCTACATGCCCGGGCGCAAGATCACCATGCTGCCCGAGACAGTAGTCGAGCGCTTCACGCTCGCGGCCGGTAATACGGTGCCGGCCGTGTCGCTCTACCTCGACGTCGCCGCTGACCTGTCGCTGCGCGGCCACGAAACGCGTCTGGAACAGGTACCCGTGGTGGCCAACCTGCGCCACCACGACATCGAGCCGCTTTTCAACGAGCAAACGCTGGCCGACGGGCTGACGGACTTCCCGTTCAGCGACGAGCTGAAACGGCTTTGGGAATTGGCGACGGTTCTGGAAGCGGGTCGGGGCCAGCCGCAGAATGCGCCGCAACGCAAGGACTACAACTTCGTTGTCGACTGGAACGTCGCCGGCGAAGACGGCCCCGGCCGGATCGCCATCGATGAGCGGGAGCGCGGCTCACCGCTGGACAAGCTGGTGGCCGAACTGATGATCGTCGCCAACGCCACCTGGGGGGCGCTGCTGCGCGACGCCGGCGTGGCGGCGCTCTACCGGGCGCAGACGGTCGGCAAGGTGCGCATGACCACGGCCGCCGCTGCGCACGAAGGCCTCGGCGTCGATTGCTATGCCTGGTCGTCGTCGCCCCTGCGTCGCTACGTGGACCTCGTCAATCAATGGCAGTTGATCGCCCACTTGCAAGGTAGCAAACCGCCCTTCACCGCCAAGTCGGCCGAATTTCTCGCCGCCATGCGCGACTTCGAACTGACTTACGCCGCCTACGCGGAATTCCAGCGTGGCATGGAACGCTACTGGTGCCTGCGTTGGTTGCGTCAGGAAGGCGAGTCGACGCCGGCGGCGCGCGTGCTGCGCGAAAGCCTGGCGCGGCTGGAGCGGGTGCCGCTGGTGTTGAAGGTGCCGTCGCTGCCGGCGCTCGATCGCGGCGCGCGCGTGCGCCTGGCCATCGAAGAAATCGATCTGCTCGACGCCGAGTGTCGCGCCCGATACGTCGAACTGCTGCCTGTCGACGCTTCTGACGACGCTTTCGGCGAGGAGGAGGGGGCGGAGTAAAATCGGCAGATGGCTGTCTGGTCGTTTTTCCCCGCTGACGAAACCCCGCAAAACCGCCGCTTCTCGATCGCCCTAGGCGTATCGCTGCTGCTGCACGCGGTCGTCCTGTCGATCCACTTCGAGCTGCCGCAGGCGATCAACAAGGCGACCGAGCACGCCCTCGACGTCATCCTGGTCAACAGCAAGAGCGCCAATCGCCCCGAGAACGCACAGGCAAAGGCACAGGCCAACCTCGACGGCGGCGGCAACACCGACGAGGATCGCCGCGCCAAGACGCCGTTTCCGGTCGATCCGACGGTGCGCGAAGGCACTGACCTGGTCGAGACGAAAAAGCGCGTCGCCGAGCTTGAAGCACAGCAGCATCAGATACTGACGCAAATACGGGGCGACCGCGCCCTGGCGTCGGACAATCGCCGCAACGAACGGGCACCAACCGGCCCACCGGCTGCGACGGGAGTCGATCTCGCCACGGCGGCGCTGAATCTTGCGCGCCTGGAAGGCCAGATCGCCCGTCAGGTCGAGGATTACAACAAGCGGCCGCGCAAGAAGTTCATCGGCGCACGAGTCGAGGAGTACCGGTTCGCACAGTATGTCGAAGACTGGCGTCAGAAGGTGGAACGCATCGGCAACCTCAACTATCCGGACGCCGCCAAGGGGCGGATTTACGGCCGCCTGGTGATGACCGTGGTGATCAGGAGCGACGGCAGCCTCGACCGGGTGGAACTCAATCGCTCCTCGGGACAGCCCGTGCTCGACAAGGCGGCGCGCCGCATCGTCGAAATGGCGGCGCCCTACGCGCCCTTCCCGAAAGCGATCCGGCGCGACACCGACATCATCGAAATCACCCGCACCTGGTCGTTCACGACTTCCGACCGGCTGCAGGCCGCAGACTGATCATCGAAGCCATGACCGACCGCTACGTCGTAATCGGCAACCCCGTTGCCCACTCGAAATCGCCGCGCATCCACGCCTTGTTCGCGGCTGCCACCGCCCAGGACATGGCCTATGCGACGCTGCTGGCGCCGCTCGACGGCTTCGCGACGACGGTGCACGAATTCGTCGCCGGTGGAGGAAGGGGTGCCAACGTCACGGTGCCATTCAAGGAAGAGGCTTTCCGACTCGCCACGCGCTTGTCCGATCGCGCAAAAGCGGCGGGGGCCGTCAATACGCTCACTTTTTCCAAAACCGAAATTTTCGGCGACAACACCGACGGCGCCGGACTGGTGCGCGACCTCAAGTCCAACCTCGGCGCCGATATTTCCGGCAAGCGCGTCTTGCTGCTGGGCGCCGGCGGCGCGGCGCGCGGCGTAATCCTGCCCCTGCTCGGCGAAAGTCCGGCGCAACTGCTGATCGCCAACCGTACCGTCGAGAAGGCGCTGACGCTCGCCCGCGACTTCGACGGTTGCGAGGGTTGCGGCCTGGACGCGCTCGACGGCCGCCCATTTGACCTGATCATCAACGCCACCTCGGCCGGACTCACGGGTGGCGTGTCGCCACGGCTGACTTTTCGCTACGCACCCGACGCCCTCGCCTACGACATGGTCTACGGCAGGGAGACGGACTTCCTGCGCCAGGCCGCTGACGCGGGCGCCAGGACCGCCGACGGGCTGGGCATGCTGGTCGAACAGGCAGCCGAGGCCTTTCTGGTCTGGCGCGGCATCCGTCCGAACACGGCCTCCGTGCTGGCGGAGTTGCGCAACACATGAAGCGGTCGCCGAAGTGGCTCAAGCGCAGTCTGCTGGGACTGATCGCCCTGCTTGTGCTCTGGCAGGGCTGGTATCTGGCCTGGGTCGTCTGGTGGCGCTGGTTCGATCCGGACATGACGGCCTTCATGAGCCACCGTCTGGAGGAGCTGCAGGAAAAGAGGCCGAACGCGGAACTCCGCCATCAGTGGGTACCTTACACGCGCATCTCCAGCAATCTCAAGCGCGCCGTGATCGCGGCCGAAGACGACAAGTTCATCGACCACGAAGGCTTCGACTGGGAAGGCATGCAGAAGGCGCTGGAGAAGAACCTGAAGAAGGGCAAGGTCGTCGCCGGCGGCTCGACCATCTCGCAGCAACTGGCGAAAAACCTGTTCCTCTCGGCCACCAAGAGCCCCTGGCGCAAGGCGCAGGAAGCGGTCATCACGGTCTGGCTGGAACTGCTCTGGGACAAGCGGCGCATCCTGGAGGTCTATCTGAATTCGGTGGAATGGGGGCAGGGCATCTTCGGCGCCGAAGCGGCCGCCCGCCGCTATTACGGTACCCACGCCGGCAATCTGTCGGCCGAGCAGGCGGCCCGGCTGGCGGTGATGCTGCCGGCACCGCGCCGTTACGAACGCAACCGCTACTCGGCGTTCATGGACCGGCGCACGGAGGTAATTTTGGCGCGCATGCCGTACTCGGAAATCCCCTAACAATCCCAGGCGCGTAGAATTCCGTCGCTTGAGCGAAAGCGATGCGCCATGGCCGAAAACGAGGAATTCCGTCACCAGGATCACGATGAATTGCTGTCGCACCTGAGAGAGGTGCAGCAGCTCTTGTCGCGTCATCGCCTGGTCGAAGGATTGGTGCATCGGCAGGACATGCCCCGCCACGACCTGGTCGAAAACCTGGTGCATAAGCAGCATCTGGCGGAGCTCCAGAACAAGCTCGACAGTCTCCACCCGGCCGACATCGCCTATCTGCTCGAGGCACTGCCGCGGGAAGAGCGCCTGCTGGTCTGGGATATGGTCAAGGCGGACCGCGACGGCGAGATCCTGCTCGAAGTCTCGGATGCGGTTCGCGAGTCGCTTATCGAGACGATGGAGCCGGCCGAGCTGATCGCCGTCGCCGAACAGCTCGATGCCGACGAACTGGCCGACCTGGCGCCCGACCTGCCCCCGGAGGTCATCGACAACCTGTTCCGTTCCCTGGACGGCGAAGAGCGCGAACAGTTGCGTGCCGCCATGTCGTACGCGGAGGGTTCGGTCGGCGCATTGATGGATTTCGACTATGTTTTGGTACGCGAGGATGTCAGCCTCGAGGTCGTGCTGCGCTATCTGCGCCGCTTCGACGAATTGCCCGACCATACCGACCAGCTCTTTGTCGTCGACCGTGAAGGGCACCTGCGCGGCGTGCTGCCGCTCAACGTGCTGCTGGTCAACGACCCGGAAGTGGAAGTCGGCGGCCTGATGCAGACCGACGCGCTAACCTTGGAGGCATCCGACAGTGCCGATCACGCAGCCACGGCTTTCGAGCGGTATGACCTGGTTTCGGCGCCGGTGACCGACGGCACCGACAAGCTGGTCGGACGAGTAACGGTCAACGCCGTTCTCGACCACATCCGCGAGGAGGCCGAGGCCGAACAGCTGGCGCAGGCCGGCCTCCGCGAAGAAGAGGACATTTTCGCCTCGATCTGGGACTCGGTGAAAAACCGTTGGCAATGGCTGGCCATCAACCTGATCACGGCTTTCATCGCCTCGCGCGTCATCGGCCTGTTCGAGGACTCGATCGAGAAACTGGTCGCGCTGGCGGCGCTGATGCCCATCGTCGCCGGTATCGGCGGCAACTCGGGCAACCAGACCATCACCATGATCGTCCGGGCAATCGCCCTCGGCCAGGTCGGCGAGGACTCCGAGCGCCGGCTACTGCACAAGGAAGTCGGAGTCGCAATGCTGAACGGGTTGATCTGGGGCAGCCTCATCGGCCTGCTGGCTTGGTGGCTCTACAAGGATGCCAGACTCGGCGCCGTCATGACAGCCGCCATGACCCTCAACCTGCTGGTGGCGGCGACCGTCGGCGTGGTCATCCCCATGACATTGCGCAAGCTGGGACGCGATCCAGCCATGGGTGCGTCGGTCATGATCACTGCGGTAACGGATTCCGGAGGATTTTTCATATTTCTGGGCCTGGCTACGCTTTTCCTGCTTTAATTCTTCTCGCTATGGTTTAAGATTCACTGAAATATCATCGTTATACGAACATTGCTTAACGGGAAACGGAACATGATCCGCCTTCTTCGACTTCAAGCCACACGCGTAGCCCTTCTGTCCTGCCTGCTCGGGTTCTCCGCGGTTTCTGGCCACGCCCAGTCCCCCGAGCGCCTGAAAGCAGTCCTGTCCGACAGCGGTGATCGTCACGCCGCCATCGAGGCCGGCAAAAGAGCTTCAAGCTTCTGCGCCAACTGCCACGGCGTCGATGGCAACAGCAAGTTGAGCGAGGTTCCCAACCTCGCGGCGCAGAATCCGATCTACCTGCTCAATCAGGTCAACAAGTTCTATACCGGGGAACGCAAGGACCAGTGGATGGAGCCGGCCATCAGGCTTCTCAACGAAACCGAACGCCTGAATATCGTTGCCTACTTCACTTCGATGCGTGTCGTACCCGCCCGCCCCGGATCGTTCAGCCGGACCGGAGAACAGTTGTTCCACCGGATATGCGCGCGTTGCCATGGCCCGCAGGCGCTTGGCGGTGAACGCTTTCCCCGGCTCGCCGGGCAGCAACATACCTATCTGATTACGTCGCTGACGCGCTACCGGGACCGCACCGGTACCCGCATGGAGCCGGAAATGCTGGCGATGACGGCGGCCCTGAGCGATTCAGACATCCGGGCGCTGGCCGACTACCTCTCGGGGCTACGCTAGCCCTTTTGCATTTCGGCAAACACGGCCTCCGCCGCGGCAACCGTCGCGGCGATGTCGGCCTCGGTGTGGGCTACGGAAACAAACCCCGCCTCGAAAGCCGAAGGCGCCAGATAGACGCCTTTCTCCAGCATCGCATGGAAAAAGCGGTTGAATGCCGCCTTGTCCGACGCCATCACCTCGGCGTAGGTCGTCGGCGGGTTGGCTGCAAAGTAAACGCCGAACATGCCGCCGACCGACTGCGCAGAGAAGAGGATGCCCTGCCGTTTCGCGGCATCCAGCAATCCATCGATCAGCGACTGCGTCCGCCGGGATAACGCCTCGTAAAATCCGGGCGCCTGTACCTTCTCCAGCGTGGCCAGCCCCGCCGCCACGGACAGCGGATTGCCCGACAGGGTACCGGCCTGATAGACCGGGCCGAGCGGCGCTATTTTCTCCATGATCTCGCGCCGGCCGCCAAAGGCGCCCAGCGGCATGCCACCACCCACCACCTTGCCGAAGGTCGACAAGTCCGGCGTAATGCCATACAAGCCCTGAGCACTGCCCAGGCCGACGCGGAAACCGGTCATTACCTCGTCGAAGATCAGCACACTGCCGTACTGGTCGCAGAGCTTGCGCATGGCTTCGAGGAAATCGCGACGCGGTGCGATCAGGTTCATGTTGCCAGCCACCGGCTCGACGATGATGCAGGCGATGTCGCGGCCTTGCTCATGAAAGACGCGCGCCAGTTCGTGCGGGGCGTTGTAGTCGAGAACGAGGGTATCGCGCGCCAGATCGGGCGGCACGCCCTCCGAGGACGGATTGCCGAAAGTCAGGGCACCCGATCCGGCCTTGACCAGCAGGCTGTCGGCGTGGCCATGGTAGCAACCCTCGAACTTGACGATCTTGTCGCGGCCGGTAAAGCCGCGCGCAAGGCGAATCGCACTCATGGTCGCCTCGGTACCCGAGGACACCAGGCGCACCATGTCCATGCTTGGCACCAGCTTGACCAGCAGTTCGGCCAATTCGATCTCGGCCTCGGTCGGCGCGCCAAACGAGAGGCCATTGGCAGCCGTGCGCTGAACTGCGGCCACCACGTCCGGATCGGCATGGCCAAGGATCAGCGGCCCCCAGGAACCGACGTAGTCGAGGTAGCGTTTGCCATCGGCATCCCACACGCAGGCACCTTCGCCCCTGGTAAAGAAGCGCGGCGTACCACCGACGGAACGAAACGCCCGCACAGGCGAATTGACGCCACCGGGAATGGTTTTCTGGGCACGGGCGAAGAGCTCTTCGTTGCGAGTCATGTCTTTTCTATTTCCTGTCGAACAGTTTCTGGAATTCCTCGGCACGCCGCCCGATATCCATTGCATCGAACAGATCGCTGACGACGGCCACCATGTCAGCGCCCGCCGCGAGCACCTCTGGAGCATTCTTGATGTTGATGCCGCCGATTGCGGCGACCGGTCCGGCAAAGCGGCGCTTCGCCTCGGCCAGTACCTCAAGCGTGGCGCCGACCGCCCTGGGCTTGGTTGTCGAAGGAAACATGCTGCCGACACCGATATAGTCCGCGCCGGCCTTGGCGGCGATCTCGGCGCGTACCGGATCGTCGTAGCAGGAAACGCCCAGCAACCGCTTCGGCCCGAGCGCCTCGCGAGCAGTTGCCAGATCGTGTCCAGGCAGGTCGTCGCGCCCGATGTGCGCCCCGTCGGCGCCGATTTCGATCGCCAGCCAGACATCGTCGTTAACGATCAGCCTGGCGCCATAGGCGCGGCAGATGCGCAGGAGTTCCGCCGCCTGGGCACGTCGTAGCGGCGCAGGCGACTGCTTGTTCCGGTACTGCACCAAGCGCACCCCGCCTTGCAGCGCCGCCTCGACCAGTGCCGACAGGCGCGGCAACAGCCGGTCGTCTGGCGTAACGGCATAAAGGCCCCGCAGCTCGGCCGAAAAGTCAGCCGTCACGGGACGCCACCTCTTCAGCCACCTCGTCCCCGCGCGCCCAGAAGAAGCGGTCGGGAATGTACTGCCCCATGCCGGGCCGGAAACCTGCCGCGAGCGCATGCCATGTGTAGTCCTGTGCATCGCGCACCGCGTCCTCGATCCCGAGGCCGTTGGCAAGGTTGGCGGCAATCGCGGATGCCAAGGTGCAGCCCGAACCGTGATAGCTGCCGGGCAAGCGCTCCCAACTGTCCTCGCACACGGGGCCGCGCTGGCCATACAGGGTGTTGGTGACCTGCAGCGTGTTTTCGTGGGTACCGGTTACCAGCACGTACTCCGCGCCGGCGCCGACCAGCCGTCGGGCGCATTCCGGCAGTGTCGGCCCCTCCTCGCCTTCCTCCTCATCCAACACCAGTCGCCGCGCTTCCAGGCTGTTCGGCGTTAAGACGGTCGTACGCGGTAACAGTAAACCCAGCATGGCGTCCACCATTTCGTCGTCTGCCAGTTGATCCCCGCGTCCCGATGCCAGCACGGGGTCGAACACCAGCGGGATACCCGGGTAGTCGTTCACGATCTCGGCGATCGCCGCAATCGTCTCGACGCTGCAAAGCATGCCGAACTTGAACACCGTCACCGGAATGTCTTCCAGCAACGCCCTCGCCTGGTCGGCCACCCAGCCGGCGTCGACGGGCAGGACATCCTCGACGCCAGCCGTATCCTGGACCGTCAAGCCGGTCACGACGGACAAAGGATGACATCCCAGGCTTGCCAGCGTCAGCAGATCGGCCTGAACGCCTGCCCCCCCGGTGGGATCGGAAGCGGCAAAAGTCAGCACGATCGGCGGAAGAAGTTCGGCGTCAGCAGACATGGCGAGAATGGTCTATTCCGGCTGCAGGCCTGTTGCCGGCTTCAGGGGAAATGAGCATAGAATTCTATCTGAAACGAGTCTTTGCTCGCTCGGCAGCGACAGTATCTCGATTGCATCTCAATATCCGGTCGCAAACCATTGCCTAAACAGCATTTAGTATATAGTATGACTAAGAGAAGGGCGGCGGCGTCGGGTTGGCGTTCGCATGGTCCTAGGGAGGAGAAATCTCGGCGTGGGTGATGTGACCAATCCGAACAATGTCAAGGTAATGGTGATTGACGATTCGAACACCATTCGCAAGAGCGCCGAGATATTCCTCGTCCAGGCCGGCTATCAAGTCCTGCTGGCCGAGGATGGCTTCGATGCGCTGGCCAAGATCGCCGATCATCAGCCGGAGGTCATTTTCTGCGACATCCTGATGCCGCGGCTTGATGGCTACCAGACTTGCGCCCTGATCAAGAAGAACCCACGCTTGTCTTCTACGCCGGTGATCATGCTTTCCTCGAAAGACGGCCTTTTCGACCGCGCCCGGGGCCGCATGGTTGGTTCGGATGAGTACTTGACCAAGCCTTTCACGAAGGACAGCCTACTGAAAACGGTTGCCGCCCATCTGGCGCGCCGCCACCAAACGTAAGGAATAGCAATGCCCGTCAAGAAAATTCTCGTCGTCGATGATTCCCCCACCGAACGTCACGTGCTGACCGAGATGCTGCTCAAGGCAGGCTACACAGTAATCGTTGCCGATAGCGGCGAGCAGGCAATCGAAGTCTCCAAGAAGGAGATCCCGGATTTGATCCTGATGGACGTGGTGATGCCTGGCATGAACGGTTATCAAGCCACCCGGACCATCACCCGCGAAGAGGCCACGAGGCATATTCCCGTCATCATGTGCACCAGCAAAGGCCAGGAAACAGACAGGATCTGGGGTATGCGCCAAGGAGCGCACGATTACATGGTCAAGCCGATCGAAAGCGCCGCGCTGCTGGCGAAAATCGCCGGGCTCGGCTGACTCTAGGCTGCCGGCATGGCAAAACGCATTAGTCTGCGGGAATTTCAGGAGAGCCTGTCGCAGCGCCTGACGTCCGCCCGTAGAGGCGAAGCGAGGCGGGCCTTATTGGGTGTCGCGTCCGGCAGCGACTACTGGCTACTCGACCTGTCAGACTCGGGCGAGGTCGTCCCGCTACCATCGCTAACCTCGGTTCCACTGACGAAATCCTGGTTTGCGGGAATTGCCAATATCCGCGGCACACTGTACAGCGTCGTCGATTTCTCTGCATTTCGTGGCCGTGAACCAACCCGGCGCAATGCCAACGCCCGCTTGCTGTTGGTTGGCGCGCGACACGGCACCAACAGTGCCCTGCTGGTTGATCGCACGCTCGGGCTCAGAAGTATTGATGACCTTGAGCTGGCTGCTACGCCCGACTCTGGCGCAGCCTGGGCAGGCGAAGTTCGCCAAGATGCCCAAGGGCGCAAATGGACGCTGCTAAAACTGCGGGAATTGCTGGTAGATCCGGCGTTCCTTGATGTCGGTTCATGATCACAAATATGTCGCCAACTAGGTTGGGAGAAACTCATGGCATTTAAGCTTCCCTTCAAACGATCAGCATCCGGAGGCAAGTCGGGTTCGGGAGACCCGGCTTTCAGCACCGTGCTCGACATGCCCGGCGGCGCGACAACCGGAAAAGGCGGTGGCACCCTGTCATTGAAGCGAAACCGGACCACTGCGCAGCGACTGAATTTTTTGGGGATCGTATTCGGCATTTCCTTCTTGGTCGCAGTTCTTGCCTTTCTCTTTGAAGTTCAACGGGAACGGGACGGCGACAACCTGGTCGGCGCGGCCACGCACATGCGCACGCTTTCTCAGCAAATGGCCAAATCGACGCCTCTGGCGTTGCAGGGCAGTGGAGCTGCGTTCCAGGAACTTCGCCAGGCCAAGGACCAGTTCTCCAGCTACATGACCGCGCTTGCTAACGGTGGCGAAGTCGAAGGACAGTCCGTCCCCCGAACCCCGGACGAGTATCGCGCTCAACTGGACGCAACAATGGCGGTTTGGGACAAGTCGGAGCAGCAAGCTACCGACATGCTCGCGCAGGAAGGCAATCTGACCTCACTGGGCAAGGCGGTGGCCTTGCTCAACAGCAGAAACTCCGCGCTGCAGGATCTCGCCGACGACCTTATGACACACAAGCTCGGCAGCAGTTCGCGTGAAGTGGGCGCCGCAAGCCAACTCGTCATGCTGACCCAGCGCATCGCCAAGAATGCCAACACACTTCTGGCGGTCGAAGGGGTACGCCCCGAGGTCGCGTTCCAGTTGGACAGGGACATCAATACCTTTGGCGACGATATCGCCACGCTTCGCCAAGGAGCGGACGGGGCCACGCAAGCTAGGCTCACTGCGCTCGAAAACGAGTTCAAAGTCCATCACGATGCGCTAGCCGGCGTACTCGGCAGCCTGCAGCGCCTGGTTGCATCAAAGCAGGCTGGTGGCAAACTGCTTGCCGAAAGTCCTAAATTGCTGCAGTCGGTCGACGACCTGGTTGCAGCGTATTCGCTGGAGGCCGCTGGCTCTCCGATCATGAAGTTGATCGCCCTGATCGCCGCGATCATCGCAATCGTATCGCTGGTCATGATCGTCCGGGTTTTCAACGCGGACGCCCGCGAACGACGCGAGCAGGCCGAACGGCAGCGCCGCGAGGCCGAAGCATCCAAGGATGCGACGCAGGAGGCCATTCTGCGTTTGATGAACGAAATGGGCGACTTGGCCGATGGTGACCTGACCGTACGGGCCACGGTAACGGAGGACATCACAGGCGCGATTGCCGACTCGGTCAACTACACCATCGAAGAATTGTCGGTGCTCGTAAAGCGCATCAACGACGCCGCCGGACGCCTGGCTACGGCCTCCCAGTCCGCGCAAGCCACTTCAACAGAACTCCTGGGCGCGAGCAGGCGCCAATCCGGCGAGATTCAGGACGCCGGCGCCCAGGTGCTTGAAATGGCCCGCTCAATGGAAGAGGTTTCACGGCGAGCCACAGAATCTGCGCAGGTCGCGCGGCATTCTCTGGACGCGGCGCAAAAAGGCGCCGAGGCTGTAGAGAACTCCATCTCGGGCATGAACGACATTCGTAGTCAGATTCAGGAAACATCGAAGCGAATCAAGCGCCTCGGCGAGTCGTCGCAGGAGATTGGCGAAATCGTCGAACTGATCTCGGATATTACCGAGCAAACCAACGTGCTCGCCTTGAACGCTGCCATCCAGGCAGCTTCGGCGGGGGAAGCCGGCCGGGGCTTCTCGGTGGTTGCGGAAGAAGTGCAACGCCTTGCCGAACGCTCGGCAGAGGCAACCAAGCAGATCGCGGCTATCGTCAAGACGATTCAGGCCGACACTCACGATGCGGTTTCTGCCATGGAAAACTCCACTCAGGGGGTCGTTGAAGGAGCCAAGCTTTCCGATGCCGCCGGCCAAGCGCTGACGGAAATCTCCACCGTATCAACCAACCTTGCCGGACTGATCGAATACATCTCCAGCGACACCCAGGCGCAGGCCACAACCGCTACCAACGTCGCCGCGAAGATGAAGGAGATTTTGAAGATTACAGAACGCACGACGACCGGAACCCAACAAACAGCGACTTCGGTCGGCGAGCTGGCCGATCTGGCCGTCGAACTGAAGGGTTCTGTTGCCGGCTTCAAGGTCTGACGTAATCGATACATGAATACATCCGCCGAAAGGGATATCGGGCCGCTGACTTGGGTGAAGGGTGAGATCGATCTCGCCCTGGAACGAGCAGTCGAGGCACTAAATCGCCATGGCCAGGATAGCGCGGACACAACCGGCCTGAAGGCGGCTCGAGCAAACCTGCACCAAGCGCACGGCGCATTGTCGATCGTCGGTTTCGATGGTGTGACCCGCTTCTCGGAAGCGCTCGATCAGTTGCTTGAGGCCGTCGAGGAAGGGAGCGTTGCTTACGATCCGTCTGTCGCAACCACCGCAAGCAATGCCATAGCGGCGATTCGCAACTACCTCGAGGATCTGGTTGCAAGTCTGCCCGACCAACCATTGCGTTTGCTGCCTACCTACCGGGCGCTTTTCGATGCGCGCGGTGAAGGCGAACCCTCGCCAGCGGACCTTTTCTTTCCTGATCTCTCGATGCGCCCGCCGCAACGGGCCCAGGAACCACCAACGCTCGACCCGACGGACTTTGTCTCCCGCATCAAGGCAGTGCGCCTTGCTTATGAGCGCGGTTTGCTCAAGTGGTTGAGAGAAGATCCGCGCGGCATTCAGGAGATGCGCAGCGCGCTGGCGGCCATCGAAACGACGCAAGCGCAGCCGGCAGCCCGTGCATTTTGGTGGATTGGGCTAGCCTTCATGGACGCGCTGGCTGCGGGCGCCATCGGGTCGGATAGCGCCGTACGCAGGATCTGTGCGCGCATCGACACCCAGATGAAGCGCCTGACAGAGGGCTCGCGTACCGTTGCCGAACGGCTGATGCGCAACACGCTGTACTACGTCGCCGTTGCCGGGCCTGCCGTAAGTGAGCATAGCGAACGGGTCCACGCCACCTACCATCTGGACGATCTCGTCCCGAAGCTGGCGGCAATCGCCGATATGGAACCCTTCCGGCCAATCCTGCGAGCTTGTCGCGATCAGTTGGCACCGGCGATGGAAGATTGGAACCGGTTCTGTGCCGGCACCGCTTCCGCCCTGCCCCAGTTCCACGATCGCGTTCGGGATCTGGTTGGCCGCATCGACGAACTGAAACAACAGGATCTTTCCCGGTTGGGGAAAGCCATTCTAGGCACGGCCGACGAACTGCGTCGGGCACCGCTGAACCACAACGAAGCGCTGGCCCTGGAAATGGCCACCGCCCTGCTGCTGACGGACCATGCGCTGGAGGGCTATCAGCACCTTGGAGAGGAGTTTGCCGAGCAGGCGGCAATGATCGGCAATCGCCTGAGCGCGGCGTTGCACGGCGAGCCGCTCGCGGCAATGGAGATTCCACATCTCGACGAGATGTCGCGGCAGGCGCAGGAAAAACTGCTGCTGGGTCAGGTTGTCAAGGAAATACAGGTCAACCTCGGCACTATCGAGCAGTCGTTGGACGCGTATTTCCGGGATGCCGGAAGAATCGACGAACTGGCCGGACTGAACAAACCTATCAAGCAGATCGAGGGTGCGCTCACCGTACTCGGCCAGGAGCGTGCGGTCCAGGTTCTGCACGAATGCGAAGCCGCGATCACGGGATTCATCGCGTCACCACAGGATGCGGAACATGCCGCGTTCGAGGCTGTCGCCGACAAGTTCTCTGCGCTCGGGTTCTTCGTCGAACAGCTCCAGCATGGCTCAGCCGATATCGATCGCTACTTGCGTACGGAACCTCAGACAGGTTCCGTGGAATCGGAGGAACCGACCGCCGAGGTGGAACTCGATCGGGCTCGTCGGCTGACCAGAACACTGGTCGGCGCCCTGCGCAATCAGCCCACTGACGATGCGCTGAGAGACGAAATTCGCCAGAGCCTGGAAGTAGTCCGGGACAATGCCGAACTCGTCGACGACACCGCATTGATGGAACAGGCCAGTGCAGCAATCGTTGCCTTGGAGAACGAGCAACCGTCGTTGGAACTCGCTGAGGCAATTGCAAATCTGGCTCCCGTCGAGAAACCATCGGCCGCCCCTTCGGCAGAGGCCGCCCGACTGGTCGAAGCCTCCAGTGAAGAGATCGACGCAGAACTTCTTGGCATCTTCATCGAGGAAGCTCACGAAGTTCTCGCCACAATAGAAGCGCAACTGCCGCAGTTGGCCAGCCATCCGCACGACCGCGACGCGCTGACTACCGTGCGGCGTAGCTTCCACACCCTGAAGGGTAGCGGCCGCATGGTCGGACTCAGCGAACTCGGCGAGGTCGCTTGGGCAGTGGAACAGGTACTGAATCGCTGGTTACAGCAGGAGTACGAAGCGACGCCTCAGCTTCAGGCAATGTTGCGCCAGGCGCATACGTTGTTCGGCGACTGGGTGGTGCAGCTCGAATCCGGCGGTGGTCTTCACCACGACGCCACGGATCTCACGACCGTTTGTGAAGCACTCAAGAGTGATGCGACATCGGTTTCGGCTGCTCCCTCAGAGGAAACGCACGAGGCGCTACCTTCCTGGGATCCCGAACCGGAAGTCGCCGGCGAGGCTATTGACGAAGACTCGGGTGACAGCGTGTCCGACGCGGAGCCCGTATCGGAAACAGAGATCATTACCGTTGAGTCGGTTCCGGAAACGGAAGAGCCGGAGACGGAGGAGCTGCCTCCCGAGTTCGATGCGGAACTGCCCAAGGCACCCAGGACGCCGGCACTACACCTGGTATCGTCGACGCCGGAGGAGCCGAGTATCGCGATTGGCGACTTGCGTCTGTCCCCCGCGCTCTACGATCTCTACATCAGCGAAGCGCGGGGGTACCTCGCCACGCTCGAACGCGAAGTAAGCAACGGCGGTCCGCCGCATCCGTCGCTGATTCGTGCCGCGCATACCCTGGCCGGAATTTCCGCAACAACCGACGTTGATTCGGTGCATGGCCTCGCTCACGCACTTGAGATGGCACTAAATCGTCTCGGCTCAGCAAACGCGGCACCAACCGAGGATCAACAGCTGATTCTGGCGCGTGCCATCGGCGCTCTTGAAGGCATGATCGGCGCAATCGCCAACAGACGACTTCCCGAAACCGAAGATTCCTTGGCCGCCGCCCTTGACGGCCTCTCGCCGATAGCCGGCGCAGGTGCGGTAGACGAGTCCGAGATCGAGGTAATCGAAGCCGAAGAGCTAATCTCTCCGGCACCTGAGCCTGCCGAAGAAGAGGATCGCCGGCACCTGCGTCTTGCCGATGAACTTGACGAGCAACTACTGCCGATCTTTCTCGAGGAAAGTATCGACCTGATGCGCGACATCGGCGCAGGTCTTCGCGCCTGGCGCGAACAGCCGGGTGACGAACAGGCAGGCGACCAACTCAAGCGCGTCCTGCATACCCTCAAAGGCAGCGCACGGATGGCAGGCGCCATGAGCGTCGGCGAGCTGGTGCACGGCATGGAGACGCGCATCGAGGAGGCTGTCGCCGCCAACGCCATTACGCCGGCATTTCTCGATACGCTCGACGCTTCGTTCGACCGCGTGTCGGTACTCATGGACCGGTTGCAGGGCGGTGAAGACCTGCAGGAACCCGAAGGCGCTCAGGAGTCGGCCCCCACTGACGTCTCCCCGGTCACAGAAACCACCCATCACGCCGTTTCAACACCTGTTACAGCACCCCAGGCCGAGCCGCATCCTGAATTTCACGATCCGGAGGCGGCCACCCGCAACATGCTGCGGGTACGCGCCGACATCGTCGACAAACTGGTCAACGAAGCCGGCGAAATCGCCATCACGCGCGGGCGCATCGAAGGCGAAATACGCTCGCTCAAGGCTTCCTTGCTCGATCTGACCGAAAACGTCATCAGGCTGCGCAATCAATTGCGGGACATCGAGATTCAGGCGGAATTGCAAATGCAGTCCCGGCAGGCGTTGTCACCGGACGCCGACGCGCACTTCGATCCGCTCGAATTCGACCGTTTCACGCGCTTCCAGGAGCTAACGCGGATGATGGCGGAAAGCGTCAACGACGTCGCCACCGCACAGCAATCCCTGTTGCTGAACCTCGATCACGCCGACGCGGCACTTGTCGCCCAGGCTCGCTTGAACCGCGAGCACTCGCAGGCGTTGATGAGCGTCCGCATGGTGCCTTTCAACACGCTGGCCGACCGGCTGTACCGGGTCGTCCGGCAGACTGCAAAAGAGCTGGGGAGACGAGCCAACCTCGATATCCGTGGCGGACAGACCGAACTCGACCGCTCAGTGCTGGAAAAGATGACCGGTCCGATCGAGCACCTGCTACGCAATGCCGTTGCCCATGGTTTGGAAACCCCGGACCAGCGATTGGCTGCCGGCAAGGCGGATATCGGCGAGATATCGCTGCGCGTCGGGCAGGAAGGCAACGAAATTGCGATCGAGCTCTCCGACGACGGCGTGGGTCTCGACTACGAAAAAATTCGTGCTCGCGGTATAGCCTCCGATCTGATTTCAGAGGGTCAGGACGTCACCAACGAGCAACTTACCGAACTTATCTTCCATCCCGGTTTCTCAACGGCTGAAAGCCTCACCAGTATCGCGGGACGCGGCGTCGGTCTGGATGTGGTTCGGAACGAAGCGGCCAACCTCGGCGGGCGCATCCATATAGACTCGACGCCGGGCCAAGGCTCGCGCTTCCTGATCCACCTGCCGCTTACTTTGGCGATCACCCAGGCGGTGCTGGTACGCGCCGGCAGCCGGCACTATGCCATCCCCTCCTCGATGGTGGCGCAGGTGCGCGAGTTGAAGCCGGAAACGATCGCCGCGGTTCGCGCCGAGGGCGCAACCTCGTGGCTCGGCAACCAATACCCTTGGCACTACCTGCCACGGCTGCTGGGCAATCCGGATGCCCAACCGGAGCCGGCGCGTCGGCACTGGCTGCTGTTGCTGCGCGCCGGGGATCAGAACGTCGCTATCGAAGTCGATGATCTGCTCGGCAACCAGGAACTGGTGGTGAAGAATATCGGGCCGCAGCTCGCTCGCGTGGTCGGCATCGCAGGTGCCACGGTACTTGGCGACGGCGAAATCATCCTCATCCTCAATCCGTTGGCCCTGGTCGGCCGAACAGTCGCTCCGCGGACCGGCGCAGCAGACATATCGGAGGCGCCCGCCGCAGTCGCCGTGGAAGCGGCACCGGCAAAGGTCGGTCTGGTGATGGTGGTCGACGACTCACTCACGGTGCGCAAGATCACGGGACGTTTGCTGGCACGCGAGGGCTATCACGTCATTACCGCGAAGGATGGCGTCGATGCCCTCGAACAGTTGATCGATCTGGTGCCGGATGTGATGCTGGTCGATATCGAAATGCCGCGCATGGATGGCTTCGACCTGACCCGCAATGTTCGCGCCGACGAACGCCTGAGAGAAATCCCGATCATCATGATTACCTCGCGCATCGCCGACAAGCACCGCAACTACGCCAAGGAAATCGGCGTCAATCACTACCTGGGCAAGCCGTACGACGAGGACGAACTGCTCAAGATCATCGCAGGCTATACGGGCAAGGAGACCTGACGCTGGCTGGCCGACGGATTACAATGGCGCCAGCGCCATGGACAACGCCAGCCTGACCAACCACTTCCTGATCGCCATGCCAGCCATGGCGGATCCGAATTTTTCCCGCACGCTAACCTATGTCTGCGAGCACAACGCGGAAGGTGCGCTCGGCGTAATCATCAATCGCCCCATGGACATGAGCCTGGCAACGCTGTTCGACCGGGTCGGCGTTCCCCTTGAGGCGGAAGAATCGGTGGCGCTGTTCAGCGAAAAGCCGGTCTATTTCGGCGGCCCCGTGCAGACTGACCGCGGCTTCGTGCTGCACCGCCCCGTGGGCGACTGGCAGTCCAGCCTCAAGGTCACCAGCGAAATTGCCCTCACCAGCTCGCGTGACGTCCTGCAAACCATGAGCGAAACCGGCGCTCCACATGAGGTGCTGGTCACACTCGGCTATTCCGGCTGGTCGGCGGGACAGATCGAGTGGGAACTCTCACAAAACGCCTGGCTGACCGTTGCCGCCGAGCCCCAGATCATCTTTGGGCTGTCGCCCGAAGAGCGCCTGCCGGCGGCCATGAAGCTCCTGGGCATCGATTTCACCAATCTTTCCGACGTCGCGGGACATGCATGACGGCACCGTGCTCGCCTTCGACTTCGGTACCCGACGCATTGGCGTCGCCGTCGGCGAGATGATGCTCGGCACAGCACGCCCCCTGACCACGATTTCGGCGGAAGCTAACGAAGTCCGTTTCGCCGCCATCGGCAAGTTGGTCGACGAATGGCGCCCCGCCACCCTGGTGGTCGGCCTGCCGCTTTCGCTCGATGGCGAGGCGACCGAGATGACCGATCGATGTCGCCGCTTCGCCCGCCAGCTCGAAGGACGCTACCGGCTACCGGTCGTGCTGGTCGACGAGCGCCTGACCTCGACCGCCGCCGAGGAGCGCCTGCGCGAGCAAGCGCTCGACTGGCGGACGCGCAAAGCGGCCATCGACGCCGAAGCCGCCGCCATCCTGTTGCAAAGCCATTTCGACGAATGCCGTCGCCAATCGCCATGAACGAACCAACATCCGCAACCGAATTGTTCCGGCGGCTGGCCGACGCCATGCGTCCGGGCGTCACCGCCGATACCGTCCTCGTCGGCATCCACACCGGCGGAGTCTGGATCGCCGAGCGCCTCCACCAGGTGCTCGGCATCAAGGCCCCAATGGGCAGCATCGATGTTTCCTACCATCGCGACGACCTCCACCTCGGCGGTGGCCGCTCCGGTGGCCGCGCATCGCAATTGCCGCTGGATATCGAAGGCGCCCACGTTGTGATCGTCGACGACGTGCTGGCTACCGGGCGCACCATCCGCGCGGCAATGAACGAGCTGTTCGACTACGGCCGCCCGGCGAAGATCGACCTCGCCGTGCTGCTCGACCGGGGTGGCCGAGAACTGCCGATCGCCGCGACCTGGTGCGGAGAAACGGTCAGCCTGCCCGCCAACCAGATGCTCGAATTGACCAGAAGCGACAACGACAATCTTGCTTTCCGGGTGATCGAGAAATGAACCCCAGGAATCCACAACTCAACGCCAATGACGAACTGATTCACCTCATCACGCTTGAGGGCCTGTCCCGGGAAATCATTTCCGGCATCCTTGATCGTGCCGCCCCCTTCACCGAAATCGCCGAGCGCGAGGTAAAGAAGGTCCCTCTATTGCGCGGCAAGAGCATCTTCAATCTTTTCTTCGAAAACTCGACACGCACCCGCACCACTTTCGAGATCGCCGCCAAGCGCCTTTCGGCCGATGTCATCAACCTGAACATCAACACCTCGAGCACGACCAAAGGCGAAACGCTGCTCGACACGGTGGACAACCTGGCCGCCATGCAGGCGGACATGTTCATCGTCCGTCACGCCTCCAGCGGCGCGCCCTACCTCATCGCCCAGCACCTCGCGGCCACGAAGCGCGAGCACATCCACGTCATCAACGCCGGCGACGGACGCCATTCCCACCCGACCCAGGGCCTGCTGGACATGTACACGATCCGGCACTACAAGCGCGATTTCACCAAGCTCACAGTCGCCGTCGTCGGCGATGTGCTGCACTCGCGCGTCGCCCGTTCCCAACTGCACGCGCTGGCCGCGCTGGGCGTACCGGAAATCCGCGTCGTCGGGCCGAAAACGCTGCTGCCGGCTGGCGTCGAGCAAATGGCCGGCAGGGACCGGTTGCGTGTCTGCCACGACCTGCGCGACGGACTGAAAGGCGCCGACGTAGTGATGATGCTGCGTCTGCAAAACGAACGCATGCAGGGTGCGCTGCTGCCCAGCCCACAGGAGTACTTCAAATCCTACGGTCTGACGCCGGCCATGCTGGCGCTGGCCAAGCCCGACGCCATCGTCATGCACCCGGGCCCGATGAACCGCGGCGTCGAAATCGATTCGACGGTCGCCGATGGCGGTCAGGCCGTGATCTTGCCCCAGGTGACCTTCGGCATCGCGGTCCGGATGGCCGTCATGGCCATGCTGGCAGGAGCCTGACCATGCGCATACACATCAAGAATGGCCGTCTCATCGACCCCGCCAACGGCATCGACCGCCAGGCCGACCTTTTCATCGCCGACGGCACAATAGTCAGCCATGGCGACACGCCTCCCGGCGGCTTCGTCGCCGAGGGCACCATCGATGCGACCGGCTGTGTCGTCTGCCCGGGCCTGGTCGATCTTTCGGCGCGCCTGCGTGAGCCCGGCTTCGAGTACAAGGCGACGCTGGAATCGGAAATGGCGGCGGCGGCGGCCGGCGGCGTCACCAGTCTGGCCTGCCCGCCCGACACCGATCCGCCGCTCGACGAGCCTGGCTTGGTGGAAATGCTTACCCATCGTGCCCGTCTGCCCGAGTTCGCCCACGTCTATCCCGTCGGCGCGCTCACCGTCGGTCTGGCCGGCGAACGGCTGACGGAAATGGCCGAGCTTGCCGAAGCAGGCTGCGTCGCCTTCGGTCAGGCCAATACGGCCATACTCGATACCCAGGTGATGCTGCGTGCCATGCAGTACGCCGCCACCTTCGGCTTCTCCGTCTGGCTGCAGGCGCAGGATCCGCATCTGGCCAAGGGCGGCGTCGCCCACGACGGCGCGGTCGCCGCCCGGCTAGGCCTCACCGGCATCCCCGTCGTCGCCGAGACCATTGCCCTCGCCACGCTGCTGCATCTCGCCCGGGAAACCGGCGCACGCCTGCACCTGCGCCGCGTCTCTTCCGCGGCCGGCGTCGACATGATCCGCGCCGCCCGTGCCGCCGGCATTGCCGTCACTTGCGACGTTTCGATCAACCATCTGCACCTGTCCGACACTGACATCGGCTGGTTCGATCCGCATTGCCGGCTCGACCCGCCGCTGCGCGCCGCCGCCGATCGCGACGCCCTGCGCGCCGGACTCGCCGACGGTACGGTCAACGCGCTGTGCTCGGACCATACCCCGGTCGACGACGACGCCAAGCAAGTCCCCTTCGCCGAGGCGGAGGTGGGTGCATCCGGTCTCGAACTGCTGCTGCCGTTGACGCTGAAATGGGCCGCCGAAATGAAGATACCGCTGCCGACGGCGCTGGCACGCGTCACCGGCGACGCAGCCCGTATCATGGGCATCACGGCCGGCACGCTGACGCCGGGGCGATCCGCCGACGTCTGCGTCTTCGACCCGCAAGCGCCCTTCCGCGTCACTCGCGAGGCGCTCAGGAGTCAGGGCAAGAACACGCCCTTCCTCGGCAAGACGCTAACGGGCCGCGTGCGCTGCACGCTGATCGAAGGCCATCTCGCCTATCACGACGAGATGGTCTGAGCCTGGCCGAGCTTGGTCACGGCCAGCTCCACATCGACGCCGATAATGCGCACGCGTTTGCTGCGCGAAGTCATGCCCGATTCAAGGACGACGCGCGACTTGGGTACGCCGAAGCGTTCGGCCAGATAGGCGATCAGGCAATCATTTGCCTTGCCGTCGACCGGCGGTGCGCCAAGCCTGACTTTCAGCGCCTCGCCATGCGTGCCGGCTATTTCAGTCCGCTTCGCTCCCGGTTGAATGTGCAACGTCAGGACGACATCGTCACCGGCCACGCGCAGCCAGCAAGGCGTCATGATCCATTGAACGGCAGCAGCGCGACGCGCGCCTGGTCGAGCAACATCAACCCGACTTGCAACAGCAGCAGCGCACCGAGCGGCGAAAGATCGACGCCGCCGATCGGCGGAAGCAGACGCCGGAACGGACGCAGCAGCGGCTCCGCCAGTTGCGCAAACAGCGGCGCGATGGGCGCATAGGGGTTGATCCAGGACAGCAGGGCGGACACAATCACGACAGCCATGGCCAGATAGATGGCCAGACGCAGCGTCTCGACCAGACCCGCCATGAGAGCAACGCCAAGACCGGATGCTCCAATGTACACTCCGGAAATACCGATCACCACGCTCATAAATAGCGCCTGCACCAGCCAGGCCAGCAGGAAACTGGCGAGATCGAGGCCGAACAGCCCCGGCACCAGCTTGCGCATCGGCAGCACGGCCCAGTCGGTCAGCGCAAGCACGAAGCGGCCGAGCGGATTGCGGAACGGTACGCGCGCCCATTGCATGGCGAAACGGGCGAGAAAGACGAACGTCAGCAGGTCGCTGATCGTGCCGACGACGAGAGTAAATATGGAAAGCAGCATGATCAGCCCTTGCCCAGCAGTTCGCCGAGCTCGCGTCCGCGCGCGGCGGCCGCGTGGATGCCGCGGCGGATCGATTCGGCGACGCGATCCGCATCGAACGACCTGAGCGCCGCTTCGGTGGTGCCCCCCTTGGACGTGACGCGCTCGCGCAGTATTCCGACCGGCTCGTCGCGGCTTTCAGCCAGCCGGGTCGCGCCGAGGAAGGTCTCGATCGCCAGTTGACGGGCCGCCTCGACGTTGAAACCGAGTTCGCGCGCCGCCGCTTCGAGCGCTTCGATGAAGTAGAAAACATAGGCGGGGCCACTGCCGGACACCGCGGTAACGGCGTCCATCTGCCCCTCGTCGTCGATCCACAGCGTGCGACCGACCGCGCCGAGAATTTTCTCGGTTGTCTCGCGGCCTTCTTCGGAGACACCGGGATCGGCGTACAACGCGGTGATGCCGGCACCGATCAGCGCCGGGGTGTTGGGCATCGTTCGCACCACCCGCCGGTAATCGCCCAGCCAGCGCGACAGGTCGGCGAGCCGCAGGCCGGCGGCAATACTGATGACAAGCTGGCCGCGCAGCTTGCCGGCCAGCGGCGCAACGGCCTCGCGCATGTTTTGCGGTTTGACGGCCAGCACGATCACCTCGCAATTCAGCGCCGCAGCGTCAATGGCCGGCGCACAACGCACGCCGAACTCCTCCGTCAGCCTTGCGCGGGCCTGCGCCGACGGCTCCACCACCTGTGTCGCGGCAGCGGAGAAGCCCTTCTTTTTCATCCCGCCGATGAGGGCGACCGCCATGTTGCCGCCGCCAATGAATGTGGTTTTCATATCTTCGCTCTTTCACCAAAAATCGCCGTGCCGACACGCACGATGGTCGCTCCCGCCATGACCGCTTCCTCCAGATCGTCCGACATGCCCATCGACAATGTGTCGAGCTGCATGCCCGACTCGTTCAGGCGGTCGCGCAGCGCACGCAGTTCGCCGAAGCGGCGTACCGCCGCGGCTGACTTTTGCGCCGGCTCCGGTATCGCCATCAACCCGCGCAACCGCAGGTTCGGTAGCGCCGCCACGGCCCGGCACAACCCGGGGGCCTCGTCGGCCGTGCAACCGCTCTTGCTTTCCTCACCGCTCACGTTCACCTGCACGCAGACCTGCAGCGGCGGCATTCCCGGCGGCCGCTGCGCCGAGAGCCGTTCCGCGAGCTTCAGCCGATCGACACTATGCACCCAGGCGAAGGACTCTGCCACCGGCCGCGTCTTGTTGCTTTGCAGGGGGCCGATGAAATGCCATTCCAGCGCGAGATCGACCAATGCCGCCACCTTGGCAACCGACTCCTGAACATAGTTCTCGCCGAAGGCGCGCTGTCCGGCCTTAGCCGCCTCTCGCACCGATTCGGCGGGCCAGGTCTTCGACACGGCCAGCAGCATCACCTCCTCCGGGTCGCGTCCGGCGGCCCTGGCAGCGGCAACGATGCGTGACTTTACGGCTTGCAAGTTGGCGGAGATTGATGTCATATATCGACTTTATAGTATATCGAAGCCTGCCATTCGTTCCCGGAACCCTAACTCATGGATATCACCGAGCTGCTCGCCTTCGGCGTCAAGAACAAAGCTTCCGACCTGCACCTGTCTTCCGGCCTGCCACCGATGATCCGCGTCCATGGCGACGTGCGCCGCATCAACCTGCCGCCCATGGAGCACAAGGACGTGCACGCGATGGTGTACGACATCATGAACGACAACCAGCGCAAGCACTATGAAGAAACGCTGGAATGCGACTTTTCGTTCGAGGTGCCCAACCTGGCACGCTTCCGCGTCAACGCCTTCGTCCAGCACCGCGGCGCCGGCGTCGTCTTCCGAACCATTCCGAGCAAGGTATTGACGCTTGAGCAGCTCGACGCGCCGAAGATCTTCAAGGAGATCGCCAGCCAGCCGCGCGGCATCGTCCTGGTCACCGGTCCGACGGGCTCAGGCAAGTCGACAACGCTGGCGGCGATGATGGACGAGGTGAACGAGAACCAGTATGCGCACATCCTTTCGGTCGAAGACCCGATCGAATTCGTGCACGAATCGAAGAAGTGCCTGATCAACCAGCGGGAAGTCGGCCCGCACACGCTGTCATTCGCCAACGCGCTACGCTCCGCACTGCGCGAGGACCCGGACGTGATCCTGGTCGGCGAAATGCGCGACCTCGAAACCATCCGCCTGGCCATGACGGCGGCGGAAACCGGTCACCTGGTATTCGCCACGCTGCACACGTCGTCGGCCGCCAAGACCGTGGACCGGATCGTTGACGTCTTCCCCGCCGCGGAAAAGGACATGGTGCGGGCGATGCTTTCCGAGAGCTTGCGCGCCGTCATCTCGCAGACGCTGCTGAAGACCAAGGACGGCAACGGTCGCGTCGCCGCGCACGAAATCATGATCGGCACCCCGGCCATCCGCAACCTGATCCGCGAAAACAAGATCGCCCAGATGTATTCGGCGATCCAGACCGGACAGAGCATGGGCATGCAGACCCTCGACCAGAATTTGCAGGATCTGGTGCGCCGGAACATCGTATCGGCGGCCGAGGCGCGCTTGCGTGCCTCCAACAAGGACATTTTCCCCGGAGCAGGTTAGACCATGGAACGCGACGAAGGCCTGAAGTTCATGTATCAGCTTCTCACCATGATGGTGCAGAAGAAGGGATCGGACTTGTTCATCACCGCCGGCTTCCCGCCGGCAATCAAGGTCGACGGCCGCGTTACCCCGGCCACGACACAGGTGCTCACCCCCCAGCACACGCTGGAGCTGGCGCGCGCGATCATGAACGACAAGCAGGCCGCCGAATTCGAGGCGTCCAAGGAATGCAACTTCGCCATCAATCCCTCCGGGATCGGCCGCTTCCGCTGCAACGCCTTCATCCAGCAGAACCGGACCGGGCTCGTGCTGCGTACGATCAACACCAAGATTCCGACCTTCGACGAACTCAAGCTGTCGCCGGTGCTCAAGGACATCGCCATGACCAAGCGTGGCCTGGTGCTGTTCGTCGGCGGCACCGGCTGCGGCAAGTCGACTTCGCTGGCGACCATGGTCGGCTTCCGCAACGAGAACAGCTACGGCCACATCATCACCGTCGAGGATCCGATCGAATACGTGCACGAGCATAGAAACTGCATCGTCACCCAGCGCGAAATCGGCGTCGACACCGAGGACTGGGAAACGGCGTTGAAGAACACCTTGCGCCAAGCGCCGGACGTGATCATGATCGGCGAAATCCGAGATCGTGAAACCATGGAACACGCCATCGCCTTCGCCGAAACCGGCCACCTGTGCATGGGTTCGCTGCACGCCAACTCCACCAACCAGGCGCTCGACCGCATCGTCAACTTCTTCCCCGAAGACAAACGCGACCAGCTGCTGATGGACCTCTCGCTCAACGTGCGGGCCTTCATCTCCCAGCGCCTGATCCCCAAGCGGGACGGCAAGGGCCGCATCGCGGCGATGGAGATCATGCTCAATTCGCCGCTGATTTCCGACCTGATCTTCAAGGGCAACGTCGGCGAGATCAAGGAGATCATGAAGAAGTCGCGCGAACTGGGCATGCAGACTTTCGACCAGTCGCTGTTCGATCTCTACGAGAACGGCGAGATCAGCTACGAGGACGCGCTGCGCAACGCCGACTCGGTCAACGACCTGCGCCTGCAGATCAAGCTGCACGGCAAGGAAGCTTCAGACCGCGACCTGACGGCCGGCATCAAGCACCTCGATATTGTCTGAGCCAGAGGCTCAGACAATATCGGGCAACTCCGATTTGCGGTTCGTACCGTCGGCGCACGCCGGCGGTGACCATATCCGTTCAAGGCGGACCAAGCCCCTATCGCGGAGTGAGCGCGGGAAAAAATGTCAGGGCGCCGGCTCGAACCACTCCAGTGGCGTACCACCATGGCTGACTTTTTTGAGAACGTCGCGGTACGACCCAAGGCCGTCTTTGCGATATTTAGGAAGCGGACGCTTCCCTGGAAAGTGCAGCCTGGCTCCTATTTAGTTAGCCCTTCGCTGATAGCTAGTAGTGAAAGGCAGAAGGTTACTAAGTACCGACGCCCGTACCGCTTGAACGTCCCCTTGAAGGTATCCCTCATCGTCCATGACGGCAACACAACCGGTGAATAGCGACAATAGAACATCCATCTCTTGTATATGTCGAAGAAGAGCATACCCATTATCGATATTCCGACGGCACTCAGTGCCCAACCAGTTGCTTCTGGACTTAGGCCTTCAAGAACGTGGAATTTCTTTTGATACGCAATGACCAGCCCCAATGCGATTAGTGGCGATGTACTGGCCGAGGGCAAGGTATCAACGAGGAATGGATGGCTGTTTTCAAAGAGCTTTATCTGGGTTGGAAACCACTTCGGCACTCTTGAAGTGTCAATTACGAGGTCAGTGTATTTCCTGCGGAATTTAGAGTCATCAAGGGTCGTCAAGTAGTCAACAACTCTTTGGATCACTTTCTCGCATTTTGACCAGTCGTTACCCAGCGATATCCTTATGTTGGCGGGCACTTCCATGACCACGGATGCGCCACCTTCAGACTTGAGTGGGTACATTGAAAAGAAGAGATGAACATCACCTTCCTTGTAATGAGCAAAGCTCACCATTGAACCGTTCTTATACTCCGGCTCACGCGGGTCTCCCCAATCGTGCTCAATCTCAAATGGCGTGTCGTGCATGCTAGATGCTTAGTGTTTCGGCTCACGCGCCGGCGTGAAATCAAACGGGCCAAGCTCGTTTTTCCTAGCGGCTTACCCAAATGTAGCTAGCATACCTACGCGAAAGCTTATTGTCTGCTTTCGGACGATGAGGGAACGGTCTGCTCCTGGCCGTTCACGGCCCTTCTTGGCGTACCACCACGGCTGACTTTTCGCGCGCCGGCATCGTCATGGTCCGGTTGCGATTCGCGTCCTTCGTCGCGGAAGGAGTCGGGATGGCTTACCGGTTGCTGCCGGCGACCATGCGGAAGCCGTAAAGCCGGCATTCCAGCGGGCCGTTGAAGAGCGGAATCTTGCGCATCGGCTTCAGGCCGATCAGCTTCGGCAGCCGCGTGTCGGCGGAGAGGAACCAGCAGTCCCAACCGGCGAAGTTATTTTTCAAGGCCGTGCCGAGTTTCGGATAGAAGGCCGCCAGTTCGTCGAGTTCACCGAGCCGTTCGCCGTAGGGTGGGTTGCAGACCAGCACGCCGGTCGGCGCAGGGGCGCAGCGCGTCAAGAGGTCGGCGCATTCGACGGCGACGAGATCGTCGAATCCGGCATGGGCGAGGTTTTGCTGCGCGCGCGCCACGGCGTCGGCCGAAACATCCGAGCCCCAGATGGGCAGGTGATCGGCTACCCGGCGTGCCGCCACGGCTGACTTTTGCACTTTGCGCCACAGCTCCGGCTGGAAGCCCATCAGGCGCTCGAAGCCGAACTCGCCCGGCTCGCGGTTCATGCCGGGCGGGTCGACGAGGCTCATCTGCACCGCTTCGAGCAGGAAGGTACCGGAGCCGCACATCGGATCGAGCAGCGGCGTGCCGGGCTGCCAGCCCGTGAGCCGCAGAATTCCGGCAGCGAGATTTTCCTTGAGCGGCGCCTCGACCTTGGCGATCTTGTGGCCGCGCTGCCAGAGCGGCTCGCCGGAGGTGTCGAGATAGAGCGTGGCGCGGTGATCGGTGAGGAAAAGATGAATGCGCACATCCGGCGACTTGGTGTTCACATTCGGCCGCAGGCCGGTGGCCTCGCGGAAGACGTCGCAGACCGCATCCTTCACGCGCAGGGTGACGAACTCCAGGCTCTTCACCTTGGCGCGCTGGGCGGTCACATAGATGCGGATGCTGCGCTCGACGGCGAAGCGGCGCGGCCAGTCGATGCTGCGCGCCAGCTTGTAGATGTCATCCTCGCTGTGATAGTCAGCCGTGGCGAGACGCCACAGTACGCGCGTGGCGATGTGCGAGTCGAGATTGACCCGATAGCAGCAGGCAAGGTCGCCGGCAAACTCGACGCCACCCGGCACCTGGCGGACGTCGGTGGCGCCGGCGGCGGTGACGTCTTCGACCAGCAACGCCTCCAGCCCGCGCGGGCAGGGCGAAAAGTAGTGCTGTCGCGTCAAAACGGCTTCACCACCGCCAGGATGCAGATGGCGATGAGCAACAGCACCGGGGCTTCATTGAAGAAGCGGTACCAGACATGCGAGCGCTTGTTGGTTCCGGCCGCGAAGTCCTTCAACAGCTTGCCGCAATAGAAGTGGTAGCCGAGCAGAATGACCACCAGCGTCGTCTTGACGTGCAGCCAGCCGCCGCTGAACAGATCGAAGCCGAGCCACAGCCAGAGGCCGAAAGCGACCGCCAGCAGGCCGATCGGCGTGACGAACTTGTAGAGCTTCCTGGCCATGAGCAGCAGGCGCTCGCGCTCGGCAGCGTTTTCGGCCGGCACCATGGCGAGGTTCACGAAGATGCGCGGCAGGTAGAACAGGCCGGCGAACCAGCTGACGAAGAAGAAGATGTGAAAAGCTTTTACCCAGAGCCAGAGCATGTCTATTTCTCCAAAGCATCGGCGATGCCGGTATCGACGGTGGGAAAGCGGAACCGAAAACCGAGTTCACGCTTCAGGCGGCGGTTGTCGAGCCGCCGCGATTCGTTCATGAAGGAAAGCTGCGCGGGCGACAGTGCGGGTGGCGTATCGCCACGGCTGACTTTTCTGCCGATGCGCGACGGCCGTGGCAGGTCGAAGGCGTCGGCCAGCTTGTCGAACCACTCGCCCATCGGCAAATCGGAATCGTCGCAAGCGTTATAGACGCGATTCGCCCGCCCCCGGGCGAGCGCCGTCACGCAAGCGCGACCCAAATCCTCGGCGTGGATGTGGTTGGTATAGACGTCTTCCTCCGGTCGCCAAACCGGCAGGCCCTTGCGCAGTCTTTCCAGCGGCAAGCGGTCGGCGGCGTAAATGCCCGGCGCGCGCAGGATGCTGACCCGGCAATTCGAAGTGCGGCCGAAGCGCCGCAATACCCGCTCGGCATCGACGCGCCGTTGCGCGCGCGCCGTTTGCGGACGCACGGGTCGCATCTCGGAAACCCGCTCGCCATCGCAATTCCCATACACGCCGCTGGTACTAATATAGACAAAACGCCGTGGTAGACTGCCCCGACGCAATGCGGTAAGCAGTCGCCGCGTGCGCGGATCGCGGGTACCGGTATCCGGTGGTGGCGCGCTGTGCAGCACTGCATCGGCCAAGCCGGTCAGGCGCCGCAAACTGGCAGGCTGGTCGAGATCGCCGACGATCTGCGTCACGCCACTCGCCGCAAGCGACGGGTCGCGCTGCCGCACCAGCGCATAGATGCGCCAGTGGCAGGCCAGATCGGGGAGAATACGGCGCAGTACGTCGCCGCAACCAATTAGAAGCAGTCTTTGCACCGGACGATTATCGCATGGCCCATACCGTCACCCTTCAGCCCAGCGGGCACTCGTACACGGCAGCGGACGACGCCAGCCTCCTCCAGGCGGCGCTCGACGCGGGCCTGACATTGCCCTACGGCTGCCGCAACGGCGCCTGCGGCGCCTGCAAGGGCAAAGTGCTCGAAGGCTCGGTGGATCTCGGCGAAGCCCAGGAGAACGTGCTGACGCCTGAAGACCGCGCCGAGGGCTTCGTCCTCACTTGCTGCGCCAAACCGCTATCCAATCTCGTGCTGGAGGTGCATGAAGTCGTCGGCCTGGGCGATATCCCGGTCAAAACCATGCCCTGCCGCGTCCAGGAACTGCGCCAGGTTGCCGACGACGTGATGGTGATGACGCTCAGGCTGCCCAGCAGCGAGCGTCTGCAATTTCTCGCCGGCCAGTACATCGAATTCCTGCTCGCCGACGGCAAGCGCCGGGCCTTTTCGCTGGCCAATGCGCCGCACGAAGACGACCTGCTGGAATTGCACGTCCGACACATCCCCGGCGGCAATTTCACGGCGCAGGTATTCTCCACGCTCAAGGTCAAGGACATCCTGCGCTTCGAAGGGCCGCTCGGCACTTTCCGCCTGCGCGAGGAATCGGACAAGCCCATGGTGATGGTCGCCGGCGGCACCGGCTTCGCGCCGATCAAGGCCCTGATCGAGCACGCCATCCACAGCCGCATCACCCGCCCGATTGCGCTCTACTGGGGCGCCAAGAACCGGGCCGAGCTTTACATGCCGGACTTGCCGGCGCAATGGGCGGCGGAACATCAGCACATCACCTATGTACCGGTGCTCTCCGAGCCGTTGCCAAGCGACGCCTGGACGGGCCGGACCGGCTTCGCGCATCTCGCCGTACTCGAGGACTTCGCCGATCTGTCCGGCCATCAAGCCTATGTCTGCGGCGCGCCCGTAATGGTCGAGGCGGCACAACGCGACTTCATCGCCCGCGGCCTGCCGGCCGACGAGTTTTTCGCCGACATCTTTTCCTACGCTGCCAAGGCCGAGAAAAAATGAACCCAGCCCTGATCCGTCGCGAACCCGTCCTCAACCGCCAGCAAACCATTACCGCCTCGCGCCTGACGGTACACACCGATTCGGCAAAGCTGGCAGCGGAGGCACTCGATGCAGTGGTCGATGTCTGGCCGAGGACACGCAGCGTCTTCGTCGGCCTGGCCGGCTGCGTGCCCGACCGCGACCTGCTCGAATGGGATGCGCCGGACAATATCCTGATCGAATTTCCGGCCGCTGAGCTGGCATCGCAGCCGACGCTGCAGTTTGCCTTCGAACTCGCCGATGCGGGCGTGCCGCTTTGCCTGAGCGGCTATGAGCCGGGAATGGCCCTGCCCTCCGACCTGCCGTTTCGCTTTCTGCTTGCCGATGCGACAGCCAACCCGCGCGTACTGAGTGCGCCCGGCATACCCATCGCCACGGCGCTGACCGACTTGACCGAATTCGTGCAGGCGACCGCCAGTGGCTATGACGGCGCCTCGGGCTGGTTCTTTTTGCACGGACGCATGCCGTCCGATAAGCTCAACCCCAGTCATGCGCAGATCGTACGTGTACTGAATCTGGTGCGCCGCAATGCCGAGACCAGGGATATCGAAATCGCGCTCAAGCAGGACGTCACCCTCTCCTACAAGCTGCTGCGCTACATCAACTCGGTCGGTTTCGGGCTTTCGTGCGAGATCGAATCCTTCCGCCACGCGGTCGCGATCCTCGGCCTCGACAAGCTCAACAAGTGGCTATCGCTGTTGCTGGTCACGGCTAGCAAGGATCCCGCCGCACCGGCGCTGATGCAGGCCTCCGTAGCCCGCGGCCGCTTCATGGAAATTCTCGGCAAGGACTTCTTCGAAAAATCCGCCCTCGACAACCTGTTCATCACCGGCGCGTTTTCACTGCTCGGAACGCTACTCGGCACGCACACCGAAACCATTCTCCAGGAAATGCATCTGCCCGAACCAATCGTCGATGCCCTGCTGAACCGAAGCGGCGCTTACGCGACGCTGCTCGACCTGGCGCTCGCCTGCGAAGAGGAAAGTTCGGCGACGGTCGCGGAGAAGGCCGATGCGCTCGGCATCTCGGTGCCGAAACTCAACCACGCCCAGATCGAGGCACTCGCCTTCGCCGATTCGCTGCAGTTCAACTAACGACTGTCACTCGCCGAGGTAGGCGGCTCGTACGCGAGGGTCGGCGGCCAGGGCGGCCGCAGTATCGGCCAGCGTGATCTGGCCGCTTTCCATCACGTAACCGCGTCCGCAGACCTCCAGCGCCAGGCGCGCATTCTGTTCGACCAGCAGGATCGTGACGCCCTGCGCCGCGACGGCGCGGATCACCTCGAAGACTTTGTGCACCATCAGCGGCGCCAGTCCCATCGACGGCTCGTCAAGTAGCAGCAGTTGCGGCCTGCCCATCAGCGCACGGCCGATCGCCAGCATCTGCTGCTCGCCGCCGGACAAGGTGCCGGCCAACTGGCTGCGTCGCTCCCTCAGGCGCGGCAACAATTCGTAAACTCGATCGAGGTCGGCGGCGATCTCGCCGCTTTCCTGGCGTGGGCGATGATAAGCGCCCATCGCCAGATTTTCCGCGACGGTCAGCCGTGCGAACACGCCGCGGCCTTCCGGAACCAGCGCCAGGCCGCGCGAAATCAGTGCATGACTTGGCAGGCGGTCCAGCCGTTCGCCCCGGTAGTGCATTTCCCCGACCGAAGGCAGCATGCGCGCCAGAGCCTTGAGCGTCGTTGTCTTGCCGGCGCCGTTGGCACCGATCACGCAGACCATCTCGCCCGTCTCCACGGCGAAGGAAATGCCCCTGACGGCCGCAATCCCGCCGTAGTGCACTTCCAGATTCAGGACGTCAAGCAGTACCGCCAAGATAGGCCTCGATCACTTTCGGATTACTCTGCACGCGAGTCGGCACGTCCTCGGCGATCTTCTCGCCGTAATCGAGCACTGCCACGCGGTCGCACAACCCCATCACCAGCCGCACGTCGTGTTCGATCAGCAGCACGGTCAGTCCGTCGGCGCGCAAGCCCTCGATCAGCGTTTTGAGGGCCTCGGTCTCGGTCGCGTTCATGCCGGCTGCCGGCTCGTCGAGCGCCAGCAGCTTCGGGTCGGTCGCCAGCGCGCGGGCTATCTCCAGCCGCCGCTGATCGCCATAGGAAAGATGACGAGCGATATCGTTGGCGCGATGCTCGACGCCGACATAGTGCAACAGCTCGTCCGCGCGTCGGCGCAGCGCTGCTTCCTCGGCCCGCGTCCGGCGGTCGCGGAACACGGCGCCGATGACACCGGCCCGGGTGCGCAGATGACGTCCAACCATGACGTTCTCACGTGCCGTCATGTTGGCGAACAGGCGAATATTCTGGAAGGTACGGGCGATGCCGACGTTCGCCACTTCGTGCGGGCTCGACAGCCGGAGCGGCTTGCCGGCAAAGGCGATGTCGCCACCGTCGCGCTGGTATAGCCCGGTCAGGACATTGAAGAAAGTGGTCTTGCCCGCACCGTTGGGCCCGATCAGGCCATAGATCTCGCCTTCGTTGATGGTCAGCGAAACGTCCTTCAGCGCCTGGACGCCGCCAAAATACTTGCAGATGCTGCGGGCTTCCAATAAAACCGTAGTCACGCTTGCAACCTCTTGCAGCCGGCGGCGTCGCATCCCGCACGCGGACGCTGCGCCCCCGCTTTCAGCGGGGCCCCCTCCGCTGCGTGCGGTCGCCCGCCAAAATACTTGCAGACGCTGCGGGCTTCCAGCAGCTCCGTCATTTGGCCATTTCCCGCCGATGGCGCGGCTCGGGCCACAGCCCGGACGGACGATAGAGCATGACTGCAATCAGGGCCAGCCCGAACAGCAGCATCCGCAGGGCCTCGGGGTCGAGCAGTACCTCGCCGAACACGGCCTGCTGGATCGGTCCGGCGCCCTGGCGGAAAGCCTCGGGCAGAATGGTCAGCAGCAGGCCGCCGAGAATGACGCCCGGAATATGGCCCATGCCGCCCAGAACGACCATGCACAGCACCATGATCGACTCGAGCAGACCGAAGCTCTCGGGCGAAACGAATTCCTGGAAACTGGCGAACAAGCCGCCCGAGACGCCGCCGAAGGTTGCGCCCATGGCGAAGGCCAGCAGCTTGATGTTGCGCGTGTTGATGCCGCATGCCTTGGCAGCGACTTCATCCTCGCGGATCGCGACCCAGGCGCGGCCGATGCGCGAGTCCTGCAGGCGAATGCCGACGAAGACGATGCCCAGCGCCAGCACGACGAACAAATAATAGTTGAGCATCACGCCGGTAAACGTGATGCCGGCAAAGTCGATCGATTTCGACAGCGGGTGGCCGAACAGCGTGATCGGGTCGATGCGCGCAATGCCCTTCGGGCCGTTGGTGATGTTGATCGGCGAATTGAGGTTGTTGAGGAAGATGCGGATGATCTCGCCGAAGCCTAGGGTGACGATGGCCAGATAGTCGCCACGCAGGCGCAGCGTCGGCGCACCGAGCAGTACGCCGAACATGCCCGCCACCAGGGCACCAAGCGGCAGGACCGCCCAGAACGGCCAGTGGATGCCGAAGTGCGGCGAGGAAAGCAGCGCGTAGAGATAGGCACCGACGGCGTAGAAGGCGATGTAGCCGAGATCGAGCAGGCCGGCGAAACCGACCACGATATTGAGGCCAAGCGCCAGCATGACGTAAAGCGCCGCGAAATCGAGCACACGCACCCAGGCGTTGCCGAGGCTGGCGCCGACGACGATTGGCGCGACGGCCAACACGACGCCGATCAGGGCCATCCCGAGCCAGGACTTGTGCATCTCCGTCATGCGCGCTCCGAAACCCTTTCTCCCATCAACCCCGACGGCCGGAATATCAGCACCCCGATCAGCACGAAGAAAGCAAACACATCCTGGTAGTGCGAACCCAGCACACCGCCCGTCAGGTCGCCGATGTATCCGGCGCCGAGCGCTTCGATGACGCCGAGCAGCACGCCGCCGACCATGGCGCCAGCGAGGTTGCCGATGCCGCCGAGCACTGCCGCGGTAAACGCCTTGAGGCCGAGGATGAACCCCATGTTGTAGTGGGCGATACCGTAGTTGGCGGAAACCAGGACGCCGGCCAGCGCCGCCAGCGCCGAGCCGATCACGAACGTGAGGGAGATAATGCGGTTGGCGTCAACGCCCATAAGACCGGCAATGGCAGGATTCTCGGCTGTAGCCCGCATGGCGCGGCCGAGGCGGGTGCGATTGACGAGAAGCACCAGCCCCATCATGGTAACGGCAGCCACGACGACGATGATGACCTGGACTTCGGTAAAGGTGGCGCCAAAAACTTCGTGGGTAGCGGAGGGCAGCAGCGCCGGCACCGAATGGTAGCTGCGTCCCCAGATCAGCATCGCCAGTTGCTGCAGAACGATGGACACCCCGATAGCGGTGATCAGCGGTGCCAGCCGCGGCGCGTTGCGCAGCGGCCTGTAAGCGACGCGCTCGACGGTGAAGCCGAGCGCCATGCAGACCAGCGCCGCGAAAACAAGCCCGATCAGCACGACCAACGGACCGGGCAGTCCGGAGTCGGCCAGCGGGCGAATGATGGTCAGTGACGATAGCGCGCCGATCATCACCACCTCGCCGTGGGCGAAGTTGATCAGGCCGAGGATTCCGTAGACCATGGTATAGCCGAGCGCGACCAGCGCGTAGATGCTACCCAGGGTCAGGCCGTTGATGAGCTGCTGGAGGAAGATGTCCACGACCGTGATGATAAAAGAAACGGCACCCGAAGGTGCCGTTTCGCGGGGGTCGGATAACCCTTACATCTTCTGGGCCGGTGCAGCAGGCGCCGCAGGCGGGGCAGCGCCGCCAACAGTCTCCAGCGCTTCCCACTTGCCACCCTTGGCGATGTAGAGGCTGATGGCACCGTCCTTGAGGTCGCCGTTCTCGTCGAACATGATATGCGTCGTCACGCCCTCATAGTCCGTATTCGGCAATTCGGCGAGGATCTTGGCCGGCTCGGCCGACTGGGCACGCTTGATCGCGTCGACCACGACCATGACCGCATCGTAGGCATACGGCGCGTAAAGCTGAATGTCGCCGTACTTGGCCTTGAAGCGCTCGATGAAAGCCGGTCCGCCTGGCATCGCTTCATACGGAATGCCCGGCAACGAACAGTAGGCGCCTTCCGCAGCCTCGCCGGCGTTCTTGACGAACTCGGTGGTGCAACCGCCATCACCCATCAGGAATTTCGACGAAACACCCAGCTGCTTCATCTGCATGGCCATCGGCGCAGCTTGCGGATCCATGCCGCCGTAGAAGATCAGGTCGGGCTTCTTGCCCTTGATCTTGGTGAGAATCGCCTTGAAGTCGACTGCCTTGTCGTCGGTATGCTCTTCGGCAACGACCTTGACGCCAGCGGCCATGGCCGCCTTCTTGAACTCGGTGGCCAGACCTTCGCCGTAGGCCGTCTTGTCATCGATAACGGCAACGGTCTTGGCACCGAGCTGGTTGCCGGCGTAGGCGCCCAGCACCTTGCCTTGCTGGATGTCGTTGGCCATGACCCGGAACGCGGTGTTGAAGCCCTGATGGGTATACGTGGGATTGGTCGCCGATGGCGAAACCTGCGGGATGCCGGCGTCGAAGTAAACCTTCGAGGCCGGGATGGTGGTGCCGGAATTGAGGTGGCCGATCACGGCATTAACCTTGCCGTCGACAAACTTCTGCGCCACCAGGATGCCCTGCTTGGGGTCGGCCTGGTCGTCCTCGCCCTGCAGGACGAGCTTGAGTGTCTGGCCGCCGATCTTGATCTGGGCGGCGTTGGTATCGTCGACCGCCATGCGGGCGCCGTTTTCGTTGTCTTTTCCGATATGGGACTGCGGACCGGTCAGTGGTGCCGAATGGCCCAGCTTGACGACCAGCATCGGCTCGGGTGCCGGCGCGGCGGCAGTGGGGGCGACGGGGGCTGCTTCTTGCTTCTTGCTGCAGCCGACGGCGAGCAGGGCGGCAGCGACTGCGATGGACAGTGTCTTTGCGTTTATGTGCATGGCATGTCTCCGGGTTGATTGGCTTGGGACGGCCGATTCTGCTCGGGCATAGGCGCCTTGTCAATTGACATCGCCTGCCGACATTCGGGTACAAGAAAGCCCGCCGAAGCGGGCTTTCCTCGACATCCAGGCGGTTAAGCTATTTGGCGCCGCCCAGAATCCACTTGACCAGTGTCTTGATGTCCTCGTCCTTGACGGCCGAGTTCGGCGGCATCGGAATGGTGCCCCAGACGCCGGAGCCTCCCTTCTTGACCTTTTGGATCAGCTTCGCTTCCGCATTCTTGTCTCCGGCGTATTTCTTAGCCACGTCGGCATACGCCGGGCCGACGAGCTTCTTGTCCACCGTATGGCAGGACAGGCAATTGCTCTTCTTGGCCAGTTCGGCGTTCGCCAGGGCATTGGTGGCGGCCAGGGCGATCGCGACGGACAGGACGGCGGTGATCAATTTCATCGAAGGGGCCTCGTTTGCTGAAGTGTATTGGTCGTGTCCAAGTGAATCGGAAGTCTAGCGGAATTCAGGGTACTCGCAAAACGGCTTCCGGCATGGGACAACTAACGTCGGTGCAGGCCAGATCGTTGACGTTCGCTGTCGGAGCAAGCGCCTCCGTCAGGGCCATCAGCAGCGTGGAGGCGCCTCCCGAACCTTCCGCCTGCGGCAGAAACAAGCGCAGCGTGCGCTCCGCAGCCTCGATGTAGCGACTGTCGCCGCGCGTTCGCCCCAGGCGCAGCAACGCCAGCGCTGCCGCGGCGTTACCGCCCGGCATTGAATTGTCGAAGGCGGGCTTGGGGCGCTGGATGAGAGTTTCGTGGTCGTTGGCGGTGAAATGAAATCCCCCGTCTGCCTTGTCTTCGAAGTGCTCCAGCAGCGCGCCGGCGAGCGCATCGGCGAATTCCGCGTCGCCCGGACGCGCGTCCGCCTGCATCAATTCATGGACGGCCAGAATCAGAAATGCGTAGTCGTCGAGATAGCCAGACAGGTGCGCACGACCTTCGCGCGCCGTCGCCAGCAGGCGGCCGTCGCGCCAAAGCTGCGATTGGATGAAACTCAGCGCCCGTCGCGCCGCATCCAGCCAGTCCGGGCGGGCGAAGATGCGCCCGGCCCGCGCCAGACCTTCGATCATCAAGGCGTTCCAGGCCGTCAGCACCTTGTCGTCGCGCCCCGGCCGAACACGCGTCTCGCGGTGCGCAAACAGCTTGGCGCGGAGACGGCTGAAGCCCTCGGCGTCGGCCTCAGTCACGGCCTCGACCACGCGCAAATGCCAGTGGCTCCGCTCGAAATTGGGCGGCTTGTCGAGTCCCCAATGATCGCGGGCGATGCGCCATTCATCTTCCGACAGCAGCGCACGAATCTGGTCACGATCCCAGACGTAGTAACGCCCTTCCTCGCCCTCCGAATCGGCGTCCAGCGATGAAGCAAAGGCGCCGCCGGACAACTGCATCTCGCGCATAGCCCAGGCGGCAATTTCCTCGACGACACGCGCGAACAGCGGTTCACGATTCAACACCCAGGCTTCGGCGTACAGGCCCAGCAACTGCCCGTTGTCGTAGAGCATCTTTTCAAAGTGGGGAATCTCCCAGCGCTCGTCGACGCTGTAGCGGCAGAAGCCGCCGCCGAGCTGGTCGTAGATGCCGCCATTGGCCATGCGCGTCAATGTGGTCAGCACCACCTCGCGGGCGCGATCATCTCCGGTGCCGGCCTGGCGCAGCAGAAGAGCCAGATCGCTGGCATGCGGAAATTTCGGCGCGCCACCGAAACCGCCGAAACGCGAGTCGTAGGCGCGTAGCAGGGCGTCGCGCCCGGCCCGTATCGGCGTATCGCCAAGGCTGACTTTTTCCTGGCGGCGCGGTGAGATCGCCGCCAGCATCTCGCGCAACGAACGATTTTGCGCCGCGACGTCGTCCGGGCGCTGGCGATAGACGTTCGCCACGTCACGACACAAATCGGGGAAAGCCGGCAGGCCGTGGCGAGCGGTGTTCGGGAAATAGGTGCCGCCAAAAAACGGCGTGCCGTCCGGCGCCAGAAACAGGGTCAGCGGCCAGCCGCCCGGCCGGCCGGTCAGCATCTGATGGGCGGCCTGGTAGATCTGGTCGAGGTCCGGGCGCTCTTCGCGATCGACCTTGATGTTCACGAACAGGTCGTTCATCACTGCGGCAATTTCCGGATCTTCGAACGATTCGTGCGCCATCACGTGGCACCAGTGGCAGGCGGAATAGCCGATCGACAGCAGGATCGGTTTGTCGTTCTCGCGTGCCAAGGTGAGCGCTTGCTCCCCCCATGAATACCAATCGACGGGATTGGCTGCGTGCTGAAGCAGATAGGGCGATGTTTCGCCGGCAAGATGATTGGCCATCGGGTTCCTCGTTGGCGACTAATTACCGACTAATTTAGTCGACTTAACGCCACACGCGCAACCGGGACAATCCTGCCGCCCGGAAACGACCTAGAACCCGCAGCCCTCCGAACTGAGCCTTTCGCTGGCCCGGCGCTTCTGTTCGCGCAAACTGTCCATCGTGCCGGCCGAACCGCCGCGCCGCTCCTTGTCCGCGATGCGCTGAACATTCTCGCGCAAGCTGGCGCAGCGTCGTTCCTTCTGCTCGGCTTGCTGCTGCGCCATTTCCTGTTGCCGCACCATCGCCCGTTGACGCTGTTCTTCGAGCTCGGCCGGGGATTGGGAACTGGCCCGGATGCCGGTCGCCGCAGATCCCTGGCTGACGGACGAGGCGGTGTCCGTCGCCACTTCGACCACCGCGCCTCCCTCGATTTTCACCGAGAAGTCCTGCTTCACCCGCTTGGACTGCCTGAACACCCAGATTTCGGTTTCGCCGTTCATGGTACTGACCTTCCGGATTCTCTCCGGCTCACCGTAAGCGGCGCGAACCTCGTCGGCTTTCATGCCGGGCTTCGGCAGTGTGTCTGGCGCCTTGGGCTCCAGCAGTCCGCGCACCCGCTTGACCTCCTTGGCGACCGGACGATCTCCGTAATGGACCTTGCCCTTCTCGTCGACCCAGCGATAGACCTCGGCCTGCACACAAGCCGGCATTACCGCCAGCACCAGCACTAACAGCGTGATTCGTTTCACGGCCGCCTCCCGAAGATGCCAATGATGTGCCCGATGATACCTGCATCAACCCGAAAACAGTGCCCGCCACCAGCGGCGGCGGCCTTCGGGCGGTCGCCGTTCGGCTTGCAGATCTTCCGGCGGCACGCGGCTCATGATCCAGCCGGGCAGCGGCGGATTGGTCGAGAAGCCGCAGGAAACGCCGAGATTGTTGGGGTCGTAGATCTTGATGAAGGTCGGCGCATCGAGGTTGTCGGCATAGACGATGCCGCAGTAGTCGTGGCGGTGGTCGTCGCGCAACAGCGCGTCAATGCGCTTGACGAACTCGGCAGTGGTCGTCTCGTTCGCCGGGTCGGTCGGCACCGGCTCGCCAACCGCGTAGAGATACCAGCCGGTCGGTTCAATGCGCGACCAGAACGCGGCAAGCTGATCCCACGACATCACCGACCAGAGGCGGCCGGTGTTGAGGTCGTGGAACGCGCTCACCGCTCTAGCTGCGATACGTCGCGCACTGCGCCCATGTCGGCGGAGGTCGCCATCGCCGCATAGGCGCGCAGCGCCGGTGATACCTGCCGCTCACGCGCCGCCGGCTTCCACGCGGCCGCGCCCTTCGCTTCCATCGCCGCCCGGCGTGCCGCCAGGGCTGACTTTTCTACGGCCAGGTGGATACGCCGGCTGGAGATGTCGATCTCGATGGTGTCGCCTTCCTCGACCAGGCCGATGGTGCCGCCCGAAGCGGCTTCCGGCGAAGCATGGCCGATGGAAAGGCCCGATGTGCCACCCGAGAAACGTCCATCGGTCAGCAGCGCGCACTGCTTGCCCAGCCCTTTCGACTTGAGATAGGACGTCGGGTAGAGCATCTCCTGCATGCCCGGTCCGCCGCGCGGCCCTTCGTAACGGACGATGACCACGTCACCTTCCTTGACCTTGTCGCCGAGGATCTTCTCCACCGCTTCTTCCTGGCTCTCACAGACCACGGCGGGACCGGAGAACTTGAGGATCGATGCGTCGACACCGGCGGTCTTTACCACACAGCCTTCTTCGGCGATGTTGCCGTAGAGCACAGCGAGACCGCCATCTTTGGAATAGGCGTGCTCCAGATCGCGGATACAACCGTTGGTCCGATCCGCATCCAGTTCTACGTAACGCTTGTCCTGACTGAAGGC
>JBNKCS010000003.1:0-54581 GCA_050287865.1 Rhodocyclaceae bacterium | reverse complement strand
ATCGAGGCAAAAGGAGGCAAAGTCGCCGGCTCGGTATCAAAAAAGACGCATTTTGTAGTTGCCGGTGAGGAAGCAGGCAGTAAACTCGACAAGGCGCGGGAGTTGGGCGTCGAAATTCTGGATGAATCCAAGTTGAAGGAGTTGTTGCAGGCATGAGCAAGGTCACGAAAGCGGTTTTGGCTTCGGCCGCCGCTCGCTGTGCGATCGGTTTAAACCGCGCTACGCGCGCGTTAGCCTTCACCGAAGACCGCTTTGCAGGAGAAGTAAATGAGTAAAGTAACCAAAGCGGTCTTTCCCGTCGCGGGGATGGGCACCCGTTTTCTGCCCGCCACCAAGGCCAGTCCGAAAGAGATGATGCCCATTGTCGACAAGCCGCTGATCCAGTACGCGGTGGAGGAGGCGGTAGCGGCGGGCATCACCGACATGATCTTCGTCACCGGTCGTTCCAAGCGCGCCATCGAGGATCATTTCGACAAGGCCTACGAACTCGAAAGCGAGTTGGAGGCCCGCGGCAAGACCGAGCTGCTCGAGTTCGTGCGCAATCTGCTGCCCAAGAACATCAACTGCATCTACATCCGTCAGCCCGAAGCGCTCGGCCTGGGCCACGCGGTGCTTTGCGCCAAGCCGGCGGTCAATGACGAGCCGTTTGCCGTGCTGCTGGCCGACGATCTGCTCGACGGCAATCCGCCGGTCATGAAGCAGATGGTCGATACCTTCAACTACTATCATTGTTCGGTACTCGGCGTGCAGGACGTGCCGCGCGCGGATACGCGCAGCTACGGCATCGTTGATTCGCGGCCGCTAGCGGAGCGGGTCGAGCAGGTGTCGGCGATGGTCGAAAAGCCGAAGCCGGAAGATGCACCGTCGACCCTGGCGGTGGTTGGCCGCTACGTGCTGACGCCGCGCATCTTCCATCATCTGGAAAACGTCGCGCCGGGCTCGGGCGGCGAAATCCAGCTGACCGACGGCATCTCCGCGCTGATGCAGGAACAGCAGATCCTGGCCTATCGCTACGTCGGCACCCGCTACGACTGCGGCTCCAAGCTTGGCTACCTGCAGGCGACCATCGAATTGGGCCTGCGTCATCCGGAGGTCGGCAAGGCCCTGGCCGAGTATCTGAAAAACCTCCAGCTGGCATGACACCCGACGACGCACAGCGAATCCTGGCCGAAGCGGATCTGGTCTATTCGGCCGCCGAGGTTGCCGGCGCGATCGAACGCCTGGCCACGGAAATCACGACGCGACTGGAAGATAGCCACCCGCTGGTGCTGACCGTCATGGGCGGCGGCATTGTTTTCGCGGGCCAGTTGCTGCCTTGCCTGCCGTTCCCGCTGGAGGTGGACTACCTGCATGTCACCCGTTACGGCCAGGCTACCTCGGGCGGCGAGCTGAAGTGGGTGGTCGAACCAGGAAACGAGGTGGCCGGCCGCGTCGTACTGGTACTCGACGACATCCTCGACGAGGGCGTCACAATGGCCGCCATCAAGTCGAGGTTGATGGCGCAGGGTGCGCGCGACTGCCTGGTCGCGGTGCTCAGCGAAAAGGAGACCGGCCGGACGAAGCCGGTTCGGCCCGAGTTCGTCGGTCTGCGACTGCCCAACCGCTATGTGTTCGGCTGCGGCATGGACATCGGCGGCGCGTGGCGCAACCTGCCGGCGATCTACGCCGTCAAGGGGCTTTAGTCAGGTGTCGAAAGCGATCAGCGTCCGCCTGGTTCGACGAGACGGCTGGTGCGTACGACCAGACCGCTGGCCAGGTCGAAATGCGCGTGGAAGTGTGCGCGTTCGGTATTGATCGTCCCGGCCACCCGCCAGTCCCAGACTTCCTCGTTCGAATTCGGGTAAGTCGTCTTCGCTCCCGGCATGCCGAGCAGGCGGCGTACTTCTTCACGGTCCATGCCGACGGACACTTTCGCGAGATTGGTTTCGGTCAGCACCTGCTCGATCTTTTGCAGGATCTGATCGGGGCCGATGGTGGCCATGTAGCAATCGACGCCGCTGGGCTGGCGACTGAATTCGAGCGTCGTCGTGCCGTCGGGGTTGCGGTATTCCTGGGTCGGAACGCCCAGGCGTGCGCGAACCTCGGCAACGGTGGAAATCCCCGGCTTGAGTTCCTGGATGGAAATGGCATCGCATGCCGGCAATCCGATCGCCGCAACCGCGGCGAATAGGGCTTTGACCCAGTACGGCATCTTCATGTAACGGTCTCCTCTGCGCTCCGATTCAAACACGCTCGGGGCGGCACGTATTCCCTAGCCATGAAATTTTACACATCCGCGGGCAACCCCCGGACTGCTGAATTGGCTCGTCGCCGACCGCGCTACCGCTGCAACGGCGATACGCCCCAGCCTGTGTCACGGCTTCGCCGGGATTGCCCGGCGTACCGCCACGGCTGACTTTTCCCGGCTCAGGCCGCCGCGACTTCGCGATCGGCACGCTTGCGCTCGTGCGCCTTGAGGAAACGCTTGCGCAGGCGGATCGACTTGGGCGTGATCTCGACCAGTTCGTCGTCGGCGATGAATTCGACGGCGGATTCCAGCGTGATCTGGATCGGCGGCACCAGACGAACGGCTTCGTCCGTGCCGGATGCGCGCACGTTGGTGAGCTGCTTGCCCTTGATCGGGTTCACCACCAGATCGTTGTCGCGGCTATGGATGCCGATGATGATGCCTTCATAAAGCGGATCGCCTGGCGATACGAACATCCGCCCCCGATCCTGCAGCTTCCACAGTGCATAGGCGACGGCGGGGCCGTCCTCGGCGGAGATCAGTACGCCGTTGCGGCGTTCGGCCATCTGGCCTGCCATCGGGCCGTAGTCATCGAAGACGTGGCTTGCGAGCCCGGTACCGCGCGTCAGCGTGAGGAATTCGCCCTGGAAGCCGATCAGTCCGCGCGCCGGAATGCGATAGTCCAGGCGAACCCGGCCCTTGCCGTCCGGCTGCATGTCCAGCAATTCGCCACGACGGCGACCCAGCTCTTCCATGACGCCGCCCTGATTGGCTTCTTCGACGTCCACGGTCAGCATTTCATAGGGTTCCAGCTTCTCGCCGTCGACTTCCTTGAACAACACGCGCGGGCGCGATACGGCAAGCTCGTAGCCTTCGCGGCGCATGTTTTCCAGCAGGATGGTGAGATGCAGTTCGCCGCGACCCGAGACCTCGAAGACATCGGCGTCGGCCGTGTCCTGGACGCGCAGGGCGACGTTGGCGAGCAGTTCCTTCTGCAGCCGATCGCGGATTTGCCGGCTGGTGACGAACTTGCCTTCCTTGCCGGCGAGCGGCGAGGTGTTCACCTGGAAGTTCATGGTCAGCGTCGGCTCGTCGACGGCGATTGGCGGCAAGCCAACGGGCTTGTCGAGTGCGCAGAGGGTGACGCCGATGCCTACCTGCTCGATGCCGGTGACCAGCACGATATCGCCCGCTTCGGCGTTCTGCGCCTGCTGGCGTTCCAGGCCATGGAAAGTCAGGACCTGACCAATCTTGGCCCGGCCCTTGGCCTCGTCTCCGTACATGACGGCGACTTCCTGGCCGGGCTGGATGTTGCCTTTCTTGATGCGGCCGATGCCGATCCGGCCGACGTAGGAGTTGTAGTCCAGCGAGCAGATCTGCAGTTGCAGCGGCGCGGACGAATCGACGTCGGGCGGCGGCACGTACTTCAGGATGGCTTCGTAGAGCGGCCGCATGTCCGTCCCCGGCGTGTCCGAGGCCAGCATGGCGTAGCCGTTCAGCGCCGAGGCGTAGACCACCGGGAAGTCCAGTTGCTCCTCGGTCGCGCCGAGCTTGTCGAACAGGTCGAAGGTGTGGTCGATGACCCAGTCGGGACGGGCGCCCGGACGGTCGATCTTGTTGATGACGACGATGGGCTTCAGGCCCAGCGCCAGCGCCTTGCGGGTGACGAAGCGCGTTTGCGGCATCGGACCTTCGACGGCATCGACCAGTAGCAGCACGCCGTCAACCATCGACAGCACACGTTCCACTTCGCCGCCGAAGTCGGCGTGGCCCGGAGTGTCGACGATGTTGATGTGAGTGCCTTCGAAATCGATGGCGCAGTTCTTGGAGAGAATCGTGATGCCCCGTTCCCTTTCCAGGTCGTTGGAGTCCATGACGCGCTCGGTCATCTGCTGATGCGCGGCGAAGGTGCCCGACTGGCGGAGCAGTTGGTCGACGAGGGTGGTTTTGCCGTGGTCGACGTGGGCGATGATGGCGATATTTCTCAGGGAACGGGACATGGGGAAGGGGCCGAAAGGGACAGCAAAACGAAAGGGAGTTTCAGTGGAGGCTGCAGCCCGTCTTGGCGGGCCCAGGGCAGATGTCTTGGCCGTAACTGAAAGGGCGTGCATTCTAGCATGAGTGGGATGCCCTCCATGCTAGAATTGTCGGAAAATTTCAAGGAATTTCACATGCTTGCAGTGATCGGCGGCAGCGGCCTGACGCAATTGGCCAACCTCGAAGTGACCCGCCGCGAGGTGGTTCGGACGCCCTTCGGCGAACCCTCCGGGGCGCTGACATTCGGCCGCATCGGTTGTCAGGAAGTCGTCTTTCTCGCCCGGCACGGTTATGGCCACACGATTCCTCCGCATCGCGTGAACTATCGCGCCAACCTGTGGGCGCTTGCCCGGATGGCAGAGGCGCAGGGAATCATCTCCGTCGCGTCAGTGGGCGGGGTAAGGGCCGACATGAAACCCGGCACGCTGGTCGTGCCCGACCAGATCATCGATTACACATGGGGCCGCAACGTGACCTTTCACGAGGGTAACGGTAGCCAGGTGGTGCACACCGACTTCACGGAGCCTTACGACGGGGATCTGCGGCGGCAGCTTCTGGCAGCGGCGGAACGCGCCGGGGAGCAGATGGTAAACGGCGGCGTTTACGCGGCGACCCAGGGTCCGCGACTGGAAACCGCTGCCGAGGTGAATCGTCTCGAACGTGACGGCGCCGACCTGATCGGCATGACCGGGATGCCGGAAGCTTCGCTGGCGCGAGAGCTGGAAGTGCCCTATGCCGCGGTTTGCGTGGTCGCCAACTGGGCTGCCGGGCGGGGTGACAGTACTCATGTCATTGATTTTGCACAGATCGAGGAAGTATTGCAGGTGTCGCTCGGTCGCGCGCGGCGGGTTCTCGAGCATCTTTGCGCCGAATCGCGCTAGGGCCTGAGCTGTCCTGGTTTCATACCTGCAACGCAGCGAGCAATTCCTGCTCGAGGTGCACCAGCGAGACCATCTTGCCAAGCTTGGCGCCGCTGATCAGGAAGGTATCTTCGACACGTTCTCCAAGGGTGGAGATTTTTGCCGAATGGATGACGATCTGATATCGGCCGAGTATGCGCGCGACGGCGTAGAGCAGGCCGGGGCGGTCGGCGGCCACGATCGACATGATGTAATGATTGCCGCGGTCGTCCTGTCCGATCTCCACTTCCGGATCGATTGGAAAATGTTTCACCTGACGCGATAGGCGGGCCGACGGCGGTGCCTCGAGCGGCTGCTGCATGGTCAGGGACTCGGCCAGATCGTGCTCGATCAGGCCGGTGATGTCCCGGTAAGCCCCCGTTTCCCCGGCGACGAGAAGCATGAAGCTGTCGAGGGCGTAGCCGTGGCGGGTGGTGTGTACCTTCGCGTCGGCGATGGACATGTCGCGGCGGGCGAAGAAGCCGCAGATGCGGGCGAACAGGTCCGGCTGGTCGGCAAGGTAAACCATCACCTGGACGCCGTCCCTCGTCGGGTTGATGCGCGCCCGCACGACCGGCTCCGGACTTTCAGGACGGTAGTAGAGCGTACGGGTGTGCCAGGCGATCTCATCGGCGTCATGGCGCAGGAAGTAGCCGGTATCGAGGTGCTCCCACAGCGGCGCTTCGATTTCCGGTCGCATGCCCCGTAGCCGTAACAGGCGCCTTGCTTCGTCCTGACGCTCCGGAACCCCTGCCATCTGCGGTGGAAGGTCGCCGCGCAGCAGTTGGGCCGTGGCGCGGAAGAGGTCTTCCAGCAGCTTGCCCTTCCAGGTGTTCCAGACCTTGGGGCTGGTGCCGCGGATATCGGCGATCGTCAGCAGGTAGAGCGCGGTCAGTCGCCGCTCAGTCGCGACGAGGGCGGCAAAATCGCGGATTACCTGCGGGTCGGCGAGATCCTGTTTCTGGGCCACCTGGGACATCGTCAAATGGTGCTCGACGAGAAACACGATCAGGTCTGCATCGTCGCCTTCGATGGCATGCTGGCGACAGAAGCGTCGTGCGTCGGCCATGCCGAGCCGCGAGTGGTCGCCGCCGCGACCTTTGGCGATGTCGTGAAAGAGGGCAGCGATGTAGATCAGCCAGGGCCGGTCAAAGCCCGTGATCAGGCGCGTGCAGAAAGGATACTCATGCGCGAACTCGGGCACGCTGAAACGTTGCAGATTGCGTATCACCTGGAGAATGTGCTGGTCGACCGTATAGACGTGGAACAGGTCGTGCTGCATCTGGCCGACAATGCGTCCGAAGGCCGGCAGGTACTGGCCGAGAATGCCGTACTGGTTCATGCGTCGCAGCGTCTGGATCAGGCCGCGATGGACAGCGAATAGCTGCAGGAAAAGCTCGGGTGCCCGCGGGTGCCTCCGCAGTGCGCGTCCGCAGCCGCGGCGGGCATGCCACAGCGATCTCAGGGTCTTGGCGGTCATGCCGTGCAGCTCCGGCCGGCGTGCCATCAGCAGAAAGGCTTCCAGGATCGTCAGCGGTTCTTCCTCGAACAGCTCGTCGCGGCGGATGTCGAGTAGGTCGCGTACCGTCTGGAAGTGCTCGTCGATGACGATGGGGGGGGCTACCCGGCTTGGGGCCAGGGCCGCATTGATGTTCTGCAGCACCAATGCGTTGAGCTGTGTGACCAGCTTGGCGTTGCGATAGTAGCGCTGCATCAAGACTTCCGAGGCCCGCTTGTTTTCGGTCGGCTTGATGCCGAAGCTCTTTGCCAATGCTTCCTGGAACTCGAACGACAACCGGTCTTCGCGGCGGTTGGCAACATGATGCAGGCGGATGCGCAGATGGCGCAGGAAGGACTCGGCACGCACGAGCTGCCGGCTTTCCTCTGCGGTTACGAGGACGGTCTGCGCGAGGTCGCGCCAGTTCCTGCCCAAGTGGGCGGCGAGGGCGATCCAGAGGATGATTTGCAGATCGCGCAGACCACCCGGGTGTTCCTTGCAGTTGGGCTCCAGGCTATAGGGAGTGTCGTTGAAGCGGCTGTGGCGTTCGGCTTGTTCGAGCTGTTTGGCCTTGAGAAAGGCGACAGGATCGAGACCGGCGTGGTAGGTCCGGTCGAATTCGTCGAACAACTTCCGGTTGCCGCACAGGTAGCGGGCTTCGATCAGCGTCGTCTGGATGGTGATGTCCTGTTCGGCTGTTTCCAGGCACTCGGCGATGGTACGCACGCTATGGCCGATGTCGAGACCGATGTCCCACAGGACGCCGATCAGGGGCTCGAGACGCGGATGGTGCGTGGCATCGCAGCCCTCGGGAACCAGAAACAGCAGATCGATGTCGGAGGCCGGATACAGCTCGCCGCGACCATAGCCGCCAACCGCGACCATGGCGATTTCATTTGGTATCGCCATCCTGCGCCAGATGTTCCGCAGCGTTCTGTCCACCAGTCGCGCGCGGCCATGCAGCAGCCTGGCGGCGGACCCCGTTCGCTCGTAGATGTCGCGTAGTTGCCGCTGGGCGCTATTTAGCGTGGCGCGGGTGTCGGCGATCAGCGCTCGGGTATCGAGCGCCCGGTTGTCGACCGACGGGGATGGCATCGATCAGCCGGTGGTGAAAGGGTTGCTCGGGGCGCCGGCTGACATGGTCATCACTTCGGCGCCGTCCGTGGTGACCAGAATGGTGTGTTCCCATTGGGCCGACAGGCTGCGGTCCTTGGTTACGATCGTCCAGCCGTCGGGTAGCTCGGAGATGGCCGCCTTGCCGGCGTTGATCATCGGCTCGATGGTAAAAATCATGCCGGGCAGCAGTTCGGGGCCGGTTCCGGCCTTGCCATAGTGGAGCACTTGCGGCTCCTCGTGGAAACTGCGGCCAATCCCGTGGCCGCAGAATTCGCGCACCACGGAGTAGCCGTTCTTTTCAGCGTGCTGCTGGATTGCCGCGCCGATGTCGCCCAGATGGCCCCCGGGTTTCACTTGGGCGATTCCGAGCCAAAGACACTCGTAAGTGATCTGGCACAGGCGTTTGGCCAGGATTGATCCTTCGCCAACCACGAACATGCGACTGGTGTCGCCGTGCCAGCCATCCTTGATGGTGGTGATGTCGAGATTGAGGATGTCGCCCTTTTTCAGGAGACGGTTGTTCGGTATGCCATGGCATACCTGATGATTGACCGACGCGCAAATCGCTTTTGGGTAGGGTGGATAGCCCGGAGGGGCGTAGTTCAAGGGCGCCGGGATACAACCCTGAACGTCCACCATGTAGTTGTGGCACAGTCGGTCCAGTTCCTCGGTAGGGACACCAGGCTTGACGAATGGCGTGATGTAATCGAGTACCTCGCCGGCCAGCTGGCCGGCGATACGCATGCCTTCGATTTCGTTTCCGTTCTTGATGATGATGCTCATGATGTCACCGCAATGCGATCGCTGGCTTCATTCTACCAATGCATTGAAGCCCTTGATGTATCGACGTGGGAAAGGTTATACTTCAAAGCTTGTCCGGGAAGCCGGGCAAAATTCGCACGTCCGGCGCCGAATGGGTGATTACTTATCACGGCCGGGCGGAGGCTAACCCATATCGGAGATAGATACATGAGCACAACCATGCGCCAGATGCTGGAGGCCGGCGTTCATTTCGGCCACCAGACCCGCTTCTGGAACCCCAAGATGGCCAACTACATTTTCGGCCATCGCAACAAGATCCATATCATCAACCTCGAAAAGACCCTCGCGAAGTACAACGAGGCGATTGCGTTCGTCAAGAAGATGGCTGCCCAGAAAGGCACCATCCTGTTTGTCGGCACCAAGCGCCAGGCGCGCGAAATCATTGCCGAAGAGGCTGCGCGTTGCGGCATGCCTTGCGTCGACGAGCGTTGGCTGGGCGGCATGCTGACCAACTACAAGACGGTCAAGCAGTCGACCAAGCGCCTGAAGGACATGGAGCAGATGGCCGAGGACAATGCCTTCGAGAAGATGTCGAAGAAAGAGGCACTGATGCTCCAGCGCGAGATGACCAAGCTGCAAAAGAGCCTGGGTGGCATCAAGGACATGGGGGGGCTGCCCGATGCGTTGTTCGTCATCGACGTCGGTTTTCACAAGATTGCCATCACCGAAGCCGCCAAGCTGGGTATTCCCGTCATCGGCGTGGTCGACACGAACCACAGCCCGGAAGGCATCAGCTACGTGATTCCTGGCAATGACGATTCTTCCCGCGCGATCCGTCTCTACGCCCGTGGCGTTGCCGACGCGGTTCTGGAAGGGAAGAACCAGTCGCTGACCGATGTCGTTCAGCAGATTGCCGGTGAGGACGAGTTCGTCGAGGTTGACGAAGAGGCCGCCGAGTAAGGCTTTTCACCGCGAAGAACGCAAAGGACATTAAGGAATTCCTCATCAGGTTTCTTTTCGCTCTTTGAGTCCTTTGCGCTAGTCAGATTTTGATTTTGGAGTAGAGCAATGGCGGAAATTACCGCGAGCATGGTCAAGGAACTGCGCGAGAAGACCGACGCGCCGATGATGGAATGCAAGAAGGCGCTCACCGAGGCCGGTGGTGAGATGGCCAAGGCCGAGGAAATCCTGCGCGTCAAGCTGGGCAACAAGGCCACCAAGGCGGCGACTCGCGTTGCCGCCGAGGGCGTGGTCGGCTTGTCTCTTTCGGCCGACGGCAAGCTCGGTGCGCTTGTCGAAGTCAATTCGGAAACCGATTTCGTCGCCAAGAACGACGAGTTCATCGCTCTGGCCAAGGGTTGCGCCGAACTGGTTGCAGGCAAGAATCCCGTCGATGTCGCGGCCCTGTCGGCGCTGCCCATGGGCGACGGCACGGTCGAATCGACCCGGGCCGCGCTGGTCGGCAAGATCGGCGAGAACATGAGCATCCGCCGCTTCGTGCGTGTCGAAGCCAAGGGCAAGCTCTCATCCTACGTGCATGGCGGTTCGAAGATCGGCGTGCTGGTCGACGTGACCGGCGGCGACGACCAACTGGCCAAGGACCTCGCGATGCACATTGCGGCGTCCAAGCCCAAGTCGCTCGACGCGTCTGGCGTTCCTGCGGATTTGCTCGATGCCGAGCGCCGTATCGCGATCGAAAAGGCCCGCGAAGCCGGCAAGCCCGAAGCGATGCTGGAGAAGATTGCCGAAGGTACCGTTCAGAAGTACCTGAAGGAAGTGACGCTGTTCGGCCAGGTATTCGTCAAGGCCGAAGACGGCAAGCAAACCATCGAGCAACTGCTGAAGGCCAAGGGCGCATCGGTCAACGGCTTTACGCTTTATGTCGTCGGCGAAGGCATCGAGAAAAAGGCCAACGATTTTGCTGCCGAAGTCGCTGCCCAAGCCGCAGCCGCCAGAAAGTAATCCCTGTAAAAGTCAGTCGTCGCGGTACGCCACCAGTCACCCATCATGCCAGCCCATAAGCGCATTCTGCTAAAGCTCTCCGGCGAAGCCCTGATGGGCGACGACGCCTACGGTATCAACCGCGACACGCTGCTGCGGATTGTCGCCGAAATCAAGGTGGTTGCCGATCTCGGTGTCGAAATCGGCGTAGTTATCGGCGGTGGCAACATCTTCCGCGGTATGGCGGGGGCGTCAACCGGCATGGACCGGGCGACGGCCGACTACATGGGCATGCTGGCCACGGTGATGAACGCCATGGCGCTGGCGGATGCCATGCGCCAGGCCGATCTTCCGGCTCGCGTGCAATCCGCCCTTAATATTGAACAAGTGGTGGAGCCCTATATCCGCGGCAAGGCCATCCGCTATCTGGAAGAAGGGAAGGTCGTGGTATTCGGAGGTGGCACGGGCAACCCGTTTTTTACGACGGATACAGCGGCGGCGCTGCGCGGATCGGAGATCGGTGCCGACATCGTGCTCAAGGCGACGAAGGTCGACGGCATCTATACGGCCGATCCAAAGAGGGATCCGGGTGCGACGCGTTTTGCCAGGATCAGTTTCGACGAAGCGATCGGCCGCAACCTCGCCGTCATGGACGCGACGGCTTTCGCGCTGTGCCGCGACCAGAAGCTGCCGATCAACGTGTTCTCGATCTTCAAGGCAGGCGCACTCAAGCGCGTCGTCATGGGCGAGGACGAAGGAACACTGGTGTACTGCTAGGAGTCTGCGATGATTGCCGAACTCAAGAAGAACACTGAACAGAAGATGCAGAAGAGCCTTGAGGCTCTCAAGCAGGACCTGCACAAGGTGCGCACCGGACGAGCGCATACGGGCATCCTCGACCACGTTCAGGTCGAGTACTACGGTTCGTACATGCCGATCAATCAGGTTGCCAACGTGACGTTGATCGATGCGCGCACCATCGGTGTCCAGCCGTGGGAAAAGCCGATGATCGCCAAAGTGGAAAAGGCGATTCGCGATTCGGATCTCGGTCTCAACCCCTCCACGCAGGGCGATCTGATCCGCGTGCCGATGCCGATGCTCACCGAGGAACGCCGCAAGGAGCTCATCAAAGTCGTCCGACACGAAGGCGAGGCAGCCAAGGTCGCTGTGCGCAACCTGCGGCGGGATGCCATTGCCCACCTCAAGGAAGCACTCAAGAAACACGAATTGTCGGAAGACGACGAACGCCGAGCACAGGATGAAGTTCAGAAGCTGACCGACAAGTACGTTGCCGAAGTCGACAAGGCGCTGGCCGAGAAAGAAAAGGATCTGATGGCCATCTGAGCCATCGGAACGCGGACCGATGGCGATATTCGGCAGTTCAACCCAGGAGATTCCCCAGGCCGGCGAAGTGCCGCGCCACGTTGCGATCATCATGGACGGCAATGGCCGCTGGGCACGCAAACGGTTCTTGCCCCGGGTGGCCGGACACAAACGTGGAGTCGATGTGCTGCGCCGGGTTGTCAAGGCCTGTGTCGAGCGCGGCATCGAGTATTTGACGGTATTCGCGTTCAGTTCGGAGAATTGGCGACGCCCTCCCGAGGAGGTCTCGTTTCTCATGAATCTCTTCATGTCGGCTTTGGGCGAGGAAGTTGCGCGGCTCCACGAAAACGGGATTTCGCTGCGGGTCGTCGGCGACCTGTCCCGCTTCGAGCCGCGTCTGCGGGAGCTGATTGAAGCCGGCGAGCGGACGACCGCCGGAAACAAGCGGCTGACCCTGACGGTGGCGGCAAACTATGGCGGACGCTGGGACATACTGCAGGCCTGCAATCAACTGGCGCGTATTCGGCCAGAGAAACTCGAACAGTGGGAGGAAGCTGATCTTGCTCCGTATCTCGCCATGGCCCACCTTCCCGAACCGGACCTCTTTATTCGCACCGGCGGCGAGCAGCGCATCAGCAACTTCATGATCTGGCAACTTGCCTATTCCGAGTTGTACTTCACTGACCGTCTTTGGCCTGACTTCGACGCCCGAGCGTTGGATGCGGCCATTGCCTCGTATCGACGGCGGGAGCGTCGATTCGGCCGTACCAGTGAACAATTGCAGGCTCCAGGCGACCGGGCGGCCGAGATACAAGCGTCAGATGCTTAGAGCGAGGGTCATTACCGCGCTGGCTCTGCTGGGTGGATTCCTCGTTACCCTGTTCCTGTTGCCGGATCCCGCAGCGGCTTGGGTGTTCGGGTTGCTGGCGGCCGTGCTGGCCTGGGAGTGGGCGGGGTTGATGCGCGTTGATCCGCCTGGACGATTTCTGTTCGCCGGCGTCGTGTTGCTCTCGTGCTATCTGGTTTATTGCCAACCGGAGTTCGCCTACTGGCAGTTGTGGGCGATGTCGGGTCTCTTCTGGTTAGTACTGGTGCCGCTGTGGCTCTGGCGTGGCTGGAAACTATCCAGCAATGACATGGCGGGCTACGTGACTGGCTGGATTGTGATCGTGCCTACCTGGACGGCTATGGTTGCCCTTCAGGATGGACATCCCTGGTGGCTGTTCGGGGTCATGGGTCTCGTCTGGGTGGCGGATATCAGCGCCTATTTTGTCGGAAAAAAATGGGGCAAACACAAACTGGCACCCGCCATCAGTCCGGGGAAGACTTGGGAGGGTGCCTGTGGTGCCGTCTTCGGTGTTTGCATATATGGCATCGCAGGTGCGTGGGTGGCGGGCATCCAGCCGTTCGGCAAGCTGGGCTGGGCGCCTCTTCTGCTCGCGCTGACCGCGGTAAGTGTGGCCGGCGACCTGTTCGAGTCAATGATCAAGCGCCAGGCGGGCGTCAAGGACAGTAGCCGGCTGCTGCCCGGCCACGGCGGGTTTCTCGATCGTCTGGACAGCCAGACGTCGATGCTGCCGCTGGCGGCGCTTATCCTGCTTGGTACGGCAACGTGAGCCGTCAACGACTGACGATTCTTGGCGCGACTGGATCGATCGGTGTCAGCACCCTCGATGTCGTCGCCCGCCATCCCGAGCGTTTTGAGGTCGTGGCGCTTACGGGCCATCGCCGTCTCGACGTCCTGGAAGCACAGTGCCGCTTACACCGGCCACGTTATGCCGTCGTCGTCGATGCTGCCGAGGCCAAACGTCTCGCCTCTGCGTTAACGGGTCTCAGGACCGAAGTGCTCGCTGGGCGCGAGGCACTCGAACATGTGGCTTCGCTACCCGAGGTGGATACTGTCATGGCGGCGATTGTCGGTGCGGCTGGTTTGTCGCCGACGCTCGCTGCGATACGCAGCGGCAAGAAAGTGTTGCTGGCCAACAAAGAGGCACTGGTGATGGCTGGTGGCGTGTTCATGGCCGAAGTCGGCCGCTGGGGAGCGATATTGCTTCCTATCGACAGCGAACACAATGCGGTTTTTCAATCGCTGCCGCATGATTTCAATGGTGACTTAAGGCCCTCGGGAGTGCGCAAGATAGTGCTGACGGCATCGGGTGGTCCATTCCGTACGACGCCGCTTGCCCAGCTTGCCGAAGTTACGCCCGAGCAGGCCTGCGCGCATCCGAATTGGGTCATGGGGCGGAAGATATCGGTCGATTCGGCCACTATGATGAACAAAGGTCTGGAAGTCATCGAAGCCCGCTGGCTGTTCAATGCAGCCCCCGAGCAGATCGAGGTGATTGTCCATCCGCAGAGTATTGTTCATTCCATGGTTCAGTATGTCGATGGTTCGGTCGTTGCCGAGCTCGGTAATCCCGATATGCGTACGCCGATTGCTCATGCGCTGGCTTATCCGGAACGGATCGAGTCGGGAGTTGCCTCGCTTGACCTGTTCAGCGTGTTGCAACTGAATTTCGAGAAACCGGACCTGCAGCGCTTCCCGTGTGTGGCGCTCGCGTATCGTTCGCTGGCAGCGGGAGGCAATGCTCCGGCTGTGTTAAATGCAGCCAACGAAGTTGCCGTAGCGGCATTTCTCGGTGGCACATTGCCATTTCTGCGCATCGCCGACGTAATTTCGGCGGCCCTGGATACAGTACCTGTGCAGCCGGTCAACGATCTTGAAGCTGTGCTGGCAGCAGACGAGCACGGCCGTGCGGCTGCGCAAAGTACTGTCGAGTATTTCCGAAAGCGAGTTTGATGGCTTCGATTCCATTCTTTTGGTACATCGGTGCGTTTCTGGTGGCGCTTGGCGTTCTGATCGTCATACACGAGCTTGGCCACTACCTGATGGCCCGATGGGTCGGGGTCAAGGTGCTGCGTTTTTCCGTCGGTTTCGGAAAGCCGTTGCTGAGTCGTCGCTTCGGTTCGGACAACACGGAATGGGTGCTGGCGGCATTTCCGCTCGGCGGTTACGTAAAGATGCTCGATGAACGCGAGGACACGGTTCCGGAAGCGGAACTGCATCGTGCGTTCAACCGGCAACCGATTGGTCGTCGTGCGCTGGTGGTCGCTGCCGGGCCTGTCGCCAATTTGCTATTGGCAGTCGCCCTGTATTGGTTCTTGTTCGTTGGTGGCGTAAGCGAGTTGCGGCCGCTGCTGGCTGCACCACCGCCGGGGACCGCAGCCGCTCACGCCGGTGTCGAAGCGGAGGACGAAGTGTTGCGGGTTTCCGGGGCTCCCGTGGCGACAATGCTGGATTTTCGGTGGCAGTTGATGAAGCTGATTGCCGACCGGAAACAGATCAGGCTGGAAGTCAAAGACAGGGAAGGCACGATTCATATACGGATGTTGAATACGGAAGCGATCGATTCGAAAGCGCTGAATACCGACTTTGCGCGTGACCTCGGTTTGTCGCTCTTTCAGCCTCGGCTGGAACCGGTCATTGGCACCGTGGTTGCCGACTCGGTTGCACAGGTGGCCGGCCTGATGCCCGGAGACCGCGTACGGTCCATCAACGGGAAGCCGATTTCGAGCTGGACCGAATTGGCCATGGGGATTCGCGAATCCGCCGGGAACCCGATCGTGTTGGAGGTTGTCCGAGGCGGCATGGTGCATGAACTGAGGATGGTACCGACCGTCGAAAGCGAGGCCGGCAAGACTATTGGCCGTATTGGCATCGGAATACGCGACCAACCTGAAGTGCGTGCGCGGATGATGATAGAAATTCGCCTTGGTCCGATCGACGCGTTGCTGAGAGCAGCTGAGCGGACATGGGATACGTCGATTTTCAGCTTGCGCATGATCGGCCGCATGCTGATCGGGGAGCAGTCATGGAAGAACATTTCCGGCCCAGTGACGATTGCCGACTATGCGGGCCAGTCGGCCCGTCTTGGGCCCAGTCATTATCTGAAGTTTCTCGCGCTGATCAGCATTAGCCTTGGTGTATTGAACCTGCTGCCGATCCCGATCCTTGATGGCGGGCATTTGTTGTATTATTTCTTCGAGGTCATCAAGGGCGGGCCATTATCGGAACGGGCCATGGAAATCGGGCAACAGATCGGCATCGGTTTGCTTGCACTCTTGATGGCCTTCGCGTTTTTCAACGACATTAATCGCCTGATTTCTGGCTAGCTCCATGACGAAAAAGCCGATCGCAAGTCTCATCGCCGCATTGTTGGCGTCGCCCGCGCTCGCGTTCGAGCCATTCACCATCACGGATATTCGAGTCGAAGGAATCCAGCGAACTGAGGCAGGTACGGTATTCGGCTATCTTCCGGTCAAGGTTGGCGATGTCATGACCGACGAAAGAGCGGCCGACGCAGTCAAAAGGCTTTTTGGCACCGGCTTTTTCAAAGATGTTCGATTGGAAATCGACGGTGGCGTACTGGTGGTTCTCGTCGAGGAACGACCGGCGATTGCGGCGATCGATTTCGTCGGACTGAAGGCGTTCGACAAGGACCAGTTGCGAAAGGGCTTGAAGGACGTCGGACTTGCGGAGTCGAGAATTTTCGATCGTGCTTTGGTGGAACGCGCAGAACAGGAACTGAAGCGACAGTACCTCAGCCAAGGGTACTACGCTGTACAGATTACGACGACCGTGACACCGCTAGAGCGGAATCGTGTCGGTATCAATTTCAATGTCCAGGAAGGTGAAATTGCCAGAATCAAGCAGATCAACATCATCGGCGCAAAAGCGTTCGACGAAGACGATCTGCTCGACCTGTTCGTGCTACGAACCCCTGGCTGGTTTACCTGGTATACGAAAAACGACCAGTATTCGAAGCAGAAGCTGACCGGTGATCTCGAAACGTTGCGCTCCTACTATCTTGATCGTGGCTATCTGGAATTCAATGTCGAATCCACGCAGGTTGCGATTTCGCCCGACAAGCAGGACATATACATAACGATCAACGTCAGCGAAGGCAATAAGTACACTGTTTCGTCCGTCAAACTGGCCGGCGACCTGCTGTTGCCAGAAGACGAACTCATCAAGCTAGTCCAAATCAAGCCAGGCGAGAGTTATTCGCGGGAAAAGCTGACAGAGTCGACCAAGGCGATTGGCGAGAGGCTGGGCAACGAGGGCTATGCGTTCGCCAATGTCAACGCGGCTCCCGAGGTCGACAAGGAACGACATGAGGTGGCATTTACGATTTTCATTGATCCCGGCCGACGCGTTTACGTTCGTCGAGTCAATGTGACGGGCAATACGCGTACGCGCGACGAGGTGGTTCGGCGGGAAATGAGGCAGATGGAAGCCAGTTGGTACGACGGCGACAAGATCAACAAGTCACGCACACGGGTTGACCGGCTTGGCTATTTCGACGAGGTGGCCGTCGAGACCCCGGCCGTTGCCGGTACTACGGACCAAGTGGACGTCAATATCAACGTCAAGGAACGGCCAACTGGCAGCTTGGCGTTGGGGGTTGGCTTTTCCAGCACGGAGAAGATAACGCTGTCCGGATCGATTCAGCAGCAAAACCTGTTCGGTACCGGAAATTCCCTCGGCCTGTCGGTGAACACCAGCAAGGTCAATACTGTCTACTCCCTGTCCTATACCAACCCCTATTCCACGATCGACGGAGTTTCCCGAGGGGTGGATCTGTACCACCGAAAGTATGACAACGCGTCGCTGACTTCCGTGGCGACCTATGCGGCCCGTTCTTCCGGCGGTGGCCTTCGTTTTGGAATTCCAATCTCCGAGGACGACACAATCAATCTGGGACTCGCCTATGACAAGACGAAGCTGAATGTGGATTCGACGAGTTTGCAGCGATATCAGGATTACGTGGCGGAATTCGGCGATACCAATACGACCGTTCTCGGAAGTTTCGGCTGGTCCCGTCAGACTGTCGACAGCCGCTTTTATCCAACGAGAGGCTACATCCAGAGCGTCGGAATCGAAACGGCGTTACCCGGTGGCAATTTGCGCTATTACAAACTGAGCTACCAGCAACAACGCTTTTTCCCGCTTTCGAAGAAAGTGACGCTCGCGTTGAACGGCGAATTCGGGTATGCGAACGGCTACGCCGGTTACAAATTTCCGTTCTTCAAGAACTATTACGCTGGCGGTATAGGATCGGTACGCGGCTATGAGCCTGGTTCTCTGGGGCCGGTCGATGCCGCTACAGACCAGCGCCTGGGCGGGAATCGTCGTCTGATATTGAACGGAGAGCTGCTTGTTCCGATGCCTGGCACCGGACTGGACAAGTCCATTCGCCTCGGTGCATTCGTCGACGGTGGCCAAGTTTGGGGAGCGGACGAGGAAGCCGATTTGAGCGCGCTAAGGTACAGTTACGGAATCGTGGTGGCGTGGAGCTCCCCCATTGGTCCTTTAAAGTTCAGTTTCGGACAGCCCATCAACAAGAAGGAAGGCGACAAGATCCAGCGATTGCAGTTCCAGATGGGAACGGTATTCTGAGCCTCATGCATCATATTTTTGCTAGAGAGAAGACGCCTATGTTGAAAGGATTGATTGCCGCCTTGTTTGCCGGCGTATTCGCGGTCAACGCGGTTGCCGCTGATCCCGAGGTGAGGATTGGCTTTGTCAATGGACAGCGGGTCATCAATGAGTCGCCGCAGGCGGCCATAGCCAAGAAGAAGCTGGAGAAGGAATTCGCCAAGCGGGACCAGGACCTTCAGAAGCTGGCCAAGGAGCTTCAGGGGCTTCAGGAAAATCTGGAAAAGAACGGTGTCACGATGTCCGAATCGGAACGTCGCACCAAGGAAAGACAGCTCAACGAGGCCAACCGTGAATTCCAGCGTCGGCAGCGCGAGTTTCGGGAGGATCTGAACTTGCGTCAGAATGAGGAGATGGCTTCCATCTATGAGCGCGTCAACCGGGTCATCAAGACGGTTGCCGAAAGCGAAAAGTATGACATTATTTTGCAGGAGGCCGTTTTCGTCAGTCCCAGGGTCGATTTAACCGACAAGGTGATCAAGGCATTGCACGAATCGAAGGACGGCGGTACCAAGTAGCCGACGGCTGGCGACGCTGTGATTGCCACACTCGACGAAATTGTTGCCCATCTCGGTGGTCAAGTTGTCGGCGATGGTTCTACGCGCATTTCCGGCGTGAATACGCTGGATGCGGCCGGGACCGGGGAACTGAGCTTTCTGGCCAATCCCAAGTATCGAGCCCAACTATCGACCACCAGTGCCGAAGCGGTGATTTTGGCCCCGGAAGCGGTTGGCGACTGTCCGACTGCGGCTATCGTCACTGCACAGCCATATCTATATTTTGCGCGTGTCGCCCAGTGGTTGCAGCCCGTTACGCGTCCTGCCGCGGGGATTCATTCGTCTGCCGTTGTGGAAGGAACTTCAGCCAGTTCGGCCAGCGTTGGTCCGAACGCCTATGTCGGGCCGGGGACGGTAATCGGCGAGAACGTCGTGATTGACGCCAACTGCTACATAGGCCCGAACTGTCGAATCGGTGAGGGGTCGTGGCTGCATGCGGGTGTGAATATCTATGCCGGATGCCATATCGGAGCCAGGGCAATCATTCATTCGGGCGCAGTAATAGGCGCCGATGGTTTCGGTTTCGCGCGGAACGAGGACGGGTCGTGGGTGAAGATTCCGCAAACCGGGGGCGTATCGATTGGCGACGACGTCGAAATCGGCGCCAATACGACCATTGACCGGGGTGCGCTGAAAAACACAATTATCGAGGATGGGGTCAAGATCGACAACCAGATTCAGATAGGTCACAACGTGTATATCGGCATGCACACCGCCATTGCCGGCTGCGTTGGAATCGCCGGCAGTACCAAAATCGGGCGACGCTGCACGCTCGGCGGCGCCGCGATGATCATTGGTCATCTGGAGATTGCCGACGACGTAAATATCGCGGCTGGAACCATGATTGCCAAGTCGGTGCACAAGGCGGGGAACTACACAGGATGGGTACCGTTTCTCGAACACGGCGAATGGCTGAAGAATTTCTCGCGCCTGCGCCACATGAATGCGATGGCCGATAGAATACGCGCCCTCGAGGGGAGGCTCGCCGAATTGGAGAAGAAGTCATGAGCGCGATGGACATACACCAGATCCTGCAGTATTTGCCGCACCGTTATCCGATTCTGCTCGTTGACCGCGTCATCGAAGTGGTTCCCGGGGAGCGAATCACGGCGTTGAAGAATGTCACAGTGAATGAACCCTTCTTTCCGGGGCATTATCCGCATCATCCGGTCATGCCCGGTGTCCTGATCGTCGAGGCGATGGCGCAGGCTGCTGCCATTCTGTCGTTCAAGACCACGGGTAACATGCCTGATGAAAATTCGGTTTACTACTTTGTCGGGATCGATGGCGCGCGTTTCAAGAAGCCCGTTACGCCGGGCGATCAGCTGATTTTGGAAGTCGCGCTTAAGTTGAACAAGCGCGGCATGTGGAAATACTCTGGAGTGGCGAAGGTCGATGGCCAGGTGGTCGCCGAAGCGGAACTGATCTGTACCATGCGGCAGGTCGAATGAGCATTCACCCGACTGCTGTCGTGCATCCCGGCGCCCGTCTTGCGACGGGTGTCGAGATCGGCCCCTATTCGATCATCGGGGAACACGTCGAGATCGGTGAAAAGACCTGGATCGGACCGCATGTGGTCATCGGCGGGCATACCCGAATCGGGCGTGACAACAGGATCTTTCAGTTCTCGTCTCTGGGCGAGATACCACAAGACAAAAAGTATGCTGGCGAGCCGACCCGGCTCGAGATCGGCGATCGCAATACCATTCGCGAGTTTTGCACGCTCAACTGCGGAACCGCGCAGGATGTCGGCGTCACCCGTTTGGGAAACGACAACTGGATCATGGCCTATGTGCATCTGGCGCATGACTGCCAGATCGGCGACAACACGATCTTCGCCAACAACGCACAGCTTGCCGGCCACGTTCAGGTTGGCGACTGGGTGATTCTGGGCGGATTTACCGTCGTCCACCAGTTTGTGCGCATCGGGGCGCACAGCATGACCGGGATGGGCACCATCCTGCTTCAGGATTTGCCGCCCTATGTCACCGCGTCGGGGAATCCCTCGGCTCCGCACGGTACGAACAGCGAAGGACTCAAGCGTCGTGGTTTTTCGTCAAAGTCAGTGATGGCGATACGCCGAGCCTACAAGACGATTTACAAGTCCGGACTCAAGTTGGACGAAGCTTGCGCCGCGCTCGCCGCTGAGGCTGCCGAAGTTCCGGAACTGAAGCCATTGGTCGACTTTTTGGCCCAGGCTGGACGCGGGATCGTCCGCTGATGCGGGTTGCCATGGTCGCCGGGGAAGCGTCTGGTGATCTTTTGGGCGCCCATCTGGTTGCTGCGTTGAAACGCCAGTTTCCGGCGGCGCGTTTTTGCGGCATCGGCGGCCCGAAGATGCAGGGTGAGGGTTTCGATGCGTGGTGGCCATCCGAGAAACTTGCCGTCCGTGGCTACGCAGAAGTGTTGCGTCATTATCGGGAGATCACGGGCATACGCCGGCAGTTGCTTTCCCGGCTGCTTGCCGAACGTCCCGACGTCTTCATTGGCGTCGATGCGCCGGACTTCAACCTCTGGCTGGAGCGTCGCTTGAAGGCCGGGGGGATTCCCACGGTCCACTACGTAAGCCCTTCCGTCTGGGCGTGGCGGGCGGGACGCCTGGGCAAGATCCGTCGATCTGTCGGTCACATGCTTGCCGTGTTTCCTTTTGAGCCCGAGATCTATCGGCGCCAGGGTATTCCTGTCACCTATGTCGGGCACCCGCTGGCGGACATGATTCCGCTCGACATCGATCATGCCGCAGCCAAGGAACGTCTCGACGTCGCCAGTGCCCATCCGGTGATCGCGCTGCTCCCAGGCAGCCGGCAATCGGAAGTGCATTTCATGGCCGATCTGTTGATCGAAACTGCGAAACACCTTCATGCCCGTTTTCCTGACTGCATGTTTCTGGTGCCACTGGCATCTCGGGAAACTCGTGCCTTGTTCGACGATGCGTTGTGGCGATGCGGTGCGACTGATCTGTCCTTCAAGCTGCTGTTCGGGCATGCTCAGGAAGCGCTTGCCGCAGCCGATGTGGCCGTCGTCGCCAGCGGCACGGCGACGCTCGAGGCAGCATTGGTCAAGACACCCATGGTGATCGCCTATCGGATGTCGCCTTGGTCCTGGCGTTTGATGCGCCACATGCACTTGCAGCCGTGGGCCGGGCTACCGAACATACTCGCCGGCCGCTTCGTTGTTCCGGAGTTTCTACAGGAAGCGGCCACACCGGAAAATCTCGCCCAAGCCGCGGGCAACCTGGTTGCCGATGCATCCGTCCGCGAGGAAATCTCGCGCGTATTTCTCTCTTTGCACCGGCAGTTGCGGCGAAATACGGCAGATACGGCGGCTGCGGCCATTGCCCCCTATCTGCGCACGACATGATCTGTGGTGTGGATGAGGCGGGGCGGGGGCCGCTGGCCGGACCGGTCTTCGCTGCGGCGGTTATCCTCGATCCTCTTCGCCCTGTGGCGGAACTGGCCGATTCCAAGAAGCTCTCGGCAAAGAAGCGCGAACGGCTGGCGATGGAGATTCGCGCCAAGGCATGCGCGTGGGCGATCGCCTCCGCAAGCGTAGAGGAAATCGACAGTCTCAATATTCTGCAAGCTACCTTGCTGGCAATGGCGCGAGCGGTCGCGGCGCTGTCGCCTCAGCCGCGCGAAGCGCTGATCGACGGCAATCGATGTCCCGATTTGCCCTTGCCGGCGAGGGCAATCGTCGGTGGGGATGCGCTGGTGGCCGAGATCTCGGCAGCTTCCATTCTTGCCAAAACGGCGCGGGATGCCGAAATGGTGAGGCTTCATGCCGAATTCCCGCACTACGGATTTGATCGACATTTCGGCTATGGCACCGTCACCCATCTGGCGGCGCTACGCCAGCATGGGCCTGCAGCCTGCCATCGACGCAGCTTCGCGCCGGTACGCGAGTTGCTGAAATAGGGAGCACTACCCCTCGATTTCTTCTGCTTCCTGCTCCCTTCGGACGGCATAATGCGAGTTGTTTATTGGGAAAGCCACTGGGGCTGGGTTTGGCGCCGTCGAGGACAATCACGTCGAAGGGCAATCCGCTTATCAAGGCGCTACGCGCACTTGCGACGGATACGCGCGAAATCCGTTCCCAAGGGCGAACTTTGCTCGATGGCCCGCATCTTATCGACGCATACCGGCGCCATGGTGGCATACCCGAGCAACTGGTCGTCAGCGAATCGGGAGCCTGCAATCCAGAGATTGTCCGATTGCTTGAAGACCACGCCGATGCGGGGATAGTGCGACTTCCCGATAGCTTGTTTCGTGAAGTCAGCGGTGTCGTTACTCCTGTCGGGATACTGGCGGTAATCCGCATCCCCGATGCTCCTTCCGAACCGGTTCAAGGCGACTGCGTGTTGCTTGACGCGATTCAGGACGCTGGCAACGTTGGCACCATCCTCAGAACCGCCGCTGCCGCGAATATTCGCGAAGTCGTGCTTGGCAGAGGTTGTGCCGGCGCGTGGACCCCAAGGGTGCTCAGGGCGGCGCAAGGCGCGCATTTCGGCTTGCGTATCCGTGAACAGGGGGATCTGACTGGACTATTGCGAAACTACGCAGGGATCAGTATTGCTACTGTTGCCAGTGATGGCGCGCCACTGTTTGACCTTGACCTGAAGGGCAAGGTTGCGTGGATATTCGGTAACGAGGGTGCAGGACTGGACGACGAACTGATGGCTTCGGCGTCGCGACGTGCGACGATTCCGATGTCGTCCGCCACGGAGTCCTTGAATGTGGCTGCCGCCGCAGCGATTTGCCTGTTCGAACAAGTGCGTCAGCGGCGTCTTTGTGGTGGGGAGAAAAAGAATGCGTAGACGACGGATTCTGGTGCTCGGCGCGATGATGATGCCTTGTGGAGCGAACGCCGATGAGCTTCCCGTTACGGAGAACTATTTCGATGATTTTCCCGTTGTGCTGACAGCGTCGAGGTTGGTGCAGACCGCCGACGAGGCGCCAGCTTCCGTTACCGTCATTGATCGCGACATGATCAAGGCTAGCGGTGCGCGCGAATTGGTCGATTTGTTCCGCCTGGTGCCAGGGATGGTGGTCGGCCAATACCTCGGCCATCAACCGACCTTGGGCTTCAATGGCTTTTCGGATCCCTATTTTCGGCAGCTTCAGGTACTGGTTGACGGGGTGTCGATCTACAGCTCTGCCTGGGGTGGCGCGGAGTGGTCAGAGTTGCCGATTGCGCTCGAGGATGTCGAGCGCATCGAAGTGGTCCGGGGTCCCAACGCAGCCACATTCGGGGCCAATTCGTTCCTGGGGGTCGTCAATATCATCACGCGTGATCCGGCGGTCGAGCACGGTGCGGAACTAGTCGCCAATGTCGGCGAGAACGGCATCCGCGACACGCACGCGCGGTTTGCGGCCAACGACGGAGATTGGCGCTATCGCTTTACCGCAGGTCAGCGCGCCGATCAGGGGCTCGATTCGTTGCCCGATAACAGGCGCACCAATTTCGCGAATCTGCGTAGTCATTATCGACTCAACGCCAGCGACGAATTGCGTCTCCAAACTGCTTATGCGGGTGGAGCACAGGAGGAGGGTATCTACACTGGAGTCACCGATGGTCCCAGGACTGCTCATTACGATTCCGGTTCCCTGCAGTTGCGGTGGACCCGAGTTCGCGGTGCCGATGAGGAATTGTGGATACAGTTCAGTCACTCGCTGCGGAGTTTTCGTGACGTCGTTCCGTATACGCTGAGACTCAATGCGACCCCGCCGTTGTTGCCTGTGGACACGTATTGGAACTATCCGGTCAGCTATAGCTACGACCGTCGCCGCACCGATCTTGAGCTTCAGCATACGTTTCGTCTTGCGGACAACATGCGGGGAGTATGGGGCGGACAGCTTCGCAGCGACGGCGCTCGTTCCGAGACCTACTTCGGCTCACCCGATTGGCAGACCAGTGATCTCTACCGTCTGTTCGGTAACCTTGAATGGCGCCCGGTGGACAGATGGATCGTCGCCGGCGGAACCATGTTGGAAAAGAACAGCATTTCCGGAAGTTCCCTGTCGCCGAGTCTTGCGGTCAACTACGTCGTCGTTCCGGGCCACACGCTACGCGTGCGCTTCGCCAATGCGCGCCGAACCCCGACCTTGTATGAAGCCGAAGCCGACTGGGGATATCCGCCCCCTGCCGGCCTGAAAGGGATGCTGGCTGGTACTCCGTACGCCGATCTCAATCTGAGGCAAATGATACTGACTGAGCGGGAAGTGGTCGACGAACGGATTCGGTCTCGCGAACTGTCATACATGGGACAGTTTCCCGGCTATCGACTGAATGTGGAAGCGGATCTGTTCCAACACCGATTGACGGATCTGATTGGTTTGTACCAGTACACCTACCCGACGCTCCTCGGGGGAGCGACAGGGCAGATCAGGGGGTTCGACAACCTGAATTCGGCGCGCATCACCGGTGGCAGCGCCACAATTCGCTGGAAGCCACACCCTGATACTCTGGTGTATCTGGCCGGATCGCGCACGACTATCAAAGCCGACGGAGACGGGTACGAACTCATAGAGGCCAGCGGCCCCAAATACACCTTCAGTCTGCTTGTCAGTCAGGCCTTGCCGGGTAACTTTCAAGTCAGTGGTGCCTACTACTATGTTGACGCAATGCAGTCACTGTCGGGCGGTGATCCGCTCCCGGCGACCGAGAGGATCGACCTCCGGTTGGCTCGGCAGTTCCTGGTCGGCACCCATCGAGCCGAAGTGGCACTCGTCGTTCAGCGCGCGAGTGGCGGGGAACCCGTATTCAACCTGCAGGATATCGATCGCAGGGCATCCTGGCTGAGTATGCGGATTGAATACTAGGATGACTTCCAAACTGGCTCCAACCACGGAAAATCGATGATAGCGGTGAGACGACACTGGCTGGCTGGTCTTTTGTTGGCGATCGTCTTCGTCGCCAGCGCGGCCGCTGAACCGTACGTGCTGATTGTTCGCGACGAGTCTGCAGTTGCGCTGCAGACGGCCGAGTTGTTGGCGAGCGAATTGTCTACAGCCGGCTGGACGGTTGTCGAAACGACGACAGATGATCGTTCATTCGCCGGTCGCGTTGAAGGCGAACAAGCACTGATCGCACTAGGATCGAGGGCTTTTGGTAGCGCGCTCAAGCATTCCAGGGGGAAACCGGTCATTGGTGCGTTGCTTGCGCGGGGTTCGCTCGACGTTATTGCTCCCGGGAGTGGAGATCGCTGGTCGGCGATACTTCTCGACCAGCCCATCGATCGCTGGATCAACCTGATCAAAGCCGCATTCCCGGGCGTGCAGCGGATCGGTATGCTGGCCAGTCCGGTCGGCCAAAAAGCAGCGACTACCCTGGAGCGACGACTGGCAGAGAGAGGGTTGACGCTCGCTATCGAACCGGTAGCTACGCTAGAAGACGTCGTTCCGGCGATCGAGCGGCTGGTTCCACGTATGGATGTATTGCTGGCCATGCCCGATCCATTCGCGCACAACCGCAATACTGTACAGCCGTTGCTGTTGACCACCTATCGCGCAGGAATTCCCGTCGTGGCGTATTCGGAGCCTTATCAACATGCCGGGGCTGTCGTCGCGCTTTACTCGACCATTCCGCAAATCGTTGCGCAGATCGTCGACAGCGTGCGGCGGATTCAGGACGGCAAGACACTGCCGAATGTGCAGATACCTCGTTACTTCACCGTGGGCGTGAATAGGGCGGTAGCGCGATCTCTCGGCCTTTCGTTGCCGCCCGCGGAGGATATCGAGGAGCGACTACGCGGTCTTGGTCAGTAGGAATGGCGCTCCAGTTCGATTGTCTGTAGAAGCGTTGCTGCGATCTCTTCGATGGACATGGTCGTGGTACTCAGCCAGCGAATATTTTCCTTACGCATCAACTTCTCGGCTTGCTCGACCTCCCAGCGGCAATTGTCCAGCGAGGCGTATTTGCTCTCCGGGCGGCGTTCCTGGCGAATTTGCGTCAGCCGTTCCGCAGCGATGGTCAGACCGAACAGCTTTTGTCGATATTGTTCAAGCCCCCCAGGCAGGTGGTCTCGCTCGAAGTCTTCCGGAATCAGTGGATAGTTGGCGGCCTTGATGCCGAATTGCAGCGCGAGATAAAGGCTTGTCGGCGTTTTTCCGCACCGCGAGACGCCAACCAGGATGACATCCGCCTTGTCCAGATCGGCGTTGGAAACGCCATCGTCGTGCGCCATGGTGAAGTTGATGGCGTCGATCCGCAGCGCATAGTCGTGGCTGGTGGCTTGGCTATGGCCACGGCCGATCGCCCGTGAAGACTTGATCCCGAGTTCCGCTTCCAGAGGCGCGATGAAGGCCGCGATGAAATCGAGATGCAGGGCGTTCGCCTTGCCAATCGGCTCGGACACGGCGGGATCGACCAGCGTGGACACCACGACCGGCTTGAGGCCGTCTCGTGCGCCGGCTTCATCGATTCGACGGCGGCACTCGATCGCTTTCTCGCGGGTGTCGATGAAGGGTATCCGCTCCTGACGATAGGAAATCCCTTCGAATTGGGACAAGAGACTATGACCGACGGTTTCAGCGGTGATGCCCGTTCCGTCGGAAATGAAGAAGACAGTACGCATTGGTTCTTTCGGACAATAGGTGCAGTGCAGCAGAGCCGCTAAAATATCGGCTTTCTTATCCCCATACAAATTAAATAGGGAGTGGATGATGGGCCGTAACACGATCGCATTCGAGCAACTGCGCATGACCGACGTCGGCGACGTCGGTGGAAAGAACGCTTCGCTGGGCGAGATGATCAGCCAACTGGCGGCTTCCGGAGTGCGTGTCCCCGGGGGGTTTGCCACCACCGCGGCGGCGTACCGGGAGTTTCTGGCCCATCAAGGCCTCGCCGGGCGGATCAATGCCGCGCTGGACAGCCTCGACGTCGATAACGTCGACGCGCTGCTCAAGACGGGCGCGCAGATTCGGCAATGGGTGGTCGAAACTCCGTTCCCCGCGGCGCTGGAAGCCGAGATCAAGGCACAGTACGAGGCGCTGATCGCCGTCAGCGGGCCGGATGCCACATTTGCCGTGCGCTCTTCCGCGACCGCCGAGGATTTGCCCGACGCATCTTTTGCCGGTCAGCAGGAAACCTTCCTGAACATCCACGGTTACGAGAACATCCTGCACGCGATCAAGGAGGTGTTTGCCTCCCTCTACAATGATCGGGCGATCGCCTATCGGGTGCACAAAGGGTTTGCCCACGCCGATGTGGCGCTTTCCGCCGGCATCCAGCGTATGGTCAGGTCGGACAAGGGAGCCGCCGGCGTGATGTTCACCATCGACACCGAATCGGGATTCAAGGACGTTGTGTTCGTCACATCTTCCTACGGACTGGGTGAGACCGTTGTGCAGGGTGCGGTGAATCCGGACGAGTTCTATGTCCACAAACCGACGCTGGCGGCCGGCAAGCCGGCGGTGATTCGCCGCAACCTGGGCTCCAAGTTGATCAAGATGGTATTCGCGGAGCAAAAGGTGGCGGGCAAGAGCACTTGTACCGTCGACGTGGCTGAAGTCGAATCGCACCGCTTTTCGATCATCGATGCCGATGTGCTGGAACTGGCGCGCTACGCGACGATCATCGAGAAGCACTACGGCCGCCCGATGGATATCGAGTGGGGCAAGGACGGTGTCGACGGGAAGCTGTACATCCTCCAGGCGCGCCCGGAAACCGTGAAGTCGCAGGAGGCGGCACACGGCGCCATCGAGAAGTTCAAACTCAAGCGGTATGGCAAGGTGCTGGCGTCGGGACGCGCCATTGGCCAGAGGATCGGCGTCGGTCCGGTACGCGTGGTCAATGACCCTGCCGAAATGAATCGCGTGCAGAAGGGTGACGTGCTGGTGGCTGACATGACCGATCCCAATTGGGAGCCGGTAATGAAGCGTGCTTCCGCCATCGTCACCAATCGCGGCGGACGCACCTGCCACGCGGCGATCATCGCCCGCGAACTGGGCATACCAGCCATTGTCGGTTGCGGCGACGCGACGGCGGTGCTTGAAGAAGGTGAGACTGTTACCGTCAGTTGCGCCGAGGGCGATACCGGCCACGTCTATCGCGGTGCGCTCGAATATGAGATATCGAGCCAGGATGTCGGCGTGCTGCCACCGCTGACTTTGAAGGTCATGATGAACGTCGGTAATCCCGAATTGGCCTTCGAGTTTGCGCAGACGCCGAACGCCGGAGTCGGCCTGGCGCGCGTCGAGTTTGTCATCAACAACATGATCGGTGTGCACCCGAAAGCCATTCTCGAGTTCTCCGAAATGAAGGAAAATCTGCGGGACGAGATTTCCCGTCGCGCGCGCGGTTATGCCAGCCCGGAGGGTTTCTTCGTCGAGAAGCTGGTCGAAGGTGTCGCCACTATTGCCGCCGCGTTCTACCCGAAGCCCGTGATCGTGCGACTGTCCGATTTCAAGTCGAACGAGTACCGCAAGTTGCTCGGCGGAGACATTTTCGAGCCGGAGGAGGAAAACCCGATGTTGGGTTTCCGCGGTGCATCGCGCTATGTCGCCCATTCCTTCCGCGACTGCTTCGAACTCGAATGCCGGGCCATGAAGAAGGTGCGCAACGAACTCGGGTTGACCAACGTCGAACTGATGGTGCCCTTCGTACGCAATCTGGAAGAGGGCAGGGCCGTTGTCGACTTGTTGGCGGAAAATGGGCTCAAGCAGGGCGAGAACGGACTGCGCCTGATCATGATGTGCGAGATTCCGTCCAACGCGCTGCTGGCGGAGCAGTTTCTGGAAATCTTCGACGGCTTCTCGATCGGCTCGAACGATCTGACGCAACTGACGCTTGGCCTCGATCGCGACTCCGGGTTGGTAGCGCACGCCTTCGACGAGCGCGACCCCGCCGTCAAGCAGTTATTGTCGATGGCGATTTCGACCGCCAATCGGCTCGGGAAGTATGTCGGCATCTGCGGGCAGGGGCCCTCGGATCATGCCGATTTCGCCGAGTGGCTGATGGAGCAAGGCATCCAGAGCATTTCCCTCAACCCTGATACAGTGGTGGATACTTGGCTTAAACTGGCCAACAAATAATCAACCCGTTTCGGGAGGCAGCCTCATGGAACTGGAGTGGTGGCATTGGGCCGTGGCGGGGATCGTTCTGATCCTTGCCGAACTGGCGGTACCGGCCTTCGTGCTGGTCTGGTTCGGGTTGGGCGCCTTGGTCGTTGCGTTGGTGGTGGCGTTGGCCGCCATCGGCGTTACTGCCCAGTTGAGCGTCTGGCTCGTCGTTTCACTGGTGCTGGTCTTTCTCTGGTTCAAGGTATTCCGGCCGGAGCGTCACAAGACGCGCATCGGCATGTCGGCTCCTGCCATGATCGGTGAAATCGGCTTGCTGGCCCGCGATGTGGCGCCATTCGAAAAGGGCGAAGTGCGTTTTCAGAAGCCCTTGCTGGGGACGGATACCTGGCCGTGCATCGCCGACGAGGCGATCCGGGCGGGTGACCGGGTTCGCGTGATAGCAGTTGAAGGCAGTCTGCTGAAAGTTGGGAGGACGTCATGACCGAAGGTTTTATCGTTGTCGTTGCGCTGATCGCTTTTGCCGTTATCACCCTGCTCAAGGGCGTGCGCATCGTTCCCCAGGGCACGGAATGGATAGTCGAGCGTCTGGGCAAATACCACAGTACGCTGCATCCTGGGCTTAACATCATCCTTCCCTATCTTGATCGCGTCGCTTATCAGCTTGTCACCAAGGACATCATCCTCGATGTGCAGGAGCAGGAGGTCATTACCCGTGACAACGCGGTGATCCTGACCAACGCCATCGCCTTCATCAAGGTGACCGACCCGATCAAGGCGGTCTACGGTGTGACCGATTTTTCCGAGGCGATCCGCAACCTGATCATGACCACGCTGCGGTCCATCGTCGGCGAAATGCAGCTCGACGAGGCCCTCTCGAACCGCGACAAGATCAAGGCGCGTCTGCGCGAAAGCATCTCCGACGAAGCCATCGATTGGGGACTGACCGTCAAATCGGTCGAGATTCAGGATATTAACCCGTCGCCGTCGATGCAGAAGGCCATGGAAATGCAGGCGGCAGCCGAGCGTCAGCGCAAGGCCATGGTGACCCAGGCCGAGGGCGAAAAACAGTCGATGATCCTGCAGGCCGAAGCGCGGCTGGAATCGGCCCAGCGCGATGCCAATGCTGCCGTTACATTGGCAACGGCAAGCGCCGAGGCTATCAAACGTGTGACTGCCGCCATCGGGACGGAGGAGGCGCCGATGCGTTACATGCTCGGCGAGAAGTACATTACCGCGATGAGCAAGTTGGCTGATTCGCAAAACGCCAAGACGATCCTGCTGCCAGCGGATATTCAGGAAACCGTACGCGGCCTGCTGGGCAAGCTGGGCTGACGCGAAAAGTCAGCCGTGGCGGTACGCCACCTGCAAGAGGCTATCGGGCGGCGGACCGCATCATGCGAGCCTTTTCGCGTACCCAGTCCTTCTGTTTCTCGGTTTCGCGCTTGTCGTATTGCTTCTTCCCTTTGGCCAGGCCGATTTCGACCTTGACCCGGCCCTTGGCGAAATGCAGGTCGAGCGGTACCAGCGCGTAACCGGCGCGTTCGACCTTGCCGATCAGCTTGCTTATCTCGCGCGCATGCAGCAGCAGCTTGCGCGTACGAACCGGGTCGTGGCTTACATGCGTCGACGCTTGGGCAAGCGGGCTGATGTGAGCGCCGATCAGGAAGATTTCGCCGTCCTTGACGACGACGTAGGCCTCCTTGATCTGCGCCCGACCGGCGCGGATCGACTTGGCTTCCCAGCCTTCGAGTGTCAGTCCGGCCTCGAACCGCTCCTCGATGAAGTAGTCGTGAAAGGCCTTCTTGTTGTCGACGATGCTCATGGTACGGACGCGGGATAGAATCAAAGGATTCTAATCCAGCGAAGCGACATGGCCGCAGTCGAAAAGTCCGTCCTGATCGAGCGTACAGTGACGCAGATGTTCAATCTGGTTGATCGCGTCGAGGACTATCCCGAGTTCCTGCCGTGGTGCGGTGGTACCGAACTGCTGGAACGCACCGATGGCAAGACCGCCGCGCGCATCCATATCAACTACCACGGACTCAAGGCGCATTTTGCCACCGAGAACGCCAAGCAGGCGCCGCTTTGGATGAACATCGAGCTGCGCGAAGGGCCGTTTCGGCGCATGGAGGGCGGCTGGCGATTCACGCCGCTCGGCGAAAGCGCCTGCAAGGTCGAATTTCGCCTGCAATACGAGTTTTCCAGCAAAATACTCGAAAAGGCGCTGGGACCGGTTTTTCATCACATTGCCGATACCTTCGTCGAATCGTTCGTCAAGAGGGCACAACAAGTCTATGGCTGAATCCATCCAAGTCGAAGTCACCTATGCCAAGCCGGATCGGCAGGACGTTGTTCCCTTGAAGTTGCCGGAAGGAAGCACGATCCAGCAGGCCATCGAGTCGTCCGGACTGCCGCAGCGCCATCCGGAAATCGATCTGGCCAAGGCCAAGGTCGGCATCTACGGCAAATTGAGCCGCCTGGACACGGTTGTGCGCGATCGCGATCGGGTGGAAATCTATCGCCCGCTGATCGCCGACCCCAAGGAGGTCCGCAAGCAGCGCGCCGCCGACGGAAAGACGATGAAGAAGGGCGGCGGAGCGACCGCCGAGGAATAACGCTGGATTATTTCTTGGCGGCGGTCGGTCGCGGGCTGCAATTGGTTTCGACCGCGCGACGGGCGTCGGCCAACTCCGCTTCCCGCACGTCACCATCGAGTGCCTCACGTTCGCCGCTGGCGGTCATGCGGAAACGTATCTGTCCGGACTCCATGCCGGCAAGGTTTTGTCGGGCGCGCTGGCAGTTCTCTTGACGGATGGCTTCCTCGGCACGTTCCTGTTCCGCCTTGGCATTCTTCTCGGCCGCTTCCTTGGCCTGCTTCGCGGCTTCCTCGCGCTTGTCGGCGGTTGTTGCGGTCGCCTTTTCGACGTCGTCGCTGTAGCTCGTCGGCGGCGCCAGGCGCTGGCTTCCGATACTCCGTTCGGCGGGCGGCTGGTCGGAGTAGTGGACCTTGCCGCTGGCATCCTTCCATCTATAGACCTGGGCGTTGGCGACGAGTGGCAAAACGAGCAACGCGGCAATGGCGGCGAGACGCATGGAACCTCCTTATGTCGGGGCGGCGGCAGCACTTTTGCGACCGATCCGCCAGCCTGCGTATAATACGTTTTTGGAACCGAGGATAAAAGCATGCGACTGATCCAGAAGGCGCTGACGTTCGACGACGTCCTCCTGGTCCCCGCCCACTCGACCATCCTGCCCCGGGATGTGAGCCTGGCGACCCAACTGACCCGCAACATCCGACTCAATATGCCGCTGGTATCGGCGGCGATGGATACCGTTACCGAGTCCCGCTTGGCCATTGCGCTCGCTCAGGAAGGCGGCATCGGCATTGTGCACAAGAATCTGGCACCCAAGGCGCAGGCCGCGGAGGTTGCCAGGGTCAAGCGCTACGAAGCCGGCGTACTCAAGGATCCCATCACCATTCCGCCGACGATGACTGTGCGCGACGTGTTGGCCCTGACGCGGGCACACCACTTTTCCGGATTGCCGGTGGTCGATGGCGGCAAGGTGGTCGGCATCGTCACCAACCGCGATCTGCGCTTCGAGACGCGGCTGAACGAAGTGGTCGGCAACATCATGACGCCGAAAGAGCGTCTGATTACGGTGAAGGAGGGCGCTTCGACAGACGAGGCCAAGGCGCTGATGCACAAGCACCGCCTGGAGCGCGTGCTGGTCGTCAACGATGCGTTCGAGTTGCGCGGCCTGATGACCGTGAAGGACATTCTCAAAGCGACCGAGTATCCGAGCGCCGCCAAGGACAGCCATGGGCGTTTGCGCGTCGGTGCGGCGGTCGGGACCGGCGAGGGGACCGAGGAGCGCGTCGAGCTCCTGGCGGATGCCGGCGTCGACGTGATTGTCGTGGATACCGCGCATGGCCATTCACAAGGTGTGCTGTCCCGTGTCCAATGGGTCAAGAAGAACTTCCCGCAGGTCGAGGTCATCGGTGGCAACATCGCTACCGGTGCCGCCGCCATGGCGCTTGTCGACCACGGTGCGGACGGCGTCAAGGTCGGCATCGGCCCCGGCTCCATCTGTACGACGCGTATCGTTGCCGGCGTCGGGGTGCCACAGATTTCCGCAGTCGACAATGTCGCCGCCGCGCTGTCGAAGTCGGGTGTGCCGTTGATTGCCGATGGTGGTATCCGGTATTCGGGCGATATTTCCAAGGCAATTGCCGCGGGCGCCAACGCCGTGATGCTGGGCGGTCTGTTCGCCGGTACCGAGGAGGCACCCGGTGAAACCGTGTTGTACCAAGGTCGTTCCTACAAATCCTATCGTGGCATGGGTAGTCTGGGTGCGATGAAGGATGGTGCGGCGGATCGCTACTTCCAGGATTCAGACGCCAATGTCGAGAAACTGGTACCGGAAGGCATCGAAGGACGCGTTCCCTACAAAGGCCCGGTTTCGGCGGTCATCCACCAGTTGATGGGCGGTTTGCGTTCCTCGATGGGCTACGTGGGCTGCAAGACCATCGACGAGATGCGATCGAAGGCGGAGTTTGTCGAAATCACTTCGTCCGGCGTCCGCGAATCGCATGTGCACGATGTCCAGATCACCAAGGAAGCACCGAATTACCAGGTGGAGTAATCCACGACACAACCCGACGGGCGGCACTGGCCGCCCGTCCTGCATTTGAGGCAGCTCATGGCCCACCAGAAGATTCTCATTCTCGATTTCGGCTCCCAAGTCACCCAACTGATCGCTCGCCGAGTACGCGAACAGCAGGTGTATTGCGAACTGCATCCCTACGATGTGTCGGAGGACTTCATTCGCCAGTTCGCGCCCGCCGGCATCATCCTTTCGGGCGGGCATTCTTCGGTCTACGAGGCCGCGGACTGGCGGGCGCCGGACGTCGTTTTTCAACTGGGTGTGCCGGTTTTGGGGATTTGCTACGGCATGCACACCATGGCGCAGCAACTTGGCGGCAAGGTCGAAGGTGCGCACAAGCGCGAATTCGGCTACGCGGAAATCCGCGCGCGCGGCCATTCACGGCTTTTCGAGGGCATCGAGGACCGGACCAACGAGGATGGCCACGGTTTGCTGGACGTCTGGATGAGCCACGGCGACAGCGTTACCGAACTTCCGCCGGGCTTCCATGTGATCGCAAGCAACGAGTCGACGCCGATAGCGGCCATGGCCGACGAGGAGCGTCGCTTTTACGCGGTGCAGTTTCATCCGGAAGTCACGCATACCATCAAGGGACGTGAAATCTATGCCCGCTTCGTCCGGGATATTTGCGGCTGCCAGGGCGACTGGAACATGCCCGACTACGTTGCCGAGGCGATTGCTAAAGTACGCGAGCAAGTCGGCAAGGAAGAGGTGATTCTCGGCTTGTCGGGTGGTGTCGACTCGTCGGTCGTTGCGGCTCTGCTGCACAAAGCGATTGGCGATCAGCTGACTTGCGTGTTCGTCGACAACGGTCTGTTGCGCCTGAACGAGGGCGAGCAAGTGATGAAGGCTTTCGCGCGCAATCTGGGCGTGCGCGTCGTTCATGTCGATGCGACGGAGCAATTCATGTCGGCGCTGGCCGGCGTGGCCGATCCCGAGCAGAAGCGCAAGATCATCGGTCGCGAGTTCGTCGAAGTCTTTCAGGCCGAAGCAAAAAAACTGCCGCAGGCGAAGTGGCTGGCCCAAGGTACCATCTACCCGGATGTCATCGAGTCGGCTGGTGGCAAGACCAAGAAGGCGCATACCATCAAGAGCCACCATAACGTTGGTGGCTTGCCCGACACTCTGCATTTGAAACTGCTGGAACCGTTGCGCGAACTGTTCAAGGACGAGGTGCGCGAACTGGGAATCGCGCTTGGGCTGCCGCACGAAATGGTCTATCGCCATCCCTTCCCGGGTCCCGGGCTGGGCGTGCGCATCCTTGGCGAGGTCAAGCGAGACTATGCGGATTTGTTGCGTCGGGCGGACGCGATATTCATCGACGAACTGCGGGCTGCCGATTGGTACGACAAGACTTCCCAGGCCTTTGCGGTATTCCTGCCGGTGAAAAGCGTCGGTGTGATGGGGGACGGCCGGACCTACGAATACGTTGTCGCACTGCGCGCCGTCGAGACGCAGGACTTCATGACCGCGCGCTGGGCGCAACTTCCCTATGAACTGCTGGGCAAGGTGTCCAATCGGATCATCAACGAAGTCCGGGGCATCAACCGCGTCGTCTTTGATATCTCTGGCAAGCCGCCCGCAACGATCGAGTGGGAGTAAACGGCCAGCGCCCGGTCGAGCCGGGCGCTGCCAGAAAGTCAGCCGTGGCGATACGCCGAGCGGTGCAGCCCAGCTTGCTAAATCACTTCTCGTTGGCGCTGTGAATGATCCAGATCAGGTTGAATTCCGACGCACCCCACCCCCCTTGCTGGGAGAAAATCAGGCGGCCTTGGCCTTTGTAGATTGCTTCTTGGCGCCAGCGATCGGCTCCGTGGTAGAACGGAATGTGTGCCTTGCCCGTTGGGTAGCTCGACATGCCCGACGGCTGCCCGATTAAACGGAAAACCTCGTCGGTTGACATGCCGATCTTGAGCTTGGTGAACTTGCTTCCCCGTGCCGGGATTCCGGAAATTTCACCTTCCCAGTCGTTGATACCCTTGACCAGGGTGCCCTTTCCGGCCTCGACTGTGCTCGAGTCGGTGACAGGCTTGTTGCGGGAAAGATCGTATTGGCCATTTGCCATCGGCGCAGCCGCGACCGGGGCAGGTGCCTCGGCTTTCTTGGACGCTGGCTGCGCTTGTTGCGCCGGTTCGGAGGGCTTGCTCTCGTTGGTCATGCAGCCGGCAAGGCCGATGCCGCATACGAGGAAAGAGGTCAGCAGGGAGCTCAGTACAGGTTTGCGATATTTCATGGCGGTCGGAAGATTGCGCGAGTTGTTGAAGGGGAAGACGAATACTAACTCCTTCAGTGGCATAGCACCATCGGCGTGCCTGAGTACCGGCAAAGGCGCTTCTTTTGACAAAGAGCAGTACCCGGAAGGCCGAGTTTCTGCTATGTTTTCAAGATAATTCACACAGTCTGAGGGAGCGGTCATGGTCAAGCAGTACGTGTTTTCTTTCGAGGAAGGTGACGGCAAGAACAAGCTGCTTCTGGGTGGCAAGGGGGCTAATCTTTGCGAAATGACCCAGATCGGCCTGGCGGTCCCGCCCGGTTTTACGGTCAGTACCGAGGCCTGTCTTGCCTATCTCGAAAAAGGAAACCTGCCCAACGGGCTCTGGGAAACCATCAAGCAGTACGTGGCCGATCTTGAGAAGAAGACGGGCAAGGGTTTCGGCTCCAACGAAAACCCCCTGCTGGTTTCGGTTCGTTCCGGCTCCGCGATGTCGATGCCGGGCATGATGGATACCATCCTCAATCTGGGGCTGAATGAGGAGTCGATCAAGGGACTCATCAAGCAGACCAAGAACGAACGTTTTGCCTGGGATGCCTATCGGCGTTTCATCCAGCTCTTCGGGAAAATCGCCCTGAACATCTCGGACGAGCATTTCGACGAAAAGATGGCGGAGATCAAGACCAAGTATGCGGCCCGTCAGGACGTGGATCTCAAGGCCGAGCACCTCAAGGAACTGACTGAGGCATTTTTGGCCATTGTGCTCGCCCAGTCCGGGAAGCCGTTTCCGCAGGATCCATACGAACAGCTGGAAATTTCGCTCAAGGCAGTCTTCCGCTCGTGGAACGGCAAGCGCGCGATCGACTATCGCAAGCAGTTCAGGATCACGCCGGCCATGGCCAACGGCACGGCGGTCAACGTTTGCACCATGGTTTTCGGCAACATGGGCAACGACTCCGGCACCGGCGTCGGATTTACGCGTAATCCGGGTACCGGCGAGAATCAGATTTATGGTGAATATCTGGTCAATGCCCAAGGCGAGGATGTCGTCGCCGGCATTCGTACGCCAAAGCCGATCGCCGACATGGCAGCCGAAATGCCGGAGATCTACGCGCAGTTGATTGAGTTGCACAATCGCCTGGAGTCCCACTACAAGGAAGTTCAGGACTTCGAGTTCACTATCGAGAAAGGCAAGCTCTATTGCCTGCAGACGCGAAACGGCAAGATGAATGCGCGTGCGATGGTGCGTACATCGGTGGAAATGGCCAATGATGGTCTCATTACGCGCGAGAAGGCGTTGTTGCGGGTCGAGCCGGCAGTCCTCGAGCAATTGCTTGTGCCGCAGCTGGCGCCCAGTTTCAAGGGTAAATCGCTCGCCCAGGGGCTGCCCGCATCGCCTGGCGCGGCGTCGGGCCATATCGTTTTCGATGCCGACACTGCCGAAATTCGCGGCCGTGCCGGGGAAAAGATCATTCTGGTTCGCGAGGAAACCAAGCCCGAGGACATCCATGGCTTCTTCCAGGCCCAAGGCATTCTCACCAGCCGAGGCGGCAAGACCTCGCATGCGGCGGTCGTTGCGCGCGGCATGGGTAAGCCCTGTGTTTCCGGCTGCGAAGCCATTCATATCGACGATGTGATGCGCAAGGCGACGATCGGCGATACGACGCTGCACGAAGGCGATGTCGTGACCATCGACGGCGGTACCGGTCACGTCTATTCAGGCGAAGTGCCGACTGTCGAGCCGGAGTTTTCTCCTGAACTGAATGTGTTGCTCGACTGGGCCGACGAAGTCGCGCGCCTGGAAGTCCGCGCCAACGCCGATACGCCGACCGATGCCGCCAAGGCACGTGCTTTCGGCGCCAAGGGCATCGGTCTTTGCCGTACCGAACGCATGTTCAACAGCACCGACCGCCTGCCCATCGTTCAGGAGATGATCCTCGCCGAATCGCTGGAAGAACGTCAGGCGGCGCTGGATCGCCTGCTGCCCATTCAGCGAAACGATTTCAAGGGTATCTTCAAGGCCATGAAGGGCTTGCCGGTGACGGTGCGCCTGCTCGATCCGCCGATGCATGAATTCCTGCCGACGGCGGCGCAACTGGAACTCGAAATTACCCATCTGCGGCACCTGAAGGACACCATCAAGGGTATCGAGGAGCTGCCGGAAACGCTCAAACTCCTCAATCCAGCCCTGCATCAGAAGTACGCCGACGGACTGGGTCGCCTTAACGAAGCGCTGGATGTCTTCAAGGAGTCGCACCTCGAAGACGACGTCATCGTCAAGAAGGAAAAGACGCTGCGCAAAGTACGCGCCATGGCGGAGGTGAATCCGATGCTTGGCCATCGCGGCGTCCGGCTCGGTATCACCTATCCGGAAATCTACTCGATGCAGATCCAGGCGGTTCTCGAAGCGGCCGCTTTGTGTGCCAGGGAAGGTATCGCCGTCAATCCGGAAATCATGGTGCCGCAGGTGGCGACCGTTGAGGAACTGGAGCGTATCAAGAGTTACGTCGACCGAATCCACAAGATTGTCGAGCTGACCCAGGGTATCGACGTCCAGTTCAAGTTCGGTTCCATGCTCGAAGTGGTCCGGGCCTGCATGCGTGCCGGGCGCATGGCGAAAATGGCCGAGTTTTTCTCGTTCGGCACCAATGACCTGACCCAGGCGACTTTCTCATTCTCACGTGAAGACGCGGAAAACAAGTTCTTACCCGCGTATAACGAGACCGGCATATTGCAGGACAATCCGTTTGAGGTACTCGATCAGAAGGGTGTTGGCGAAGTCATGAAGATTGCGGTCAGGTTGGGACGCGAAACGAACCCCGAACTCAAGATCGGCATTTGCGGCGAACACGGCGGCCACCCCGCTTCCATCGAGTTCTGCCACGAAATCGGACTGACCTACGTTTCGTGCTCCGGCCCACGTGTGCCGATTGCCCGGTTGGCGGCGGCTCAGGCGCAACTGAAGCATGCCGGCAAGTAATATGCATCGATAAGCAAGGAGTAATCATGGGAATCTACGACCGGATCCGGGAAATGCTGCTGGCCAATGAGAAGAAGGAGGCTCTGGTTACCGAGCCCCTGCCGACGCGAGCCCCCGTCATTCCCATCGAGCGCCGGACGCGTACCCGTGTAGATGCCCGTCGCGGCACCAGCGTGTTGATTGTGGACGACTCCAAGACCATCGTGGTCGCGCTTAGCCGGATGCTTCAGCCGAGCGGTTTTCTGATCAGCGAAGCCTTTGACGGCGAAACGGGGGTGGCGATGGCGCGCGCGTCGCGTCCGAACCTCATATTTCTCGACATCGTCATGCCCGGCCTGAACGGCTTTGCCGCGCTGCGTGCACTGCGTCGCGATCCCGAAACCCAGGATGTTCCCGTCATCATGATGAGCGGCAACGAACATGCCACCGAGCAGTTCTTCGGCAGCAGGATTCCCGCCGACGACTTCATGAAGAAGCCGTTTTCCCGACTGGAGGTCTTTGCCCGGATTCAGGGGCTGCTGGACGATCAATTCGTGCCGCAACGCCGGGTTGCCGCGGGCGCTCGCCGGTTCTAGAAGCCGGCCGTTGGATTCCATCGACGAAAGGTTCATGCGGGCGGCGCTGGATCTCGCCCGCGAAGCGGCTGCCGCAGATGAAGTTCCGGTGGGAGCGGTGGTGGTCGTGGCGGGAGAGATCGTCGGTCGAGGGTTCAATCAACCGATCTTGCGCCACGATCCAACCGCGCATGCGGAAATCATGGCCTTGCGAGCCGCCGCCGATCGACTCGGCAACTACCGCCTTCCCAATAGCACCCTGTACGTAACGCTGGAACCTTGCGTCATGTGCTCGGGGGCGATCATGCATGCGCGGGTAGAGCGTGTCGTGTTTGGCGCCCGCGATCCCAAAACTGGCGCCGCTGGAAGTGTCGTCGATCTATTTGGCGAGGAACGGCTGAATCACCACACCGAAATCCAGGGTGGCGTGCTGGCCGAGGAATGCGGCGCATTGCTGTCCGCTTTTTTCGCGGCAAGACGGCTCAAAATCCAGATAGTCTGAATGAGAATCTGGATTAATATACCGTTTCAACAAGTTGAATTATATAATAATTCAACTTTTTTACGGCGATATCCAGTCTCGACTGCAGCCAATGGTGTGGGCGAAATCAACGGCAGCTTCAGGACACCACGCGGACGGCACGTCGTTCGCGCCAAGATTGGAGCGGGCGCGCCGGAGAATTCCGTGTTCGTCCGGCGGCGGCCGACCGGCGAGATATGGTCGCCGGATCTCGCGGCGACTCATCCGGGGCGCGACTGGATATTGACCCGGATTCTTTGGTTGTCGGGGTGCGAACCGGGCATCAACCGGCTGGGGCAGGTCGATACGATGCGTCGCTATATCTACATCCATGGCAGTCCGGATATCGTCGAAATGGGCCGTCCGGGTTCGATCGGCTGTATCCGCATGCGCAACCGCGATATCGTCGAACTCTTCGATCTCGTGCCGCCGTACACGCCCGTGGATATCGTGGAATTTGGTGTCGAGGACGCCGATTGGGAGCAACTGGGGCCGTTGGCCGGGCCGATCCGCCATGCGGTCTTTGTCGGCGAGCAGGGGGTTCCCGTCGAAATGGAGTGGGATCGCTGGGATGCGCTCAGTCATCATGCCGTGGCGCGCGGTCCAGATGGCCGCGCCATCGGTACCGGACGCCTGCTGCCCGACGGCCGTATCGGACGTATGGCGGTCCTGAAGGACTGGCGCGGCAAAGGGGTCGGCACCTTGCTTTTGCTGCACCTGATGGAAGCCGCGCGACAGCGCAGTATCGGGCAAGTCGCCCTCCATGCGCAGATATCGGCCGAACCGTTCTATCGGCGTTTCGACTTCATCCGGGAAGGTGAGGAGTTCGTCGAGGCAGGAATTTCGCACGTCCTCATGAGGCGGCGTTTGACCGCTTGAAGCGGAAGCGGCTGCGGCCGCCCGCTATTCCCCCTTCGAGCCAGGTCTGCTCGTCGAATATCGGCGTGTCGCCACGGCTGACTATCAGAACCGTCGAGCTGCGGGTGCCATAGCCTGGTGCCTTGACGAAGGCCGCCGACAGCAGCCGTTCCCATTCCAGACCGACGCCGGTGCGCGGCAGCGCCGTGTCGGCATGGATCGCATCGTCGCGCAACAGTTCGAACAGGGGCGCGGTGTCGGGCAGGGCGGCCAATGCCAGGGAGAGCGACGACTTCGCGGCCTGAACTTTCGGCCAGGGTGTGTCGAGCAAATGGTTGGACAGGCCGTAGATGCCTGGACCCAAGGGCAGCAGTTCGTGGCTGACACTCGAATAGCAAGCCAGCGAACTTCGGTCGCCGACAAGAAGATTGAACGGATTGTAGTGGTCCGCTTCGGCACGCCTCTGTTCGAGCCACGTCAGCGGCGCTTCGTCCGCTTCAAGGAAACCGGCGACCAGCTTGCCTCGGGACGCCCGGTTTTCACTATGCAGGCCTGGGTCGCGGAAGTTGGTCAGCGCCGCGAAGCGGCCGGAGCGGGTCACGCCCATCCACGTGCCGCCACTCTGCAAATCGCGCCCTGCCAATATCTCTCCGTCGCCCCAAAACGAGGCCGGGGCGGTCGGGCGGCTGAAGAACTCGTCGCGGTTGGCGGCGACCACCAGCGGGTAGTCGGGGTGCGCCTCCCAGGCGACGAGAATCAGGCACATCAGTCGAGGGTGTAGGGCAGCGTCCCCAAAGTCAGCCGTGGCGGCACGCCGGGGCCACCCGCAAATACCTCGGCGCCTTCGGCACCAGAGGATTGGGCGACCACCAGGCACTCGAAACCGCCGTCGGGGGAGGGAGCTGTAGTCACCAGGGCGCCGCAGTGCTGGTCGCCGGATTCCAGGGTAAAGACGTCTGTACCCGGCGGCAGCGCGGTATCCATCCTGGCCCGATACATGCGGCGCTTCACCTTGCCCAAATATTGCGTGCGGGCGACGATTTCCTGCCCTGGATAGCAGCCCTTGTTGAAACTGACGCCGCCGACGGCCGGAATCTCCATGTTGACCATCTGCGGCACGAAGGCTTCCTGGGTCGCCTGGACGACTCGCGGCTGTCCGGCCGCGATCTCGCTCCAGCGCCAGGTGGCGGCGCCTGTTGGGCGGGCTTTCTCCGTCAATTTTGGCCAAGCGTCGATCGCGGCCTCCGGGGCCAGGGCAAGGAGGTAGCGTTGACCGGTCAGCCCGAGCAGTTGTCCACCCGGAACCTCGGTGACGTTCATAGTCTCAGGCGCGTGTCCGAAAGCCTCACTCGCCACGGCTTTTGCCTGCGGTCCCGCCAGGCCGATGAGCGCAAGGTTCGCGTCGGTCAGTGTGACCTTGCTGCGCAGGATGTACATCGACAAGCGCTTCAGGATCGCCGGCTGGATGTCCGCGGAAAGGGCAAGCAGGATGTCCGGGCCGTCGTGCCAGATGTGAAATGTCGCCAGCAGCCTGCCTTTCGGGGTGCAAAGACCGGCGAACCGGACGCCATCGGCCGGAAGGTTCTTGATGTCGTTGCTGAGCAGGTTGTGCAGGAACTCGGCGGCGTCTTCGCCACGGGCGCGAATCACTGCGTAGTCGGTCAGCGGGGCCAGCACGGCATCTTCCCGCGCGGCGGCGAGCTCGCCGGTCAGGTCGCCAAAGCTCTCGCCGTCAGGCGTCAGATGATGGGCAGCAAGAAATTCGGTCCAGCGGGTCAGGCTCATGTTGGTATTCTCCGACAGCATTTCATGGGGTGTCTGGGTATTATTATGCCCTCCTTTGCAGGCCCGGCATGGCACCCTTGCCGCGAACTCGATGCGCTTCACCATACGCCTGATTTCCTTTGTAATTCTTGTCGTCGCCGGCTTTGCCGGCTGGCTGGCCTGGTTTGCGTTCACGCCGGTTTCGCTGGTCAAGACGCCGCTCGAATTCGAAATTTTCCCCAAGACCGGCCTACGTGGCGCCGCCAACGAGATTGCCAGGGCAGGTGTCGAATTTCAGTCCTGGAAATTCACCTGGCTCGGGCGGTTTACCGGCAAGGCGGGCGAGGTCAAGGCGGGGAGCTACGAGTTGGTGCAAGGCGTAACGCCTTGGGAAATCCTCCGCAGGATCACCCGGGGGGACGTCTCGCAGGCCGAAATCGTGTTCGTCGAGGGCAAAACGTTCCGGGAGCTACGTGCTGTCCTGGACGCCAATCCAAACCTGCGTCACGATACAAGGGGGCTCACGGACGGTGAGGTGCTGACCCGTATCGGCGCGACGGAATCGCACCCGGAAGGGTTGTTTTTCCCGGATACCTATCTCTTCGCCAAACGATCGAGTGACCTTGATGTTTTGCGCCGGGCCTACCAGACCATGCGACAGCGTTTGGAATCTGAGTGGGAAAATCGCGATGTGTCAGTGCCTTACGGAGATCCCTATCAAGCGCTGATCATGGCCTCGATCGTCGAAAAGGAAACGGGTCGGCCGGAAGATCGCCCCTTCGTCGCCTCGGTATTCACCAATCGCCTGCGCCGCGGCATGCTGTTGCAAACCGATCCGACGGTGATCTACGGCTTGGGTGAGGCATTTGACGGAAACTTGCGCAAGCGGGATCTGGTGACCGACGGCGAGTACAACACCTATATGAGGCCCGGTTTGCCGCCGACCCCGATCTCCATGCCGGGGCAGGCATCCATTCACCTTGTGCTGCATCCACCGCAGTCCGAGATGCTGTACTTTGTCGCTCGCGGCGACGGCACGAGCGTGTTTTCGCGAACCCTCGAGGAGCATAATCGCGCCGTGGCCCAGCACCAGAAGAAGAAAACGGGAGGAAATTGAGTGGCGCACGGGCGGTTCATTACCCTGGAAGGCCTGGATGGGGCGGGCAAGAGCACGCATTTGACCTGGCTGGTCGATACACTACGCTCACGCGGCCACGTCGTGGTTCAGACCCGCGAGCCTGGTGGAACGCCGCTGGGCGAGAAGCTGCGGGCGCTGCTTTTAGCCGACTCGATGCATCTGGAAACGGAGGCGCTGCTGATGTTCGCCGCGCGAAGGGAGCATATTGCCCAAGTCATCGCCCCGGCGCTGGCGCGCGGCGACTGGGTGGTCTGCGACCGGTTCACGGATGCGAGTTTTGCCTATCAAGGCGGTGGTCGCGGCTTGGAGCGAGGCAAGCTGGAAATCCTGGAAAAGTGGGTACAGAACGGTCTGCAGCCGGACTTGACGCTGATGTTCGATTTATCGCCCGATGTGGCAAGGAGTCGCGTGACCGGCATGGGGCGGGATCTGGATCGCTTTGAAAGGGAACAGCAGGATTTCTTTTCTCGCGTTCGCGACGAGTATCTGGCGAGAGCCGCCGCAAGTGGAGGCAGAATTCAGCTTGTAGATGCCTCACGGTCCGTTAGCGAAATTCAAGCATCACTTGAAAAAATAATTGCAACAATCTGATATAAAACAATATAAATGGCACGACCCCGTATGGGGCCGGCTCTGGGCAGGCGAGGGCGGCTTGCCCCATGCCTTGTTGCTTACCGGTTCGGAGGGAATAGGCAAGGGTCGTTTCGCCATGGCGATGGTGGCGCGGCTCTTGTGCGAAACGCCATCTTCGGGCGATGCCTGTGGGAACTGTCCGTCCTGCCGCTGGTTTGCATCGGGCAACCATCCCGATTTTCGGCATGTCATTCCCGAAGCCGACGTCGATATAGAAGGCACGGCTTCGGAGGGGGAGCGCAAGAAGCCGGGTAGTCGGCAGATTTTGATTGACCAGATTCGGGCCTTGGAGGACTTCGTCTTTATCGGAGGACACCGTAGCGGTGCGCGCGTGGTCGTCGTGGAACCCGCCGATGCCATGAATCAGCCGGCTCAGAACGCTCTTCTTAAAATACTCGAAGAACCTCCGTCAAGTGTTTATTTTATATTGATATCGTGCCATTGGCGACGTCTTCTTCCGACCATACGGAGCCGCTGCCGGAAATTGCCGCTACCCCGTCCCTCGTCAAGCGAAGCGCGGGCGTGGCTCAAGACACGGGACGAGACGGCGATCAAGCTGCTGCCGTTACTTGGTAACGCACCGTTGCTGGCGCATGCGGCAAGCGAATCGGGACGCGGTTCGATTTACCTCGGCGTTCTGGCGAGCCTGGCGGATCCCGGCCGGGATCCTTTGGCATTGGCCGCGCGGTGGCAGACCCAATTGCAGCCGAAAAGCGATGGGGGACTGTCGATGCAGGCCTTTGTCGAGACGGTCCAGAAGTGGGTCTTCGATCTGCTTCTTTTCAAGCTGGCCGGTCGCACGCGTCTCGGTGGTGGAGCGGATGCGCTTCGTCAACTGGCGGGCCACGCTTCTGCGGGAGCCCTGTTACGTTGTTACAATGAACTGATGAAAGCTCGGTCACTGGCGTCCCATCCGTTGAACCCGCAGTTATTCTTCGAGGATATCGCCGAGCGTTACTTGCGTGCATTGGCGAGCGAACGAATATGAGCGATTCGGCACCCGCATCGAAGAGCGCTGGCGCGAAGCCCAGCGTCCTCTCCTTGAATATCAATTCAAAATCGGCCCTCTACTCGGCCTATATGCCGTTCCTCAAACGGGGTGGGCTGTTTATTCCGACCACGCGCGAATACGCCTTTGGCGACGAAGTATTCATTCTGCTGACACTGATGGACGAACCTGCCCGTTTGCCCATCGCGGGAAGCGTTGTTTGGATGACGCCTGAAGGCAGCCAAGGCAACAAGGCGCAGGGGATCGGCGTGCAGTTTGCCAATGATGAAAGCGGACTGGCGGTGCAGCAGAAAATCGAGGGCATCCTGGGCGGTCATTTGAGTTCCTCTCGCGCCACCCACACCCTCTGAACCGCATGCTGGTTGATTCACACTGTCATCTGGATTTTCCGGAGCTGGCGGCCAATTTGCCGCATATTCTCGATCGCATGGCGGCGGCGGGCGTCGGCGCCGCACTGTGCGCCGGGGTGACGCTGGATCGCTTTCCGGAAGTGCTCAGGATAGTCCATTCCCACCCGAACATTTACGGAGCAGCGGGTGTTCACCCGGATACAGCTCAGGAAGCGAAAGTCGATGTAGCGACGCTGGTTCGTCTGGCCGAAGATCCGAAGGTAGTGGCTATCGGAGAAACCGGGCTCGATTACTATCGGCTTGAAGGCGATCTGGAATGGCAGCGCGAACGCTTTCGGGTTCATATCGAGGCCGCCAGAATCACCGGCAAGCCCTTGATTGTCCATACTCGGGAAGCGAAGGAAGATACGCTGCGCATTCTTGAGGAAGAGCGCGCGGGCGAAGTCGGGGGTGTGTTTCATTGTTTTACGGAGGACATGGCGACCGCCCGGAAAGCCCTCGACCTTGGCTTTCATGTCTCCTTTTCCGGGATTGTGACCTTCAAGAACGCGAGCGAACTCAAGAAGGTTGCCGCCGAACTTCCACTGGACCGACTGCTGGTAGAAACCGACGCTCCCTATCTGGCACCGGTCCCGTATCGGGGGAAATTGAACGAACCCGGATATGTCCGCTATGTCGCGCAGCACATTGCCGAGTTGAGGTCGATTTCGTTCGAAGCCGTCGCCGAGGCTACCACCGCGAACTTTTGTCGTCTTTTCGGGGTCGTTCTGAACTGAAAATGTTCAAAACGATGATTTTCCGGCTGGGTGTTCTGGCGGTTTTGTGGTGCGCGGGAGCGGCGCACGCGGGCGCTTACGAGGACGTCGTTGCGGCAGCTCTCAATGACAGGACGACAGCCGTCGTGGACCTTGTGCAGCGTGGAGTGGACATCGACACGGCCGACCACTCCGGTACCACGCTCACCATGATGGCGGCAACCAATGGCAACGACGAACTTCTAGACTTCTTGTTAGCAAATCACGCTAACGCACTGAAACAGAATAGATATGGAGATACGGCTTTGGCTTTGGCTGCGCTCAATGGGCGCCAGTCGACGGTTCGTCGCTTGCTCCACTGGGGTGTTCCGGTCGATGGTCCGGGCTGGACGGCACTCCACTACGCTGCCTTTAATGGACATGATGAAATTGCCCGAGATCTGATCGCCTGGGGCGCCAAGGTAAATGCCCGTGCGCCCAATCACAACACCGCCTTGATGCTCGCCGCACGGAACGGACACCGGATGATCGTGAAGATCCTCTTGGACGCTGGCGCAAACGCGCGCGTTGGCGATCTGCGGGGGAATACCGCGGTTGAACTGGCCGAAAAGGCTGGCAACAGCGAAATTGCCAGCCTAATCAGAACCAGAATCGCCGCGACGGGGCGTTAGCGCCCTCTGGAATCAGGCTCCGGCCTGTATTCTCTTGACCAGCGCGGCGGCAAACTCGCCGGTCGAGGCTTTTCCGCCCAGATCTCCAGTGCGCAACTGATCGACGTTCAGGGTTTCGTCGATCGCTTTACGCAGCCGGTTGCCCAGGTCGAGACGGCCAACGTGGTCGAGCATCATCGCGGCGGCCAGCATTAGCGCGATAGGGTTGGCGATGCCCTTGCCGGCGATGTCCGGCGCGGAGCCGTGTACGGCTTCGAATATCGCCGCCTGCTCGCCGATGTTTGCTCCCGGCGTCATGCCGAGGCCACCTACCAGACCGGCGATTTCGTCGGAAAGGATGTCGCCGAACAGATTGGTCGTCACCAGCACGTCGAATTGCCAGGGATTCATGACCAGTTTCATCGCGCAGGCGTCGACGATGACTTCCTCCAAAATGAACTTGTCCTTGTACTCTTCGGCATAAATCTGTCGCGCCGTTTCCAGGAAGATACCTGTCAGCGCTTTCATGATGTTGGCTTTGTGTACGACAGTAACTTTTTTGCGACCTTGTCCGAGGGCATACTCGAAGGCGAACTTGCAGATGCGGCGACAGCCTTGGCGCGTGTTGATCCCCGTGGCCATCCCGACGGCATGCGGGTCGCCGTCGATCGGGATGAAATGCTCGTAGCCCATATAGAGGCCTTCGTTGTTTTCACGCACGAGGACGAGATCGATGTTGTCGAAGCGGCCAGGAACGATCGTGCGCGCGGGGCGGAGGTTGGCGTAGAGCTTGAATTCCTCGCGCAGGCGGACGTTGGAGGAGCGATAGCCGCCGGCGACCGGTGTTTCCAGCGGCCCCTTGAGTGCCAAACGGGTCCGGCGGATGCTGTCGAGACAGGCGGACGGCAGTGGATCGCCGCAAGCCGCGACGCCTGCTGCGCCGGCGGTTTGACGGTCCCATTCAAAAGGAGCACCAAGCGCATCGAGTGCCATGAGGGTTGCGTCGGTGATTTCCGGACCGATCCCATCGCCGGGAATCAGTGTCGCAGGAATGACTTTCTGTTCATTCATTGTTGGGGACTCCGCTTCAGTCGATTATTATTGGTCCGCCCAAGTCTGAGCGGTGTGGCGGCGCAACATCGCGGTTGCATAACTCGTACTGATCGCCACATCATCGGTTGCTATTCTATTCCGAATTCGGTAGCAACTAGCGTTGGCGTCGGGTTTTCACGGAAAAGTCGTCGGATTGTTAGAGGAATCATGTTCAGAGTACTCGTGGTATGCATGGGCAATATCTGTCGTTCGCCGACTGCCGAGGGCGTGCTTCGCGCCCAAATCGAACGTGCCGGATTGAGCAAGGAAGTGGAGATCGATTCGGCGGGAACGCATGCCTACCATGTCGGGGAGCCTCCCGATCCCCGCTCCCGGAAAGTGGCCGCCGAGCGCGGATACGAGTTGGGCAAACTGCGGGCTCGGCGTGTCGCCACGGCTGACTTTTTGCGATTCGATCTGATACTGGCCATGGATCGCGACAATCTCGCCATGCTGCGCGACGCGTGTCCGGAAGAGGAGCAGCACCGGCTTGGATTGCTGCTCGACTACGCTCGGCATACCCAGGAGGACGAGGTACCGGACCCTTATTACGGCGGTCCGGCCGGTTTCGAACGCGTGCTGGACATGATCGAGGACGCGTGCGAGGGACTGGTGGATCACATCCGGCAACGAATCTAGAAAAACAAACGGCCGCCCGGTTCATCGGGCGGCCGTTTGGCGTCGATCATCGGTCAGTCGTGCCGCGTTTCGACCATCTGCAGCGGTTCATCGGGTACGATCACCGGTGGCTTCGGCTTGCGTCCCAACTGAGGCTTGGATATTTCGATCGGTGCGGCGGCGGCAAGGCTATTGGCTGCCGTTTCGACCAGCACGAGTCCGCTTTCCTTGAGGTTGATGGACAGGTCGACCGGCGCCACGGGCTTGACTGGCTCCGGTTCGGCTGTCTCGACAGGCGTCAAGGGAGGCATTGGTTCCGGCTCAGCCGCAACGACCGGCGCGATCGGGAGTTCCGGCGATACTTCGACGGCCATCTCGACGACCGGTGTAACGACGTCCTGCTCTTCCGTCACGGGAGGTGCGATTGCTTCCACCGGGGCCACGGGAGGTTCCGCAGGCGAGGTCGGTTCCACGGGCGGCGTTGCGATGGGCATTGGCATTGGCACAGGCCACGGCATCGGGCGGGCTGCGACAACGGGTTCGGTCGCTGCGCTTTCGTGGCTAGCCGGCTCGGCTATGCGAGCTTCGAGAGCGGAAGTGTCCTGCGCGGTGGCGGTTGGTGCGACGCCTTCGCGCTTTTCGCCACGTCCGCGACCCCGGCGGCCGCGACGGCGGCCACCTTCTCCGTTGCCCTCTGCTGTTGCTTTTGGTTGCGCCGGACTGGTGGTTTCGGGCGAGCCGGTCAGGCCGCCTTCATTCCTCGGCGCTTTGGGCGGACGCGGTTCGCCTGCACGCTGTTCGTCGCGCTGCTCTTCGCGTGGTTCGCCTCGTTGGCCACGACCACGGCGGCCGCCCTCGCGTGGCTGGGTTTCGGCGGTTCCGCGGCGTGATTGTTGGCCGCGCGGTGAACCGTCCGAACGCTCCTTGCGTTCTCCCTGATCGCGACCCTGGCGCTCTTCGCGACCGTCGCGATCGCGCCGATTCCGATTTCGGTCACGGCCGTTGCGCTCGCCACGCTCGCGGCGGGCCGGTTTTGCCGGCTTCGCTTCCGGTTGAGGGGCGACGGCAACTTTGTTGCCGCTGAACCAACCAAAGATCTTGGCGATGATGCCCGGTTTCGCGACGGGTTCAGATACCGGTTCCGGCTTGGGTTGAACGATCGGGGCCGGCTGGTCTGGCGTAATACCTTTCACGGCGGCCTGTTGCCTTGGCGGGCGTGCTTCCGCTTGCGCCGACGATGATTCCTCCGCTTCCTCTGCGGCCTTTGCCGCCAGTTGATAACTGGGAACGGTCAAATCCTCGGTATTGAGCTGGTCGTGACGGAAACGGACGATTTCATGCTGGGGCGTCTCGAACTGGCGATTCGGCACGATCATCAGGTTGATCCGGTGGCGAACTTCGACACGCGCGATATCGACCCGCTTTTCGTTGAGCAGGAAGGTGGCGACATCGACGGGAACCTGCGCGTGGATGGCGCCGGTGTTTTCCTTCATCGCTTCCTCTTCGAGGATGCGCAGGATATGCAGTGCCGCCGATTCGGTCGAGCGGATGTGGCCGGTACCCGTACAACGCGGGCAGGTGATGTAGCTTGTCTCTGCCAGGGCGGGGCGCAGACGCTGGCGGGAAAGCTCAAGCAGGCCGAAGCGGCTGATTTTGCTGACCTGCATGCGGGCACGGTCGTAGCGCAGTGCGTCGCGCAGGCGGTTCTCCACTTCCCGTTGGCTCCGCGTGCTTTCCATGTCGATGAAATCGATCACGATCAGGCCGCCCAGGTCGCGCAGACGCAGTTGCCGGGCGACTTCGTCGGCGGCTTCGAGGTTCGTGCGCAGCGCGGTTTCCTCGATGTCGGAGCCTTTGGTGGAACGTCCGGAGTTGACGTCGATCGCCACCAGCGCTTCGGTATGGTCGATGACCACGGCGCCGCCCGAGGGAAGATTGACCTGGCGGGAATAGGCCGATTCGATCTGATGTTCGATCTGGAAGCGCGAGAACAGTGGCACGTCGTCGCTGTAGCGTTTGACGCGCGCCACGTTCCCCGGCATCACGTGGGCCATGAACTGCTGTGCCTGCTCGTAAATGTCATCCGTGTCGATCAGAATTTCGCCGATGTCGGGCTGGAAGTAGTCGCGAATCGCACGGATCACCAGGCTGGATTCCTGGTAGATCAGGAATGCGCCGGATTGCGCTTTCGCAGCGCCGTCGATGGCCGTCCAGAGTTGCAGCAGGTAGTTCATGTCCCACTGCAGTTCTTCCGCGGTACGGCCGATTGCGGCGGTGCGCACGATCAGGCTCATCCCGCTGGGCACTTCCACCTGGTCGAGGACTTCACGGAGTTCCTGGCGATCTTCGCCTTCGAGACGACGCGAAACGCCGCCGCCGCGAGGATTGTTCGGCATCAGAACCAGATAGCGTCCTGCCAGGGAAATGAAGGTGGTCAGCGCCGCGCCCTTGTTGCCTCGCTCGTCCTTTTCAACCTGGACGATCAGTTCCTGGCCGGCCTTGAGGACGTCCTGGATCTTGGCGCGACCGGCATCCGCATCGGAGCGGAAATAGGAACGGGAAACTTCCTTGAAGGGCAGGAAGCCGTGGCGTTCCGCACCATAGTCGACAAAGGCTGCTTCGAGACTGGGCTCGATGCGGGTGATGACGGCCTTGTAGATGTTGCTCTTGCGTTGTTCCTTGGCGGCCGACTCGATATCGAGGTCGATCAGTTTCTGACCATCGACTATCGCGACGCGGAGTTCCTCGGCTTGCGTCGCATTGAACAGCATGCGTTTCATGTGTGCTCCCGCGCGGGCAGGGCACGACGACGCACCGCTTGAATCAAGCGGTGGCGACTGACTAAGTCTGCGAAATATTTGGCAGGGTCATGGGCCTGTCGGCAAACGGTTGTCGTTGTTTTCCTGTCCGGCGTCGGTCAACCCGCTTCGGGGATCGACGTCGGGAAATCGTCTGTGCCTGTGCTACGCGCAATCAAGTAGTATCGCTGCTTCGGGCGAGCGACATACCCTCGGGGCTGCTCCGTGGGGTGTTGCCGCGACAATCAACTGTCCAGCGGCTGACACTACCCTCGCCATCTCGGCATTACCTCGGGATTTCCGGGAGGTGACGGGGAGATGACAACGTTCCGGGAGGGCGCCGCCGACGCCGCTTCGGGCCGTCGGGCACGCCGTCGCGGGACGGCAAACCAGCGGCCAGTATATTGCAAAATGAATGAGTTAAGCAAAGATTCTGCGACTCGGCTGGAAGTGGGCGAAGATGCCGATGGACAGCGGATCGACAACTTTCTGCTCCGCCTCGCCAAAGGCGTGCCCAAGAGTCACGTCTATCGCATCCTGCGCAGCGGCGAGGTGCGGATCAACAAGGGCAGGGTAGCGGCGGACTACCGGCTCAAGGTCGGTGACGTCGTTCGGGTGCCGCCGATTCGGATATCCGCTTCAGCCGACAAGCCGGCCGCACCGCCACGGGCATTTGATGTCGTTTTCGAGGACGACACGCTGATTGTGCTCGACAAACCCGCTGGCGTGGCGGTTCACGGCGGCAGTGGTGTCAGCTTCGGTGTCATCGAGCAGTTGCGACGCGCCCGCCCGGAGGCGCGCTATCTCGAATTGGCGCACCGCCTGGATCGGGAGACTTCGGGCCTGTTGATCGTCGCAAAGAAGCGTTCTGCGTTGACACGCCTGCACGACATGTTTCGGGACGGCAACATCAGCAAGCGCTATCTGGCGCTGGTCAAGGGACGCTGGCTGAACCCGTTGCAGCATGTCCGGTTCCCGCTGCAAAAATACCTCACCGATGAGGGCGAACGACGGGTCAGTGTTTCGAAGGAAGGCAAGCAAGCCCATTCCATTGTTCGCCTCGTATCGCGCTGGGACAACTTCAGTCTGGTCGAAGTCGAACTCAAGACGGGGCGGACCCACCAGATTCGCGTTCATCTTGCCCATCTCGGTTTTCCGCTAGCCGGCGACGACAAATACGGGGATTTTCCGTTCAACCGCGACTTGCAAAAGGCAGGCCTCAAACGCATGTTCCTGCATGCGGCGAGACTGTCGCTGTCACATCCGCTCACTGGTGCGCAAATCGATCTGGAAGCGCCGTTGCCGCGGGAATTGTCGGCGTTCCTGATTCAGCTGGATGCCCACGAGAAGAAGGACTATGGCCAGACGTTTTGAATTGATCGTTTTCGACTGGGATGGAACGCTGCTCGACTCGGCCAATGCCATCGTCTCCAGCATCCAGGCCGCGGCCGCCGACATCGGTCATGTGCCGCCATCGGACGAGCGTGCCCGCCACGTTATCGGGCTCGGCCTGTACGATGCCTTGCGTTATGCCTTGCCGCAACTTGAGGACGATCGACATGCCGAGATGGCGGAGCGTTACCGTCATCACTACCTGTCTCGGGACCACGAGTTGCCGTTGTTCGCCGGGGCAGCCGATCTGGTGCGCGAACTGGATGCCGAAGGGTATCTGCTTGCCGTCGCCACGGGAAAATCCCGCCAGGGGCTTGATCGCGCCCTGGCTGCAAGCGGGCTGGGGAGGTACTTCCGCGCCACCCGCTGCGCCGACGAGTGCCACTCCAAGCCGCATCCGCAGATGCTGGAGGAATTGATGGAGGAGCTCGGCGTATCGCCACGGCTGACTTTGATGATCGGCGATACCACGCACGATCTGCAAATGGCGCACAACGCGGGTGTCGCGGCACTGGCGGTTGCGTACGGCGCCCATGAGCGGGCCACGCTGGAGGAACTGTCGCCCTTGTATTGTGCATCGTCCACCGCCGAACTGGCTGCCTGGCTGAGGGAAAATGGCTGACCCGCTGTCGGCGTGCGACTATACTTCGGCCATTCTTATTCGGATGTATTTATCGTGACTCAAGAAGATTTCAACCGCGACGGTGCAAACTGGG
>JBNKCS010000002.1:0-56068 GCA_050287865.1 Rhodocyclaceae bacterium | reverse complement strand
GTTTATGCTGAAGCAGCCTGAAAGCGGTTTGCCAAGGGTGTTGGACAGCCTTGCGTTTGCCCGCGAGGGTGCTACGGTGGCCGGGGTGGTCCCGGTTGCCAGCCTTTCGAGGCTGGCAGATAGTTTGTGCGACGACGCGGGATGTTTGCAATGCCTGATAGTCGGAAGTCGGGATGCCGAAGGTAATAGCTGGCTTACGATGGAAGTCGCTGGTTCGTTGAGTCTGGTGTGCCAGCGTTGCCTGGAGTCAATGGCGTTTCCGCTGCAAATTGAGGCGCGGTTTCTGCTGGTGCCGACGGGGCAACCCTGGCCTGATGAGGAATTGGCGGAAGACGGCTTTGACGCCATTGCCGCGGAGAAGGAAATGGCGGTGTTCTCGCTGATCGAGGAAGAAGTTTTGTTGGCATTGCCCATCGCGCCGATGCATGAAGTCTGCGCGACAGCGGTGCCGGAGATGAAAGAGCAGGTGCCATCGCCGTTTGCGGTGCTGGCCAAGTTGAATAAATCGTAGTCTTGTCAAAGGGTTTGGCGTCTGAAGTGACAGGCGCAAAACCGTAGTGAAAAAGGAGTTTTAGCATGGCGGTACAGCAGAACAAGAAGTCCCCTTCGAAGCGCGGCATGCATCGCGCCCATGACTTTCTCACCAATCCTCCGTTGGCGGTCGAGGCCACCACTGGCGAGGTTCATCTGCGTCACCACATCTCGCCGTCCGGTGTATATCGGGGCAAGAAGGTCATCAAGGCCAAGGGCGAATAATTCGTCGAACGGAATGCGGCCGGGTGCTGCTACGCCCGGCCGTTTCCACAATGACCATTACGATTGCCATAGATTGTATGGGGGGTGACCACGGTCCGTCGGTCACCGTCCCGGCCGTTCTCGACTTTCTCGGTCGGGATCCGGATTGCGCCGCCATTCTGGTTGGACTTGAGGATTCGTTGCGTCCGCTTCTCGCAGATGCCGCAAGGTTCGGCGACCGGATCCGGGTTCGCCACGCCAGCGAGATTGTCGAGATGCACGAATCCGTGGCGATCGCACTGCGTACGAAGAAGGATTCTTCGATGCGCGTCGCGGCCGATCTGGTCAAGGATGGTACGGCCGACGCAGCCATTTCGGCCGGCAATACCGGTGCGCTGATGGCGATATCGCGCTTCGTGCTGAAGACCTTGCCCGGCATTGACCGGCCGGCGATTGCCACCATTCTTCCCACCGCCCGAGGTCACAGCTATGTTCTCGATCTGGGGGCCAACGTCGATTGTTCGGCTGAGCACTTGCTGCAGTTCGGTGTCATGGGGACTTTGTTGCTCTCGGCCCTCGAACATCGCGACCGTCCAAGTGTCGGGTTGTTGAATATCGGCGAGGAAGACATCAAGGGCAACGAAGTCGTCAGACAGGCGGCCGAGCTTTTCAAGGAAAGCGATCTCAATTTCGTCGGCAATGTCGAAGGTGACGATATCTGGAAGGGCGTCGTCGACGTGGTGGTCTGCGATGGTTTCGTCGGCAATGTCGTGCTCAAGTCTTCCGAGGGATTGGCGCAGATGATAGCGGGAGGCCTCAAGGAGGAATTCTCCCGCAACTTTCTGACCAAATTGGCGGCAGTCATGGCGTTGCCGGTTATTCGCGCCTTCAAGAAACGATTCGATCACCGCGCCTACAACGGCGCCAGCCTTCTCGGTCTCAAGGGCATCGTCTTCAAGAGCCACGGCTCCGCCGATGCCTATGCGTTCCGTTGCGCGATTGAACGAGCTGCGGAGGCGGCTCGTCAGCGTCTGCCGGAAAAGATTGCCACGCGGATGGCAGCGCTCCATTCCTCCATGCCGATTTCAAACGCCGCATGATCTACGCCCGCATCACCGGTACAGGAAGCTACCTGCCTGGCTCGCCAGTCAGCAACGATGCGCTTATCGCCGCGCACGACCTGGATTCCTCCGACGCCTGGATCGTCGAACGCACCGGGATCCAAGCCCGTCATCTGGGCGCTCCGGGTACGCTTGCTTCCGATCTTGCCTTGCCAGCCTGTCGCCAGGCGCTGGCCGCCGCGGGGCGCAGCGAGGATCAAGTCGACTTGCTGATCGTAGCTACCTCGACTCCCGACTACGTATTTCCGAGTACAGCCGCTTTGCTGCAAAGCAAACTCGGCATCAAAAGCGGCGGGGCTGCCTTCGATGTCCAGGCGGTTTGCAGTGGTTTCATCTACGCGCTGACGATCGCGGAGAAATTCATCCGTTCGGGGTCACACAAGTGTGCGCTGGTCGTGGGGGCAGAGGTGTTTTCCCGCATTCTCGACTGGAGCGATCGCGGCACCTGCGTGTTGTTCGGTGATGGGGCTGGAGCGGCAGTGGTCGAGGCTTCGACGGAACCGGGAATTCTCGCCTCCGTGTTGCACGCCGACGGCAGCTACAATGACATACTCTCCGTCCCCGGACAGCTTTCCTGCGGACAGGTAACTGGCGACCCTTTCGTGCGCATGGATGGCCAGGCGGTTTTCAAGTTCGCGGTCAGGGTATTGGCCGATGTGGCAGAGGAGGCGATCGCTAAGGCAGGTATTGCCAAGGATTCCATCGATTGGCTGGTGCCCCACCAGGCCAACATCCGCATCATTCAGTCCACTACCAGGAAGCTTGGGTTGCCGATGGAGCGGTGCATCCTTACGGTCGCGAATCACGGCAATACTTCGGCGGCCTCGATTCCGCTTGCCCTGGATCAAGGGATTCGCAGCGGACGAATTAAGCCGGGTGACACCGTATTGTTCGAAGGGGTCGGCGGCGGCTTTACCTGGGGCGCAATAGTCCTGAAATTGTGAGACAAGAGCGATGAAATTTGCATTTGTATTTCCGGGTCAAGGTTCCCAGTCGTTGAAGATGATGTCTGGGTATGGGGACCATCCGATCATCCGTGCCACGTTTGACGAAGCCTCGACGGTTTTGGGCAGAGATCTCTGGCAGCTGGTCACCGAAGGGCCCGCCGAGGCGCTGAACCAGACGGTCAATACGCAGCCCCTCATGCTAACCGCCGGTGTCGCCGTGTGGCGGCTTTGGCTCAACAAGGGTGGTGCACAGCCGGCCGTGGTTGCTGGCCACAGCCTCGGCGAGTATTCGGCGCTGGTCGCCGCCGGCGCGCTGACATTGGCGGATGCGGTGCCGCTGGTCGAATTGCGCGCAAAGGCTATGCAGGAGGCGGTTCCCGCCGGCGAAGGCGCCATGGCGGCGATTCTTGGCCTGGATTCGGCAGTCGTGGTCGCCGCCTGCAATGAAGCCGCCCACGGACAGGTGGTGCAGGCAGTCAACTTCAATTCTCCGGAGCAGACTGTTATTGCCGGACACAAGGCAGCCGTGGAAAGTGCTGCGGAAGTGTGCAAGGCCAAGGGCGCCAAGCGCGCGGTCATGCTGCCAGTGTCGGCACCTTTCCATTGCTCTTTGATGCAGCCGGCCGCCGAAAAACTGAAAGCACGACTGGACGAAATTGGCGTCTCGCCACCGCTGACTTTGGTACTCAATAATGTTGATGTCGCCACGGTGAACGATCCGGACGGCATTCGCGCGGCGCTGGTGCGTCAGGCGGCTTCGCCCGTCCGTTGGGTCGAAACCATGCGGGCCATGCAGGCGGCTGGTGTTACGCACGTCTATGAGTGTGGTCCGGGCAAGGTTCTCGCCGGCCTGGTCAAGCGTTGCGCCGATGGCCTGGTCGGTGGCGCGATGAGTGATCTAATTGGCCTCGAAGCTGCCTTGGCGGCAACGCAGGGATGAGCAACATGGCGACATTGCAAGGGCAGGTTGCGGTGGTTACCGGCGCTTCACGTGGCATTGGCCGGGCAACGGCCTTGGCGCTTGGCAGGGAGGGCGCGACCGTGATCGGCACAGCGACTTCCGATACCGGTGCTACCGCCATTCAGAAGGCGTTCGACGAAGCCGGTATCGTTGGCTGCGGGATGAGGCTAGATGTCACCGAGGCGGGCGCTTGCGAAGCGGTCATTGGTGACATTGAGAAGAAGTACGGGCCAGTGTCGGTGCTGGTCAACAACGCCGGCATTACCCGCGACAATCTGGCGCTGCGCATGAAGGACAAAGAGTGGGATGCGGTTATCGCCACCAACCTGAACGCCGTGTTCCGAATGTCCAAACTCGTCTTGCGCGGCATGATGAAGGCCCGCCAGGGGCGGATCATCAACATCACCTCGCTGGTTGCTTCATCGGGCAATCCCGGGCAGGCAAACTACACTGCGGCGAAAGCCGGGGTAGAGGGGCTCAGCCGTTCGCTTGCGCAGGAGTTGGGCAGCCGCAACATTACCGTAAATTGCGTTGCGCCTGGATTGATAGACACCGATATGACCAGAGAACTGTCGGAGGCCCAACGTACGGCAATGGTGCAGCGTATCCCATTGAATCGATTGGGGCAGAGCGAAGATGTTGCGGCCGCGGTGGTGTTCCTGGCCGGGCCGAGTGCCAGCTATGTCACGGGTGTGACGTTGCACGTCAACGGCGGAATGTATATGTAGTAACCGGTTTGACTTCCGGTTTTGATAAAATAGCCAAGTTTATACAGACCCTGTTAAGGGAAGGAGCATCAAATGGAGAACATCGAACAACGTGTCAGGAAGATCGTCGCCGAACAGCTTGGCGTCAACGAGGGCGACATCAAGATCGATTCGTCTTTCGTCGACGATCTGGGGGCCGACTCTCTCGACACCGTTGAATTGGTGATGGCGCTTGAGGAAGAGTTCGAGTGCGAAATTCCCGACGAAGAAGCGGAAAAGATCACCACGGTCCAGCAGGCCGTCGATTACATCAACAATAACCTCAAGAAGGCCTGACCTTCCCGGGGCCGTCAAGGCCCACCCTCCGATATCGCTGGAGATTACCTTGTCGCGTCGTAGAGTCGTCGTTACCGGCTTGGGAGCCGTTTCGCCGGTAGGCAATACCGTTTCCGATACCTGGCAGAACATCGTGGCCGGCAAGAGCGGTATCGTGCCGATCAGCCGCTTTGATGCGTCTGCCTTCAAGGCGCGTATCGCTGGCGAGGTAAAGGGATTCGACGTCGGTACCTATTTGTCGCCCAAGGAAGCGCGCCGGATGGATATTTTCATCCACTATGGCATGGCGGCAGGAATCCAGGCCTATCGGGATTCCGGCATCGAAATTACTCCGGAAAATGCCGAGCGGGTTGGCGTCAATATAGGCTCCGGCATCGGCGGCCTGCCTATGATCGAGGAAACCCACAATGATTTCCTCGGTGGCGGTTCGCGCAAGATATCCCCGTTCTTCATTCCGGGCACGATCATCAACATGATCTCCGGCAACCTTTCGATCACGCTGGGTGCCAAAGGCCCCAACCTGGCGGTAGTGACGGCCTGTACGACGGGCCTGCACGCGATCGGCACCAGTTTCCGGATGATCCAGTACGGTGACGCGGACGTCATGATTTGCGGTGGCGCCGAGTCTTCGATCGTTCCGCTTGCGGTCGGCGGCTTTGCTTCGGCACAGGCGCTGTCTACCCGGAACGACGATCCGGCGACAGCGAGCCGCCCGTGGGACAAGGATCGCGACGGCTTCGTTCTGGGCGAAGGTGCAGGTGTGCTGGTACTCGAAGAGTATGAGCATGCCAAGCGTCGAGGCGCCAGGATATACGCGGAAATGGCGGGATTCGGCATGAGCGGCGATGCCTACCACATGACGGCTCCCGATACCGACGGACCGCGGCGCAGCATGGTCAATGCGTTGAAGGATGCGGGCGTCAACGCGGACCAGATCCAGTATGTCAACGCCCACGGAACCTCGACGCCCTTGGGCGATAAAAACGAGACCGAGGCTATCAAGTTGGCGCTGGGCGACGCGGCCAGGAAACTGGTGGTCAATTCCACCAAGTCGATGACAGGGCATTTGTTGGGTGGCGCCGGCGGCTTGGAGTCGGTGTTGACGGTACTGGCTCTCCACCATCAGGTTTCGCCCCCGACCATCAACATCTTCGACCAGGATCCGGAATGCGATCTCGACTACTGCGCGAATACCGCTCGGGACCTCAAGATCGACGTCGCGCTTAAAAACAACTTTGGTTTCGGCGGCACCAACGGCACCTTGGCGTTCCGCCGCGCCTGACTTTTCGCCGCCGGGGGCACAATCAGGCTTCCGTTAACCCTTCGGATTCGCCGCGCTCGCAGCATCGATGCTGCCTTGTTTGTCGCGCATTTGCTGCCCGGGATGGGACTCTCGGCCACGCCGTTGCCGATGCCCGTCAAACTGGCGATTTGGGTTGTGCTCGTACTCTCGCTACTCCGGCTTCTGATTCGTCAGCGGGGCGTTCCTTCGGCAATGACGCTTCGAGCGGACGGCCGGTTGCTGTTGGTCGGTAGCGATGGTGGCAGCGTGGAATGCGCGGTCGATCCGGCAACCACGGTCATGCCGTGGCTCGTGGTCATGAAATACAAGACAGTGCGTGCGGCCGGATCGCTGGTGCTTCCGGTCGACGCTCTAGGCGTCGAAGGGCACCGTCAGCTACGCGTTTGGCTGCGCTGGCAGGCTAGCGTTGGCTCGGTGGCGTGAGGACGGTGTTGCGTGCCTTCGGCAGCAAATCGGGGTAGTCGCGGCTGTAGTGCAATCCGCGGCTTTCCTTGCGGCGCTGTGCGCTGCGGACGATGAGGTGAGCCGTCTGAACCAGGTTGCGTAGCTCGATCAAGTCGTTGCTTACACGGAAGTTGGCGTAGTAGTCGTCGATTTCCCGTTCCAGTAGCCGGATCCGGTGCAGAGCACGTTCGAGGCGCTTGGTGGTACGGACGATGCCCACGTAGTCCCACATGAATCGGCGCAGTTCATCCCAGTTGTGCGAGAGGACGATCTCCTCGTCGGCGTCGGTGACTCGACTTTCGTCCCAGTGCGGCAGTTTTGGCATTCTCGCCGCTTTTTGAGCCATGATGTCGCGCGCCGCAGCCTCTCCATAGACGACGCATTCCAGCAGCGAGTTGCTGGCCAGGCGATTCGCGCCATGCAGTCCGGTACAGGACACTTCGCCGAGAGCGTAGAGTCCAGGAACGTCCGTGCGCGCGCGAAGATCGACGACAACTCCGCCACAAGTGTAATGAGCGGCGGGAACGACAGGAATCGGTTGTTTGGCGATGTCTATACCCAACTCCTGGCATCGGGCATGGATGTTGGGGAAATGGTCGCGCAGAAACGCCTCGCCCTTATGCGTCACATCCAGAAACACGCAGTCGAGGCCGTGCCGCTTCATCTCGAAGTCGATGGCGCGGGCGACGATGTCACGCGGAGCCAATTCGGCACGTTCGTCGTGGCTTGGCATGAAACGGGTCCCGTCGGGCAGTCGCAGGATGCCGCCTTCGCCGCGCATCGCCTCCGTGATGAGGAAGGATTTGGCGTGCGGATGGTAGAGACAGGTGGGATGGAACTGGATGAACTCCATGTTCGCTACCCGACAGCCTGCCCGCCAAGCCATGGCGATGCCGTCTCCGGTCGAGGTGTCCGGGTTCGAGGTATACAAATAGGCTTTTCCCGCGCCGCCTGTGGCGATGACAGTGTTGGCCGCCGCCAGCGTCAGAACCTCGTCGCGGTCCAGGTCCAGGACATATGCGCCCAGGCATCGGTCGGACTTGAGTCCGAGTTTGGCGCCGGTAATCAGATCGATAACCAGATGGCGTTCCAGTATCGTGATGTTCGGGTGGGCGCGAACCTTTTCGTTGAGCGTTTGCTGGACAGCCGCGCCAGTCGCGTCGGCGACGTGAATCACACGCCGGTGGCTATGTCCGCCTTCCCGCGTCAGGTGGTAACCGGAATCCGTGCGTGTAAAAGGAACGCCTTGCTCGATCAGCCACTCGATGGCTTCACGTCCATGCTCGACGACGAATCGGGTTGCCTTCGGGTCGCAGAGGCCGGCACCGGCGGTAAAGGTATCCTGAATGTGCGCCTGAATCGAATCGGCATCGTCGAGAACCGCGGCAATCCCACCCTGAGCCCAAGCCGTTGCCGATTCCTCGATCGCCCGCTTGGCAACCAGCGCGACGCGATGTGTGTCCGCGAGCCGTAGCGCCACCGTCTGTCCGGCCAGTCCGCTACCGAAGACGAGAACATCGAAGGTTTTCAGGAGGTCGGATGCCATCTCGGCCGGGAATATAGCACTGCCTTTCACTGCACCGGAACTAATGGCATCCGGACTTGTCAGTTTTGCTAGCGGAATGATGTCGCGGCGCGGATTCCCGGGCGATATGGTCGGTGATGTTGGGTATACTTCCGGCCGAGCCGTTGGCCGTCTCCGACGGTCCGGCGCGAAAAGGGCAAGGAAACCTAACATCCCATGGGAGACCGCGAAGCGGATCAAGCGCTGGTGGAGCGCGTGCAGGCTGGCGACAAGCAGGCGTACGGGCTGCTGGTGTCGAAGTATCAGCGCAAGTTGTTGCGGCTGGTGTCCCGCCTGGTACGCGATCCTGCCGAAGCGGAAGATGTCGCCCAGGAAGCCTTCATCAAGGCGTATCGGGCGTTGGCTGGGTTTCGTGGCGAAAGCGCGTTTTACACGTGGCTTTACCGGATCGGAGTCAACACGGCAAAGAACTGGCTGGTGGCGAACGGACGTCGTGCGCCGACCAGTACGGAGATGGACAACGAGGATGCCGAGAACTATGGCGAAAGCGATTTGCTGCGGGATGTCGATACGCCGGAGCGGATGTTGATGACCAAGCAGATCGGCGAGACGGTGAACGCCGCCATGGCCGACTTGCCGGAGGAATTGCGAACCGCAATCGGCCTTCGGGAGATCGATGGCTTGTCGTACGAAGAAATTGCACAAGTGATGGATTGCCCGATCGGCACCGTGCGCTCCCGCATCTTTCGGGCGCGAGAAGCGATTGCGGTCAAGTTGAGACCATTGTTGGATACAGGTCCGGACAGGAGATGGTGAGATGACCAAGGAATTGTCGGCATTGTTCGATGGCGAACTGGAGGTTCACGAGGAGCCCGCTCTGTGGACGACGCTGAAGGCGAATCCGCGTTTGCTTGGCACCTGGCGGAGTTACGGATTGATGGGCGACGCTATTCGCAATGAAGGCAGGTTGTCCCGTGACCTTACCGAAGGCGTCATGCGCGGACTCGCTGACGAGCCGGTCGTTTTTGCGCCCCGGCCGAAGCGAGGCACTACGTGGTCGAATGCGCTGATGGCAATGGCCGCGTCGGTGGCTGGAATTTCCGTGGTTGGTTGGCTGGCGCTGACGCAGCCGCAGCAGAACGGCGAGGGCGGCACCATCGTCCAGGCGCAACGTCCTGCGCCAGTCGTCGTTGCCGCCTCTGGTGCGCCGCAGGGCATGCGGGAATACATGCTGGCTCATCAGGCGAACGCACCTGGGTTGCAACTGCAAGGCGGTGCACAACACATCCGCACAGTATCATCGATAGGCGTTGCTAAATGAGGATAAGCAGTAGCCGGCATATACCGCCATTTATTGCGCTCGCCGTACTCTTGTCTTCGTCGGCTTTTGCAGATCAAAGTGGATCCGGCGAGGCATTGCGGTTGCTACAGAAGGTCGCAACGGCCGCGCAGAAGCTCACGTACACGGGAGTCTTCGTCTATCAGAACGGCATCCGTAGCGAGACTTCCCGGATTACGCATCTGATCGAAAATGGAAACGAATTCGAGCGGCTCGAGGTGCTGGATGGTAGTCCACGCGAGGTGGTTCGGCGCAACGATGAAGTCCGGTGCTTTCTGCCGGAAAGCAAACTGCTCATTGTCGAACGACGCAATGCGCGGCAGTTCTTTCCGACGCTCGTGCCGGGAAATCTCGCCGGATTGACCGAGTATTACGATATCCGCGAAGGCTCGAACGGAAGGGTGGCGGGTGTCAATGGCCGAATCGTTCTCATCGAGCCGAAGGATGAGTTCCGTTTTGGCCACCAGTTCTGGATCGAACCGCACTCCGGCCTGTTGCTGAAGGCGAACCTGATAGGCGACGAGGGAAAGGTTCTGGAGACATTCGCCTTTACCGAGATCAGGATCGGCGGTCCGGTGACCCAGGAGATGATTCAGCCGCAGATGGAGCCCGACGGCAATCACGGTTGGCAGGTTCAGCGTGTGAAGTCGAACGAAGTCCGGGCTGACGACGGCCAGTGGCTGTTCCGCCATCCCTTGCCCGGATTTCGTCGTATTTCCGGTATGAAGAGGCATCTTCGACCGGATGCGCCTGAGAGTACGCAGGTCGTATTTTCGGACGGACTGGCTGCGATTTCGGCGTTTCTGGAGCCAATGGCCGGCCGCGATAAAGAAGATCCCAGCACGTTTTCGGTCGGCGCAATCAACGTCTACAAGCGCCAGGTCGCAGACCATCAGGTGATCGTCATGGGCGACGTTCCTATGGGTGCGTTGCGGTATTTCGGCGAAGGTATCGAGCCGAGGTAAAAGTGACCGAGAGCGAAGGACTCGTTAGACGGCTCGACGGTGACTTCATCTGGGTTGATTTCCGCTCAGAGTGTTCGACCTGCACGACATCCCAGGGATGCGGACTCGGGAGCGGACGCGGCAAGCCCTCCCACCGGGTTCGCAATACCGTGGGAGCTCGGGTCGGCGATACGGTGATCATGAGCGTACCCGATGGTGCTGTTTGGCGAGCGGCATTCCGTTGCTATGTGCTTCCGTTGTTGATTGTTCTTGTCGTGGCTGCTTTGGGGCGGGCGCTGGGCGGCGAAGGAGGATCTGTTGCCGGCGTCGTCATCGGGCTGGCGGTCGGCTGGCTTGCGCTGCGTCGAGGTGACCAACGGCAAACGGTACCGGATATTCGACTCAAGACTGACTTTGTCTGTATACGAAGGGAGAACCAGTCGACATGATTGTGCGTGCACTAGTTGCCATGTGGCTTGCCATTGCCGCTACGGCGGGGTTTGCCCAGATGAAGGCGCTGCCGGACTTTACCGAGTTGGCCGAGAAGCAAGGCCCGGCGGTCGTTAACGTCAGCACGACGCAAATCATCAAGGGCCAGCGTTTCGGTCACGCTTTTCCGTTCGATGAAAATGATCCGGCGTTCGAGTTGTTTCGCCGCTTTTTGCCGCGCCAGTTGCCAGGCATCCCGCATGAGTTCAAAAACCAGTCGCTCGGTTCCGGATTCATCGTTAGCCCCGACGGCTACATCCTGACCAACGCGCATGTCGTTGACGACGCCGACGAAGTGCTGGTAAAGCTGATCGACAAAAGGGAGTTCAAGGCCAAGGTCGTGGGTTCCGACAAACGCACCGACGTCGCGCTGCTGAAAATCGAAGCCACTGCACTACCGGTGGTCAGGCTGGGGGACCCGGAGCAACTCAAGGTGGGCGAATGGGTCGTCGCCATCGGCGCGCCTTTCGGCTTCGACAATTCAGTGACTGCGGGGATCGTCAGCGCCAAGGGGCGTTCGTTGCCACAGGAAAACTACGTGCCATTCATCCAGACCGACGTTGCCATCAACCCCGGCAATTCCGGTGGCCCGCTGTTCAACATGAAGGGTGAGGTGGTCGGCATCAACTCGCAGATCTATTCCCGTTCCGGTGGTTACATGGGCGTGTCGTTCGCGATTCCCATCGATGTGGCGATGGAGGTGCAGGCCCAGTTGCGCTCGGGCGGCAAGGTCAGCCGGGGCCGGCTGGGTGTTGCGATTCAGGAGGTGACGCGGGAATTGGCCGACTCTTTCGGCTTGTCCGCTCCTGAAGGGGCGCTGGTGGCATCGGTGGAGAAGGGGGCGCCTGCCGACAAAGCGGGTATCGAAGTCGGAGACATCATCCTCAAGTTCAACGGCAAACCGGTGACCCAGTCCGGCAACCTGCCGCGTATGGTCGGTGCAACCAAGCCGGGGACGCGCGTTCCGGTCCAGGTTTGGCGCAAAGGCAGTACCCGAACGCTCATGGTTTCCGTGGGAGAAATGCCGGACGACGGCGACGCGTCGCCAAAATCCGGAAGCACGGAGAAGGGCGGGAATGCCGTTGCAAACCGGCTTGGGCTGGTGGTTTCAGAACTTTCATTGGAACAGATGAAACAGGCGGGGGTGGCACACGGCCTGGTTGTCCGTGATGTCGTGAACGGCGGTGTCCGCACGGATCTTCGTTCCGGTGACATCATCCTGTCGATGATCCGCAAGGGTAAGCAGACGGATTTGAAGACGGTCGAGCAATTCGACGGCTTGCTGGCGAAGGTCGACAAGTCCTCGGTGTTCACATTGCTCGTGCTACGGGGTGAAATTCAGACGTTCGTTACCATCCGGGGACTCGGCGACAAGTGATCGGCGTGCCGCCACGGCTGACTTTTGGCTCCGGCCGCGCTGGCGCGCTTAACCGGCTGATGCCGGTTAGCCTGCGCCGAAAGTCCGCACTGATCGACAGGCGCCCGGCGTGTCGCCAAGGCTGACTTTTCTGAGCCGGGCGTATTGCCATCTTTGTGACGACATGCTTGCCGCGCTGGAGGCGCTGCGCAGCGACTACACTTTTACCGTCGAGACTATCGACATCGATGCCGAGCCGGCCCTGCTCAGTCAGTACGATGAACGGGTGCCGGTGCTCCTCGCGGACGGCGAGGAGTTGTGTCACTACTTCCTGGACGAAGAGAAAGTGCGTGAATATCTGGCGCGCTTCCGCTAAAATACACAATTATCGCAGGGGGCCCAAGGTGCTGAAAAAGCACCTTTTTTGTTACTTTGGACCATATCCGGAATTTCTCGATCATCGCCCATATCGACCATGGCAAATCGACCCTGGCCGATCGCATTATCCAGCGTTGTGGTGGCCTTTCAGACCGGGAAATGGCCGAGCAAGTGCTCGACTCGATGGATCTTGAGCGCGAGCGCGGCATTACCATCAAGGCGCAGACCGCCGCGCTTTGGTACCAGGCGCGTGACGGCAAACGCTACAACCTCAACCTGATTGACACCCCGGGTCACGTCGACTTTTCCTATGAAGTCTCGCGCAGCCTTTCCGCTTGCGAAGGCGCCTTGTTGGTCGTGGATGCGTCGCAAGGCGTCGAGGCGCAGACGGTAGCCAATTGCTATACGGCCCTTGAACTTGGCGTCGAAGTCGTGCCGGTCCTGAACAAGATGGATCTGCCGCAAGCCGATCCCGAAGGGGCGAAAGCCGAAATCGAAGACGTCATCGGCATCGATGCCGCCGATGCCGTGCCCTGTTCGGCCAAGACCGGCATGGGTGTGGATGACATCCTCGAAGCGGTGGTCGCTCGCATTCCTCCACCTAAGGGTGACCCTGATTCGGCGCTGAAGGCGTTGATCATCGACTCCTGGTTCGACAATTATGTCGGCGTCGTCATGCTGGTCAGAGTGATCGACGGTACGCTCAAGGCCAAGGATCGAATCCGCTTAATGGCCCAGGGTTCGGTGCACGTGTGTGAGCAGGTTGGCGTTTTCAGCCCGAAATCAGTGCGGAAGGATCAGTTGTCCGCAGGCGAAGTGGGCTTCATCATCTCTGGAATCAAGGAACTCAACGCAGCCAAGGTGGGCGACACAGTGACGCTGGCCGACAGGCCCGCTTCCAGCCCGTTGCCCGGCTTCAAGGAAATCAAGCCGCAGGTCTTCGCGGGACTCTATCCGGTCGAGGCAAACCAGTACGACGGTCTGCGCGAATCGCTGGAAAAGCTTCAGTTGAACGATGCGTCACTGCATTTCGAACCGGAGGTATCCCAGGCGCTGGGTTTCGGATTCCGCTGTGGCTTCCTCGGTTTGCTGCACATGGAGATCGTGCAGGAACGACTGGAACGGCAGTTCGACCAGGACCTGATCACCACCGCGCCGACCGTGGTCTATCAGGTCCTGTTGCGCGACGGTACCGAATTGTTGGTCGAGAACCCGTCCAAGCTTCCCGATCTTCCGAAGATCGAGGAGATTCGGGAGCCCATCATCACTACCGAGATCTTCGTGCCGCAAGACTATCTCGGCGCCGTCATTACTCTATGTGTGTCGAAGCGCGGCAACCAGATCGACATGCGATATCACGGTCGTCAGGTACACGTAACCTATGAAATGCCGCTGGCGGAGGTTGTTTTCGATTTCTTCGACAAGCTTAAATCGGCATCGCGTGGCTATGCCTCGCTCGATTACGAGTTCAAAGAGTACCGCCCTGCTGACGTTGTCAAGCTTGACGTCCTGATCAATGGCGATCGCGTCGATGCGTTGTCGGTCATCGTGCACCGCGCCAATGCCGCCTACCGAGGCCGCGAACTCGCATCGAAGATGCGCGGACTGATCCCGCGCCAAATGTATGATGTCGCGATTCAGGCGGCCATTGGCTCGACCATTGTCGCGCGCGAAAACGTCAAGGCGATGCGCAAAGACGTGCTGGCGAAGTGCTATGGCGGTGATATCACCCGCAAAAAGAAGCTTCTTGAAAAACAAAAGGCCGGCAAGAAGCGCATGAAGCAGGTGGGGCGCGTGGAGATTCCCCAGGATGCCTTCCTGGCCGTATTGAGAGTGGACTGAATGAACTTTGCTTTGATACTGTTTTTGCTGACGCTTGTCACGGGCGTTCTCTGGACTGCGGATCGCTACGTCTTTCGCAAAAAGCGCCAGGCGGACGCCAAGGATCCCTGGTGGGTGGAATACGGCGCGAGTTTCTTTCCGGTCATCCTGGCTGTGTTCTTACTGCGTTCCTTTCTTGTCGAACCGTTCAAGATACCCTCCGGATCAATGATCCCGACCTTGCAGGTCGGTGATTTCATACTTGTCAACAAGTACACCTACGGCATTCGGATTCCGGTGATCAACAAGAAAGTCATCGATTTGAATTCGCCTCAGCGCGGCGATGTGGTTGTATTTCGCTGGCCGGTGGATCCGTCGCTGGACTACATCAAACGCGTGGTCGGACTGCCTGGCGACAAGGTCGAGTATCGCAACAAGCGGTTGATCATCAATGGTCAGTCCATGCCCGTGACACCCGACGGAGACTACCTCGACAAGGAAAAACTGTATTACACACCGCGCTTCACCGAAAGGCTGGGCGGAGTCGTACACGACACCTTGATAGAGGACGATGCTCCTCCCTTTGTACCTCAGGTCCGGGATTTTCCGAACCGGGACAAATGCATCTACAATGCCGAAGGCTTCGTGTGCGAGGTTCCGCCTGGCCACTATTTCATGATGGGCGACAACCGGGACAACTCCCAGGACAGCCGCGTTTGGGGGTTCGTGCCGGACGAAAACCTGGTCGGGAAGGCGTTTTTCATCTGGTTCAACTTCAGCGACTGGAAACGGATCGGTTCGTTCAAGTGAGGTGAGAGGTATGAGCGTTATTAATAGGGCTTCCCAGCGGGGCTTGACGGTTACCGGCCTGTTGTTCGGCGGCATTATCCTCGTTCTTCTTGTTGTGCTCGGCATGAAGGTTATTCCGGAGGTCATCGAGTATTCGAAGATCGTCTCCGACATCAATGCCATTGCGCAAGATCCTGCATTGCGAGAGGCCTCGCCTGCCGATATTCGCAAGGCCTTTTCTCGCCGTGCCAACATTGACGTAATCAGCGCGATCCAAGCGCAGGACTTGGAAATCACCCGTAGCGGTGGGGGCTGGTTGTTGTCATTTTCCTACCGCAAGGAGATACCGCTAGTTGGACCGGTCAGCTTGGTTATCGACTTCGAGGGCAGTTCCGATCAGTAATGCGGGCCGGACGGCTGGAAAAGGCGCTTGGCCATCGCTTCGTTACCTCGGAATTGCTTCTTCAGGCACTTACTCATCGTAGTTATGGTTCTCCGCATAACGAACGCCTTGAATTTCTGGGCGATTCAGTCCTGAACTGCGTTGTGGCAACCCTGCTGATCGAACGTTTCCCGGCCTTGCGCGAAGGCGACTTGTCGCGTTTGCGCGCCAACCTCGTCAAGCAGGACACCCTAGCGGACGTCGCCCAGTCGCTCGATCTCGGTGACGCGCTCCGGTTGGGTGAGGGCGAACTCAAGAGCGGGGGGTTTAGGCGACCTTCCATTCTTGCCGACGGACTGGAAGCAATCATCGGCGCCATCTATCTGGACGCTGGTTTTGCCGCCGCGCGTGCAACCATCGAGACGCTGTTCGATCGACGGCTTGCCGAGATCGACCCCAAACTGTCGGGCAAGGACGCCAAGACCGAGCTTCAGGAACTGCTCCAGGCGCGCAAGCTGCCGTTGCCGCAATACGAGCTGCTGGCGGCGCGTGGCGAGGCTCATGCGCAGGAATTCGAGGTGCAATGCGTCATTGCGAGTTTGTCGATCAGGGTGTCCGGTATAGGTCACAGCCGCCGAAACGCCGAACAGGTTGCCGCGCGTCGTGCGATCGAGATGATGGCCGCCGCATGAGCAACAAGCTGTTTCGTACCGGTTATCTGGCCATCGTCGGGCGTCCCAACGTCGGCAAGTCGACGCTGACCAATCGTCTAGTTGGTGCCAGCGTTTCCATCACTTCCCGGAAGGCGCAAACAACACGGCATCGTATTCATGGTGTCCTGACTACCGACGACTGCCAGTTCATATTCGCCGATACGCCCGGGTTCCAGAGCAAGCACCGCAACGCGCTCAATCGGCTGATGAATCGCAGTGTCACGCAATCGCTGGGCGACGTCGATGTTGTGTTGCTGCTGGTCGAGGCCGGACGCTGGGGAAGTGGCGAAAGGGAAGTACTCAAGCTGCTGCCGCGGGACAGGCCAGTGCTGTTGGTGGTGAACAAGCTTGACCGGCTGGCGGATAGAGGCGAGGTTCTGCCGTTCATCGAAAAGGTGGGCGGCGAATTCCCGTTTGCCGAAATCGTGCCCATCGTCGCCGAGCGCGGCGAAAATCTCGACGAACTGCTCAAAGCGGCCGCCCGATACTTGCCAGAGGCTTCGCCCGTCTTCGATGCGGAGGATATTACCGATCGATCGGAGCGCTTTCTGGCGGCCGAATTGCTGCGCGAAAAGCTGTTTCGCAATCTCGGCGAGGAGCTGCCTTACGGCATGACCGTCGAGATAGAGAAGTTCGAGCAGGAAGGCGAACTTCGGCGCATCCATGCGGCGATCATCGTCGACAAGGCGGCACACAAGGCCATCGTCATCGGCAAGGGCGGTGAGCGGCTGAAACGCATGTCGACCGATGCCCGCAAGGCGATGGAGGCCTTGTTCGGCGGCAAGGTCTGGCTCGAAACCTGGGTCAAGGTGAAGAGCGGCTGGGCCGACGACGAACGGGCGCTGAAGAGTCTCGGTTACGAATGAGTTCCAAGCGCCAGCGCGTCGATGGCGCGGCGGCATTCCTGCTCCACGCCCACCCCTATAGCGAAACCAGCCTGGTACTGGACCTTTTCGCGCGCGACCATGGGCGCCTGGCCGTACTCGCCCGCGGCGCCCGTCGTCCACGCTCGGCGCTACGCGCAGTGCTGCTGGCTTTCCAGCCGCTGGAACTGGACTGGTTCGGCGGCGGCGAAGTGAAGACCCTTGCCAGGGCGGAATGGATGGGCGGACTGCCGCTGCTCCACGGAAAGTCCCTTCTGCTCGGGTATTACCTCAACGAACTGTTGCTGAAACTGCTGCCGCGCGAAGACCCGCACCCGACATTGTTCGATGCCTACGAAGCGGCGCTGACCGCCTTGGCGCGCGGGGCGACCGAGACCGCGGAACTGCGTCGTTTCGAGAAGGTGTTGCTGCGCGAACTCGGCTACGGCCTGGCACTGGATACGGTCGCCGGCTCGGGCGAGTCCGTGCGCCCCGACGGACGCTACGAGTACCAGATAGAGCGCGGCGTGGTGGAAGCGGTCGGCGTATCGCCACGGCTGACTTTTGCCGGCAAGACACTGCTCGACATGGCCGACGACGACTATGGCGATCCGCGCACGCTGGCGGAAAGCAAGCTGTTGATGCGACAGTTGTTGTCGTACTATCTTGGCAATCAGACGTTGCAGTCGCGACGCGTTTTTGTGGAGTTGCAGGAACTATGATCGAGTTGGGAGTTAACATCGACCACGTGGCGACCATCCGCCAGGCGCGCCGCACTTATGAACCCGATCCGGTCTGGGCTGCAGTCGAAGCGCATCTGGGCGGTGCCGACGGCATTACCGTGCACTTGCGCGAAGATCGTCGGCACATCCAGGACGACGACGTGCGGCGCCTGCGCGAGCTTACGCACATCAAGTTGAATCTGGAGATGGCGGCCACCGACGAAATGGTCGACATCGCCTGCGCGCTCAAGCCGGAAATGGCCATGCTGGTTCCGGAAGGGCGGCAGGAAATCACCACCGAGGGCGGTCTCGATGTGGTCGGACAGGAGAGCAGGCTGAAGGTGGCGGTAGCGCGGCTCGCCGATGCCGGAATCGTCAGCAGCGTTTTCATCGACGCAGAGTTGCCGCAGATCGAGGCGGCGGCACGAATCGGGGCGCGCGTCTGCGAAATTCATACCGGCCCGTACGCTCACGCTTTCCACGCGCATGGCCGCGATGCGGACAGTGCTGCCGTGATTGCCGAGGTCGACAAAATCCGCGCTGCCGGTCGCGCCATACGCGATCTTGGCATGCGCTTCAATGCTGGGCATGCGCTCAACTACTACAACGTGCAGCCGATTGCGCAGTTGCCTGGCGTGCGCGAGCTGCATATTGGCCACGCTATCGTGAGCCGCGCCGTGCTGGTCGGCATGCGTGTAGCGGTAGGCGAAATGAAGCGGCTCATGCGCGAAGCGGCGGGCCGGGCGGCATGATTTTCGGCATCGGGACGGACATCGTCGCCATTGCGCGTCTGAGCAGGCTTTGGGAGCGTCATGGCGAACGCGCATTGGAACGGGTTTTGGCGCCGGAAGAGCGGGAGGCGTGCCGCAACGCGACCGATCCGGGACGTCTTCTCGCCAAGCGTTTCGCCGCCAAGGAAGCGCTTGGGAAAGCACTGGGCACGGGAATCCGCGCTCCGGTGCTGTTGACCGCCATTGCCGTCGCACATGACGCCGAAGGTAAACCGTTCTTTCGCCTGGCGCCGGAACTGGCCGCCTATCTGGACAGTTTGAACCTGACGACCCATTTGTCCATCAGCGACGAGCGCGAGTTTGCGATGGCCTTCGCGGTCGTGGAGCAGCGATGATCGACTACGGCCCGTTGATGATCGATGTTGCCGGCACGGAACTGTCGGCAAGCGATCGGGAACGGTTATCTCATCCGCTGGTCGGCGGCATTATTCTGTTCAGCCGCAATTACAAGTCGCGGGAGCAGCTGCAGGCGCTTTGCGCCGAGATTCACGCCTTGCGCCAGCCGCCGCTGCTGATTGCCGTGGATCACGAAGGTGGTCGCGTGCAACGGTTTCGCGATGGCTTCACGCCGCTGCCGGCCATGCATCGATTGGGTGAGTCATGGGATACGGCACCGCTGTCGGCAGTCGATTCGGCGCGGTCGGTTGGTTACGTTCTGGGCGCCGAGCTTCGTGCGCTCGGCGTCGACTTCTCGTTCTCACCCGTCCTGGATCTGGACTGGGGTCGCAGCGGCGTTATCGGCAATCGCGCATTTCACGCCGACCCGCAAGCAGTGACGATGCTTGCCGAAGGATTGATCGAAGGATTGCGTGCGGCGGGTATGGCGTGCTGCGGCAAGCATTTCCCTGGTCACGGTTGGGCCGAGGCGGATTCCCATATTGCGATGCCCACTGACGATCGTACGCTGGCGGAGCTGGCTGCGGACTTGCTCCCGTACCGGAATCTGAAGCTCGATGCCATCATGCCCGCCCACGTCGTCTATCCGAAAGTCGATTTTCGGCCCGCCGGATTCTCGCCGATCTGGATGGCTATGCTCAGGCAGGAGATCGGCTTCGATGGCGCAATTTTCAGCGACGACCTGACGATGGAAGGTGCCGCGGTTGCGGGGGGCATTGTCGAACGCGCCGATGCCGCTTGGTCGGCGGGATGCGACATGCTGCCGGTGTGCAATTCGCCTGACGCGGTGCGGGAACTGCTCGAACGCTGGCAGCCTCAACCCGACCCGATCGGCTCGGCCAGGATTGCACGCTTGGTTCCGTCTCAGCCGTTCTTCCATTGGCAGGACCTCATGGAGCAGGCCGCCTATCGATCCGGACAGTCGATAGTAGGCCAACTGGCGAGCGACTCGCCGACCCTTACGTCAAGCTGAGAAAGACTTTCGTCAGTGCCGGCGCCGGATCGGCAGCGGAGGGAGCTGCAGACTGAGCTTGCCATCCGTTCCCGGCGTTGCGGCAACCTTGCCCAGCCCGTCCCATACGTAACGGGCGACCTGGGGGTCCTCGATGAGCGCACCGCAGGAGTCGGCAGCCAGAATTCGTTCGGGCGACATTGGACGGGCGACCCCGTAACCCTGGACATAGTCGACGCCGACTTCGGCCAGGACGGCGACGGTCGCAGCGTCCTCGGCCCATTCGGCAATGGTCTTCATGCCAAGATTGTGCGACAGCTCTGCAATCGCCTCGACGATCGCCAGGTTGGCTGGATGTGAATTGACGTCACGAACGAAGGCCCCGTCGATCTTCACCGCTTCGGCGGCCAACTCCTTCAAGTAGGAAAAAGAAGTGTAGCCGGCACCGAAATCGTCCAACGCCACTTTGGCGCCGAAACTGCGGACCGTGTCGATGAAACGGCTGGTGTTGCGCAAGTCGTGGAGCGCAACGCTCTCAGTAATCTCGAAACAAAGCGTTTTGGCAATGTCGCCTGCCTCAGTGATCATGGCGAAGGCGTCACGGATGAACTTCTCGTCGTTCAGCGATCCGCCGCTGAGATTGACGCAAACGAAATTGGTTTTCCGCAGACGGTCGCGATTTTCAGACAGCCAGTGAAGCGTCGTCGACAACACCCAACGATCGATCAGCGAAATGCGGCCGTTGTTTTCCGCCGCCGCAATGACTTTGCCGGCAGGTGTGATCGAGTTGTCCGCCTCGCGCAAGCGCAACAATACTTCGAAATCCAGTGAATCATATGGCGCGGACAACGACATGATCGGCTGCATGTCCAGAAAGAGTCCTTCGGGAACGCGACTGACCCCGAACCGCCCGATCAAGGCCAGCTCTTCGGATCGCTCCCGGAACGCTGCAGCGCCGCGTTCATAAACAACCAAGGTGCCTGGTGTGCGTTTTGCCTCACGGCAGGCCCGGTCCGCGATCGAAATGACGTCGCGGATGACGGTCGCTTCCATCACCTCGATCAACCCGATGGAAACCTTGACCTGAAATGCCTTGTCCCCGATATGGCAAGCTTCATCTTCGACGGCTCCGATCAACTGCTGGCAAATGGCCGCCGATTCGGCAATCGTTTTGTTCATGAAGATAACAACAAATTCGTCACCCCCAACGCGGCCGATATAGTGTTCTGGACCGAGGACCTGCCTGATTCGCTGGCAAATATCCTTGAGCACATCGTCGCCCGTCGTATGGCCGTACAGATCGTTGATCAACTTGAAGCGATCCAGATCGAGGTAGGCGATCGCTAGCGGCCTGGATCGGAGTAGTTCGCGGCTTGCCGTTTGTAGTGCCTTCTCGATACCACGGCGATTGAGTACATCGGTCAACGGGTCGTATTCGGACAGGTACTCAAGCCGTCCGGTCGCCCGGGCGCGGTCGGTAACGTCCTGCATCGAGCCTTCGATGCGATCTCCGGCGACCGTTGCCTTGACATGAAAAGTCCGCTCGGCGACCAGGCTTCCTGGACGACCGTCGACTTCGATGTCGCCGCCGCCGCTAGCGAGCAGACGCAGCAATTCCCAGGATTCATCGCCAAAAAGGTCCTGCCAGCGTCGATCTATGTCGCCCCCGCGATTTTCGGAATCGCAAAGCATGGCTCGCAGGGCGGGGTTTCCGCCAATGAAATCGCCGTTCAGGTCGAGCGTAAACAATCCAATCGGCAAAGCGTCATACGTGCCGCGCAACTCCTCTTGCGCACGTACGCGCTGCACGCGTTCCTCACGCAGTTGTGCTGCAATTGCAAGTGCCGCCATCAGGCTGGAGGAAGCGGCGGCAGTAACGCTGTTTGGTATCCAAACTACGTTCCTAAACCCAAATGCTGCGGCTATTACCTCGGACATGCCAGAAAACAGGGTAATCGCGATTGACGCCGCATACCAGGTTGCGACGGCCGAGCGCGTTAGGTAAAGGATGCGTCCCAGAAGAAGTACCAGAATCGATGCACCCACCGCCACGACGCCCCACATAATGGGCAAAAATAAAGCATACGGGAATGCAAGAGCGGCCGCGACCAGTGGGAGTCCCAACCATTGGGCCAAGTTCAGAACGTTCGAGAATCCGGCGCGCTTCAGATCTTCGTGAAATAGCCGCACGAACAACGCGTAGGTTAGGACGTAGTACGAAGCAATAGTCAACTTACGCAAGGGATGAACCCAATGTACCGGAATGATATGTCCAAGCCATTGCTCATCCCACCCGGTCGACAAGCCGGCCAATCGGAGGTTGGCCAACAGCCAGGCTGCAAACACAACGTACATCCATTCCTGATTGACGATAGCCACTATTAGAACGAACGCGGCCAGCATAATCAGGCTGCCGTTGAGTATTCCGGATCGATGATGGTCGTCGAGAACGGAGGTCAAGAGTTGATCGGCGTTCCATTGAAGAATGGAGATACGCGCTGGTCCAGAAGAAGTAGCCTTGCAAAGAAATTCAAGGTTCTCGTCTGATGGAGCGATTGTTAGCTCGAAGCCGGCTTTCAGTCGGCTTAGTGCACCAGTTGCTGTTGTTCTGTCGGCGGCACCGATGTGCTGAAGCGTATTCGCGTTCCAACAATCAATTTGCTGTGTGTGTCGAGATGGCAGTTCGATTCGTAGATCATCTCGCCGCGATGCGGCCGCTACGTTGAAGCTAAACCAAAAGGGGGATTCTGAGAGATGTGTTTCCGAATCCAGTACTGATTTCGTACCACGACGCAATTTTGCGACTGCTTCCGCCGGCGTCATGGTGCCTTCGGTTTGTTCAGTTATGCGAAATTCAATTGGTTGACCGGCTACATAAGCATACTGATTGCTCCATGCAGTCCATGCAATTAGGGAAAGGAGTCCTACTGCCAAAGGTACAAAGTAAACAGAAAAACCATATAGGATTCTGTCAACTATTTGGTTGGCACGTTGCCACTGCGACACTAGACATCGCTCCCTGTTTCAGGATACCTTCGCCCAGCCCATTGCATCGAGATCCGCCAAAGTATCTGTGTCCGATTGCTCATTTTATTCTGAGATGAAAATCGTTTTGTATGCCAATGTGCAGCCGACTGAAGTATCCCTTTAGAAATAGGGCAGTATATAATCCGTTCTACCTTCATGGATATCTCGATATCCGTTTCAGTATGAGATGTCCAGTTCCTTCTACTGCGCTACTGCCAACCCCTAAGTCACTATCAAACACCCTGAAGGGGGTTATCTGTGTCCGATAAGTCTGACATTACCTTCTCTTACGACGTTTCCAACGATTTCTTTCGTCTTTGGTTGGATGAACGTATGAATTACACCAGTGCGGTTTACGATGAGGGACCGCACGCTCCGACCGATTCTCTCGAATTGGCACAGATGAACAAGCTTGCCATTCTGCACGATTACGCGCGCATTCGTCCAAATATGAGTGTGCTTGACATTGGTTGCGGTTGGGGCGCAAACCTACAGTACCTGGCCGTTGATAGGGGCGTGCACGACGTTCATGGCATCACGCTTTCGGACGCCCAGCACGACGAGATCATGTCACGTCGCCTGCCGAATGTCACCGCCAGCGTTTGCGACTACCGTGACTATGAGCCGCCAACGAAGTTTGACGCCCTCGTTTCGATTTGCATGCTGGAACATACCGCTACACCAGAGCAGGTACGGACAGGCAAACACATGGCGGTCTATCAAGACTACTTTCGTCGCGCACACGCATGGACGCGACCGGGAGCGCATTTCGCACTTCAGACGATCCTGCGTACTGCTATCCCGCGTAACCGAAAAGACATCGAAGATATGGCCCACATAACCTATACGATGTTCCCTGGAGGCTTTGCGGTTCGGCTTTCCGAAGTCATGGGGGCCGTCGGTAGATATTGGGAAGTTATTAAGGTAACAACGCGTCGTCTCGATTACTTGCGCACTTGTGACCAGTGGCTTGCACGTCTAAGAGAGCATGAGGCAGTGATTCGCGAGCGCTACGGCGATCGCGTCTTTAACGACTATGATCGCTACTTAGCGGCTTGTGTTACTGCCTTCGACAAGCAATATGTATCCCTTGCCCAATACAGCCTGAAGCGCATTGATATGCGCTGAGCTTGTTAGCCAACCAAGGAAGCGCTTGCTTAAGCGCTAAGAGAAGATGGTTTCGGCACGCGGACTATATGCCGCATCGTTTCCGTCGAGCGCCAATTGCCACCGGTTAGACGGGTTGTCGCCATACTCGTGAGGTTCGTGGACCCAGGTCAGTGAATCGGCGTCGCTCAAGTCGATATCCGGATGGTGCGTATGGCACATGAAGTTGAATAGCGGATGGCCGGCTTCGGACCATTTGCTTCTCGCTCCAGGAATATCCAAGGCGAGCACCCGGTGCGGAATATTGCCGACATGGCGCATCGGAACCATCTGGCCCGGGAATAGATCTTCCAACAGCATCCCATCATACTGCCGATCCAACGGTGATCTTGCGGTCGCAATTACCCAGTCGATTTTTGCCTCCAGACAATATAGGTACAACGCCTTGATTAGCACGACCTTCGTAACCCGACCGATTCGCCCTTCAGCGATGGCGAGTCTGGTTGCCTCAACCATGGCCTGACGCTGTAGACGGAGCGGAAGCTCGATGGATTGTTCGACGGTCAGTCTTCGATTGCGGTTGCCTTGGACCCGAATCGTTCCGACAGGTGTTCCGTCCAACTTCGATTCCGCGAGCAGAATCATCGAACCTTCTTCGTAGTCACTCGCTTCGGGTCTTTTCAGCGTTTCGGCAAAAGCGGGTACATGCCTCGCATATGCGGCCTGACGGATTTCGACCGCCTTGTGCAGGGCCTCCTCGCTACGTACGACTTTTACCGTAAACGGGAGGCGTTCGACCCTCATCGCACTTGTGTCCATGTTCATCCGAAATACCTCCAATACAGCCCAGGACCAAGAATCGAGCATCGTTGAGTGATTGAAGCCCGTAGATGAAGCTTGGCACGTTTCGGTTGCTGGTGAATAGTGAGTGGAATTGGCGACATGTCCTTCTATTCCCTGTTATATAGATAGGGGAATTTAAACCACTGTTTGGACTATTGTTTACTCTACAGGAGGGATATTACGAAATAACTAAACAAAAACGGGGGGTAGCATACCCCCATTTTTGAGTTCGGCAAGACAAATACCCGCTTACTTGATACGGGCGCGGTACTCACCTGTGCGGGTATCGATCTCGATCTTGTCGCCGATGGCGACGAAAATCGGAACGGGTAGTTCGAATCCGGTGGTGATCTTGGCGGGTTTCATGACCTTGCCGGAGGTGTCGCCCTTGACGGCGGGCTCGGTATAGATGACCTCGCGCACGACGGCGTTCGGCATTTCGATTGAAATAGCCCGGCCGTTGTAGAAAACGACTTCCATCTCCATGCCGTCTTCGAGGTAGTTGAGGGCGTCGCCCATGTTCTCGGCTTCGACTTCGTACTGGTTGTACTCGCTGTCCATGAAGACGTACATCGGATCGGCGAAGTAGGAGTAGGTGCACTCCTTGCGGTCGAGGACGACGAGTTCGAACTTGTCGTCCGCCTTATAGACCGTCTCCGAGTTGGTGCCGGTGAGCAAGTTCTTGAGTTTCATCTTGACCACGGCGGCGTTACGGCCGGACTTGTTGTACTCGGCCTTCTGGACGACCAGGGGATCGCTGCCGACCATGATGACGTTGCCGATACGGACTTCCTGAGCGGTTTTCATGTTGCTTGTCTTGCCCTTGCACGGGGCCGAAAAAATAAACCGTGCATTATAGCCGTTCGCGGCAAAAGCGCACCAGGTTCTGAGCGAGATCTCCTGCTGTGGCAATCTCGTCGGCCCAGTTCCGGCCGTGAAAAGTCAGCCGTGGCAATACGCTGCGGAATGCCGGCCATGCTTCGCCAATATTGCCCCGACCGTTCCAGGCCATCCAGAAGTCCGTCAGCGCTTTCCGTGCCTGCTGGTCGTCTTTGAGGCCGATGGTGTACCGTTTCAGGAAGGCTTTCAGTTTGACGATGTGAGCATCTTCCTTCTGTGGATACGCCTGCCAGACGAACGGCCGCTGCGCCCACTGCGCGCGGACGAAGGAGTCTTCGCCGCGGACGAAGTTAAGATCGCTGTCCGCCAGCCGCCGATCATATTCAGGCTGGGAGACGAAGGGTTCGGCCACCAGTTCTAGGCTTCCACGGCGGGTCGCTACACCGACGGGGAAATCCCGTCCCAGCCAGTGCTCGATTTGGTGGCGAGCCGTACCATCGGCCACACGGCACGACACCGGTTCCTCTCCCTCCGCCCAGAGCCGGAGGAGGGCGGGGAGGGCCGGATTGTCATAACAGAACAGCGATACGACCAGTTTGGTGCCAGCGTTTCTCAAAACGGGATTGGGCAGGTTGCGTTCGCGGATCAAGCCACCGGTTCCGGGTGCGAAACCCGGAAAGAAGAAGTATTTGACCAGCGGCAGCGTCGGGTACGGCGAGGGCAGACCATGGCATCCCGCCACCCAGTCCTCGGCGGAAAGATATTCGAGGTTGATCCACACCGGTGCCTTTGGTTGCGACGCCATGGCGTTGAGAAACGTCGCCGGCAGTTCGCAGGCGAAGGCCTCGATGACAACCTGTCCGGGCAGTACGTCCGGAAAATTCGCCGGCCAGCGCCGAATCTCGACGCCATCGACTTGCTGGACATCCCGCTCCGGATCGATGCCCGGCCGCAAGCTTGCCAGCGGCGCCGGAACGTCGATCCACAGGCGCACGGCCCAGGCGTGTTCGTTCGCCAACTGTCGGGCAAGCCGCCAGCAAACGCCCGCGTCGCCGAGATTATCGACGACTCGACAGAAAAGATCACACGAGAGGCCCATCGGTAGACGTTATCCTATTCCAATGCAAAATCTTCACCGATGCACCGCCTGTCCGCGCTTGGCTGGTTTTCTTGCCGAAGTCCGGGAGCGCCATCCCGACTACCATGCGCGTCCCGTCTCGCCGTTCGGCGATCGCAGGGCGCGGCTGCTGATCGTCGGTTTGGCGCCGGGAATGCACGGCGCCAATCGCACGGGGCGGCCATTCACGGGCGACTTCGCCGGCATCCTGCTCTACGAAACCCTGCATCGCTTTGGCTTCGCAGATCGTCCGGAATCGATTTCCGCCGACGATGGCTTGCAACTCACGGACTGCCGGATCACCAACGCCGTCAAGTGCCTGCCGCCGGCAAACAAACCGGAGCCGGCCGAGATCAGGACCTGCAACCGTTATCTGGCCAGCGAATTGAAGGATGCTGCCGAGGTGCGCGTAATCCTTGCGCTGGGCCTGATCGCCCACAAGGCGGTACTGACGGCGCTCGGCCTGAAGCAGGGCGCACTGACCTTCGGGCACGGCGCGCGCCATGAACTGCCGGACGGGCGCCTGTTGTTCGATTCCTACCATTGCAGCCGCTACAACACGCAAACCCGGCGTCTCACCACGGCTGACTTTCGCGATGTCTTCGAAGCCATCCGCCGCGAACTTTGACGCGAAGGAATTCCTGGCCACGCTGACCGAGGCGCCGGGCGTGTATCGCATGCTCGACGCCGACGGCAAGGTGTTGTACGTCGGCAAGGCGAAGAACCTGAAGAAGCGCGTGTCGTCGTACTTCCAGAAGACGAGCCAGAGTCCGCGCATCGGACTCATGCTGCAGCAGGTGGCGAATGTGGAGACGACGGCCACGCGCTCGGAAGCGGAAGCGCTGATCCTCGAAAACACGCTGATCAAGAAGCTGGCGCCGAAATACAACATCCTGTTCCGCGACGACAAGTCCTACCCCTACATCGCGCTGACCGGCCATGAATTTCCGCGGCTCACCTATCACCGTGGCGCGCTGGACCGCAAATCGCGCTACTTCGGGCCTTTCCCCAGCGGCCTGGCGGTGCGCGAAAGCATCAAGTTGCTGCAGCGAACCTTCCTGCTGCGGACTTGCGAGGACAGCGTTTTCTCGCATCGTTCGCGTCCCTGCCTGATGCATCAGCTCAGGCGTTGCAAGGCCCCGTGCGTCGGGCTGATCTCGGCTGAGGATTATGCGCGGGACGCCCGCCTGGCCGAACTGTTCCTGCGCGGACGGCAAAGCGAAGTCATTGACGGACTGACGACGCAGATGCAGGCGGCCGCCGAAGCCTTGCGCTTCGAAGAGGCCGCAGCCTTGCGCGATCAGGTTCGCTCCCTGCAAGCGGTGCTGCATCGCCAGTACGTCAGCTCGACCGATGCCGAGGACGTGGACATCCTGGCGGTTGCCGCCGCAGCCGGCAGCGAACTCTGCGTCAATTTGGCGATGGTGCGCGGCGGCCTGCACCTTGGCGACAACGCCTATTTCCCGGCACAAGGCGGCGATGCGGCAGAACCCGGCGAAGCCCTGGCGGCTTTCGTCGTTCAGCACTATGTCGACCATCCGCCGCCGCCCCGGATCCTCGTCGGCATCGACGTCCGGGACGAATGCGCCGCCAGCTTCGAAGGCAAGGACGTCGCAATCGTGTTGCCGCACAACGAAAAGGAACGGGCCTGGCTCGGCATGGCCGATCAGAATGCCCGGCTTGCCGCCGAGGCGCGGCGGCTCTCGAAACGGCGTGCCGGTGGTCGTCTCGTCGCTTTGCAGGAAGCGCTTGCCATGCCGGAGACACCCCACCGCATCGAGTGTTTCGACATCAGCCACACGATGGGCGAGGGCGCGGTCGCCTCCTGCGTTGTGTGCGTCGATGGCACGATGAAGAAGGGCGACTACCGGCGCTTCAACATCGCCGACATCGAACCCGGCGACGACTATGCTGCCATGCGCCAGGCATTGACGCGGCGCTACGAGAAAGTCGCCACCGGGGACAGTCCGGCGCCGGATCTCATTCTGATCGACGGTGGCAAGGGCCAGCACCGTGTCGCGCGCGAAGTGCTGACCGAACTGGCCCTCGATCATCTAGCCTCGGTGGGCGTTGCGAAAGGCGAACTGCGCAAGCCCGGACTGGAAACCCTCTTCGTCCACGGCCGTGCCGAGCCGCTACAATTGCCACCGGATCACCCTGGTTTTCACCTGATACAGGAAATTCGCGACGAGGCGCACCGTTTCGCCATCGCCGGTCATCGAGCCAGACGCGCCAAACCGCGTGGACGCTCGAAGCTGGAGGATGTGCCGGGCATCGGCCCGGCGAAGCGGCGTAGCCTGCTGGCGCATTTCGGCGGACTGGATGGCGTCATGGCGGCAACCGTGGAGGATCTCTGTCGTGCGGAGGGAATTTCCCGCCGCCTTGCCACTGTCATTCACGATTATCTGCACGCACGCTGACGATGCCGCTCAACATCCCGAACCTGCTCACCTGGGCGCGCATCCTCCTGATTCCGCTGTTTCTCGGCGTCTTCTATTCGCCATGGGAATGGTTGAATCCACGCGATCAAAACCTGTGGGCGACCGCGATTTTCGTCGTTGCCGCCGTCACCGACTGGCTTGACGGCTGGGCCGCCCGGAAGCTTGCCCAGACTTCCGCCTTCGGCGCCTTTCTGGACCCGGTTGCGGATAAATTGATGGTGGCCGCCGCTCTCGTCATCCTCGTGCAGTTGGGCAGGGTTGATGCAGTCATCGCCTTCATCATCATCGGCCGGGAAATCGCCATTTCGGCGCTGCGCGAGTGGATGGCCAAGATCGGCGCCGCGCGCGGCATCGCAGTCTCCTTCATCGGCAAGCTGAAGACGACGGCACAAATGATTGCCATTCCGATGCTGCTCTATCACGACCGGATTTCCTCCCTCGATCCGCAAAGGATCGGTACCTGGCTGATCTACGGCGCAGCGATTCTGACGCTCTGGTCGATGGTGTACTATCTTCGCAAGGCTTGGCCGGAAATCGTAGCGCGCAATCGTTGACACGAACAAGTCCCAAGATATAATTCGCGTCCGTTATGCGGGAGTAGCTCAGTTGGTAGAGCGATACCTTGCCAAGGTATAGGTCGAGAGTTCGAGACTCTTCTCCCGCTCCAAATTCCAGGGGGAAAGCAATGCTTTCCCCCTTTTGACTTCCAAGTCTGGTTCGCCAGGCGTGGCGCGATGGCAGAGTGGTTATGCAGCGGCCTGCAAAGCCGTGTACCTCGGTTCGATTCCGGGTCGCGCCTCCAAGCATCAATGGCATCCGGATGCGATCGGCGCTTCGGTCGCGAGCGACTCCAGTTCCGATCGAGTGTAATCTCCCACGCCTTACGAAGAGGAGATGACTGCCATGAATCCTCGCACTGCCCTCATCACCGGCGCGTCGTCCGGTATCGGACTGGAACTGGCGAAGGTGTTTGCGCGTCATGGCCATTCCGTCGTGCTGGTTGCGCGCAGTACCGAAAAACTGGTCCAGCTGGCGCAAAAACTTGCGTCGAAGTTTGGCGTTGCCGCCGAGGTCATTACCGCGGACTTGAGCCAGCCTGGTGCGCCGCAACTCATCGCCGATGAAGTTCGCCGGCGCGGCGCGACGATCGACATCCTGGTCAACAACGCCGGTTTCGGGCTGAGCGGGCGTTATGCCGAACTCGATCTTCAGCGCCAGCTCGACATGATCCAGACCAACGTCACGGCACTGGCTGCGCTTACGGGCTTGTTTCTTCCGGGAATGATCGAACGCAATTCGGGCGGCGTTCTGAACGTTGCCTCGACGGCAGCGTTTCAGGCCGGGCCCTACATGGCGATGTACTACGCGACAAAGGCCTTCGTCCTCTCCTTATCCGAAGCATTGCACGAAGAGGTCGCCGGGACGAATTTGCATGTCACCTGTCTATGCCCAGGCCCGACGGAAACCGGGTTTTTCGGTGCAGCGGACATGGAAGGGGCTCGACTGCTGAAGTTCGGCGTACACAGTGCCGAAGTGGTCGCGCAGGTCGGCTATGCTGCGTTCCTGAAGAACAAGGCGATCGCAATCCCCGGAATCAAGAACAATCTGATGGCAATCGGGACGAAGCTCGGTCCGCGGGCCATTTCGCGAAAAATCGCGATGGTGTTGAATCGATAATCGACATTTTTGGTTGCGCGGACCGCATTGGCAAGCTACAGGGGAGCAGGGCGCAAAAGTCAGCCATGGCGATACGCCGGGGATTGGGTAGAATCGCCGACCTACCGAAACGCGCCGTTCGACGACCTGCAAAAATCGTAGACAATCGCAGTTAACGCAAATACGCCCGGATGGTGAAATTGGTAGACACAAGGGACTTAAAATCCCTCGGCGCAAGCCATACCGGTTCGATTCCGGTTCCGGGCACCACTCGCCACTCGTCATGATCGTACTCGACCTCATTTGCATTGCTGGACACCGTTTCGATGGCTGGTTCGCGACCGCGGACGCTTTCGAAGAGCAGGTTTCGCGGGACATGGTTAACTGCCCGCATTGCAATACCTCGAACGTCCATCGGCTACCCTCCGGGCCGCACGTCGTGGTCGCCCGTCCGCATCCCGTGAAAAAACCTGCGTCTATCCCCGATGCCGCGCAGGTCATCGAGAGCCTGCGGCAGATCGCCGAGAACAGCGAGGATGTCGGTGACCTCTTTGCCGATGAAGCGCGACGGATCCACCACGACGAGGCGCCAGTCCGGAATATCAAGGGCCAGGCGACGGGCGACGAGGTTCGCGAGCTGCTCGAAGACGGGATTCCGGTGTTGCCCGTTCCGCTGAAAAAGACCCACCACTAGAAAATCAGCCGTGGCGGCACGCCGCGGGGAAGGGCGCCAAAGCCGGGAAGAGGTCTCAGGACGGCTTTAGCGGCGAGAAACGCGGCGCCGGGTTGCCGTAAACCACGCCTGGCGCAGGCGACACGAAATTCCGCCGTGCCTGGTTATGGGGATGCGCCGCCGCCTCGGCCAGATTCAGCACCGGTGCGAAACAGACGTCCGTGCCTTCGAGGTCGGCGCACCATTGATCGCGGGTCCGAGTGGCGAAAATGGCACGGAAACGCTCCTTGAGCGCCGGCCAAAGGGCCGTGTCGTACTGTGCGGCCGGATCGACATCGTTCAGCCCCAGTTTCCCCAGTAGCAGCGCGTAGAACTGCGGTTCGAGCGGACCGATGGTGATGAATTGGCCGTCCGCACAGCGATAGACGTCGTAGAACGGCGAGTCGTGGAAAGCGCTCGGCCGGTTGCCGCCGAGTTGCCCGGACGCGCTAATCCATTGCGCGATGCCGCCCAGCATGGCAACGATGTCGACAATTGCTGCATCGACCACGCAACCTTTGCCGCTGCGTTGGGCATCGAAGAGTGCGCAGACGATGCCGAAAGCCAGGCCCAGCGCGCCAGGCGCGTCGCCGAGCATCGTTGGCGGTACGACCGGCATTTCGCCGCGACGGGCCGATAGCGCCAGCATGCCGGTCAGGGCCGCGTAATTGAGATCGTGTCCGGCCGCTGCCGCCAACGGGCCGTTCTGGCCCCAGCCGGTCATACGGCCGTAGACAAGGCGCGGGTTTCTGTAGGCGAAGACCGCCGGACCCAGCCCCAGACGTTCCATGACGCCGGGGCGGTTGCCCTCGATCAACGCGTCGGAGCGGCAGACGAGGTCGAAAGCCTGGTCGCGATCAAGCGGGTTCTTCAGGTCGAGCGGCATACGCTTTTTGCCGCGATTCCATTCTTCTTCGCTGGTGCCGCTGAAGCGCTCCTGAATCGCATTCCGGGAAGGCCGGACGACCAAGGTAATCTCGGCGCCCATGCCGGCAAGAATTCTTCCAGCCAACGGTCCGGGACCGATGCCTTCAAACTCGACGACCTGGATGCCTTGCAGGGGAGCGGTCATGGCTCGGGATCATATAACGGCACCGCTAAATGCCATATTTACGATTAGACATAATACAGATTATGCGTCTATTGTCACTACGTCCCCACATCACGCGGGCCGAACGAATTCTCCCTGGACTTGTCTCCACACTAGACCGATGTGAGCAAATCCGCGCCCGGGAGCAAGTATACGATGAAGGCATCCGTGCTACCCGCAATGTTGTTTACGGCCATCTTGTCCTTTGCCTGCGGCAGCGGCGGCGGAAGTTCGCCGCCGTCCGCTTCAACTGGCTCCCTGAAAATAACAACGCTCAACTCCTCCCTGGCGAGTCCTTGGGGAATGGCATTTCTGCCGGATCGCCGCATCCTCGTTTCGCAGCGCGCGGGAACCATGGCGCTTCTTAGTACCGATGGCGCGGTCGTGCTGGGAAACCTCGGCGGGTTACCCCCGGTCGCCGCTGCCGGCCAGGGAGGACTCCTCGACGTAGCCCTTGATCCGGATTACGACGGCACCGCCAACACATGGGTCTATTGGGCCTATTCGGAACCCGGTACCGGCGGCAGCGGTACCGCCGTGGCACGAGGCCGCCTGGTTGGCAAAGCGCTGGAAGATGTGACGGTCATCTTCCGCCAGTCGCAGAAAGTCGGTGGCTCCAACCACTTTGGCTCCAGGCTGACTTTCCGCGCCGACAAGACCTTGTTCGTCACTCTGGGGGAACGTCAGTTGGACGATCCGGCCAACCCGGGTACGCAATATGCCCAGAACGCCGCCACGCATTTCGGCAAGGTCGTTCGTATCAATCGCGACGGCAGCGTGCCGACGGACAATCCGTCCTTCGCCGCTGCCGGTGCCCTGCCGGAGTTGTGGAGTATCGGCCACCGGAATCCGCAAGGCGTGGCGATCCATCCGACGACGGGCGAACTGTGGGTCACAGAACACGGCCCGCAAGGCGGCGACGAACTAAACCGGGTTCTGCCGGGTGCCAACTACGGCTGGCCGATCAAAAGTTACGGCTGTCCCTATGGCTCCCCGGTTGGCGACGCTTGCCGCGTCGGCGGCGGTACGCATACACCCGATTTCATCGAGCCGGTTTCCTACTGGGTTCCGATCTCGATCGCGCCCGCAGGACTCATGTTCTATACCGGCGACAAGTTTCCGGAGTGGCAAGGCAACGCATTCACCGGGGCGCTGGCGGGTACCGCGCTTTGGCGGATCGAACTCGACGGAACGACCGAAGTTGCGCGGGAACGCTTGCTCGGTGACCTTGGCGAACGCATCCGCTGTGTTCGTCAAGGCCCGGACGGCTGGATATATCTGCTTACCGACAGCGGCAAACTGCTCCGCCTTGAGCACTGAACGCCCTCCTCCGCGCTACGCGGGGGAAAGTCAGCCATGGCGGTACGCCACCTATGGCGCGTCGTGGTCGTGAAGCCCGGCGCCGAACGCTAGCTTCCGCACCCGGAACAACTCGTCGCGCGCAGCTGCCGCCGCTTCGAACTCGAGATTCTTCGCATGTTCCTGCATGGCCTTTTCTAGGCGTTTAATTTCCCGCGACAGGTTCTTCTCGCTCATCGCCTCGTACTTTGCGGCTTCCTGGGCCGCTTTCAGCTCCTGCGCAGCCGCCGAGCTGTCGTAGACCCCGTCGATGATGTCCTTGATGCGCTTCAAGACGCTCCGGGGCTCGATACCGTGCTCGGCGTTGTATTCGATCTGCTTGTTTCGCCGCCGTTCCGTTTCGGCGATGGCTCGCTTCATCGAATCGGTGATCCGGTCGGCGTAAAGGATCGCTGTGCCGTTGATGTGACGGGCTGCCCGTCCCATCGTCTGAATCAGTGACCGTTCGGAACGCAAGAATCCCTCCTTGTCCGCATCAAGTATGGCGACCAGCGAGACTTCGGGAATGTCGAGCCCTTCGCGCAGCAGGTTGATGCCGACCAGTACGTCGAACTCACCGAGGCGCAGGTCGCGGATGATCTCGACCCGCTCGACCGTATCGATGTCCGAATGCAGGTAGCGAACGCGGATGCCGTTGTCGCGAAGAAATTCGGTCAGTTGTTCCGCCAGGCGCTTGGTCAGGGTCGTGACCAGGACGCGTTCGCCGTTGGCGATGCGCTTTCTGGATTCGGACAGTAAATCATCGACTTGCGTGATCGCCGGTCGCACCGACACCTCCGGATCGACGAGTCCGGTCGGCCGCACCACCTGCTCCACCACCTGCCCTTGATGTGTCCGTTCGTACTCGGCGGGCGTTGCCGAGACGAAGACGGTTTGCGGCATCAGACGCTCGAATTCCTCGAACTTCAGCGGCCGGTTGTCTAGCGCCGAAGGCAGGCGAAAACCGTAATTCACCAGGTTTTCCTTGCGCGATCGATCGCCCTTGTACATGCCACCGACCTGCGGGATGGATACGTGCGATTCGTCGATGAACATCAGCGCATCGGGCGGCAGGTAGTCGATCAGCGTCGGCGGCGGCTCGCCCTGCTTGCGCCCGGAAAGGTGGCGCGAGTAGTTCTCGATCCCCTTGCAGAAGCCCAACTGCTCCAGCATTTCCAGATCGAAACGGGTGCGTTGCTCGATGCGCTGCGCTTCCACCAGCTTCTGCTCGCGCTGGAACGATTCGATTCGCTCGCGCAGTTCCGCCTTGATGGCTTCGATGGCCTTCACGACCGTCGCCCGCGGCGTTACGTAGTGGCTTGAGGGGAATACGGTAAAGCGTCCCAGTCTTTGCCGTGTGTGGCCGGTCAGCGGATCGAACAGCGTCAGCGATTCGACGTCTTCGTCGAAAAGGGTGATGCGCAGCGCGTTTTCGGCGTTCTCGGCGGGGAAGATATCGATCACATCGCCACGTACCCGATAGGTACCGCGATGAAAATCCGTCTCGTTGCGTTCGTACTGCATCTCCCGCAAGCGACGGATGATGTCGCGTTGCCCGAGCTTTTCGCCCTCGCGCAGATGCAGGATCATGCTGTGGTAATCGACCGGATCGCCGATGCCGTAGATCGCCGATACGGTGCAGACGATGACTACATCGCGTCGCTCCAGCAGACTCTTTGTCGCCGATAGCCGCATCTGCTCGATGTGCTCGTTGATCGACGAGTCCTTCTCGATGAACAGGTCGCGGGCCGGGACGTAGGCCTCCGGCTGGTAGTAGTCGTAGTAGGAAACGAAATACTCGACCGCGTTGTCCGGAAAGAACTCGCGAAATTCCGAATAGAGCTGCGCCGCCAGCGTCTTGTTCGGCGCCAAAACCAGGGCCGGACGGCCAAGGTGCGCGATGACGTTGGCCATCGTGTAGGTCTTGCCCGATCCCGTTACGCCCAGTAGCGTCTGAAACGACAGACCGTCTTCGATTCCCTCCACCAGGCGCTGGATGGCCTCGGGCTGGTCACCCGCCGGCGGGAACGGCCGATGCAGGCGGTACGGGCTTTGCGGAAATGGGATTACGGACAGTTCGGACATTGGAATACCGTTCAATAGCGGCGAAAAATCGGCCGTAGTGAATCAGGTATTATTGCGCGTTCGTCAAAATATTCCCTCTTCAGGAGCAGAAATGAGCACGTCGATCTTCGCCGCCGTCGAACTGGCCCCCCGCGATCCCATCCTGGGGCTGACCGAGGCCTTCAATACCGAGACCAACCCGCAGAAGGTCAATCTCGGTGTCGGCGTCTATTACGGGGACGACGGCAAGATCCCCCTGCTCAACTGCGTGAAGGCGGCCGAAAAGGCCCGTCTCGAGGCGATGCCGCCGCGCGGTTATCAGCCAATCGAGGGTACCCCTGCCTACAACGGAGCCGTGCAGAAGCTCCTTTTCGGCGAGCACTCGCCCCTGCTCGCCGAAGGCCGTGTCCTGACGGCCCAGTGCCTTGGCGGAACCGGTGCCCTGAAGGTCGGCGCGGACTACCTCAAGCGACTGGTGCCTGAAGCCAAGATTTTCATTTCCGACCCCAGTTGGGAGAACCACCGGGCAATTTTCGAATCGTCGGGATTTGTGGTTGAAAGCTATCCCTACTACGATGCGGCAACACGCGGCGTCGATTTCGCGGCCATGAAGTCCTGCCTGCTGGGTTTGCCCGCCAAATCCGTGGTCCTGCTTCACGCCTGCTGCCACAATCCGACGGGCGCGGACCTGACCGAAGAACAATGGAAGGAAGTGGTCTCCGCAGTCAAGGAACGCAACCTGATCGCGTTCATGGATATGGCCTACCAGGGCTTCGCAGACGGCATCGAGCCGGACGCCATCGCGCTGAAATTGTTCGCCGAATCCGGCCTTCAGTTCTTCGTTTCCAGCTCCTTCTCGAAGTCCTTTTCTCTTTACGGCGAGCGGGTCGGCGCACTGTCGATCGTCACTGCAGGCAAGGACGAGTCGGTACGCGTCTTGTCGCAACTCAAGCGCGTCATCCGGTCCAACTACTCGAATCCTCCGACCCACGGCGGTGCGCTAGTGGCGGCGGTACTGTCAAGCCCGGAACTCCGGAAGATGTGGGAGCAGGAATTAGGCGGGATGCGCGATCGCATCCGTGCCATGCGAGTAGGCTTGGTCGCTAAGCTCAAGGATCGTGGCGTCGCCCAGGATTTTTCATTCGTGGTCCAACAACGGGGCATGTTTTCCTACACGGGGCTGACCGCTGCGCAGGTCGACCGCTTGAAGACGGAATTTGGCGTATTCGCCGTTGGCACCGGCCGGATCTGTCTGGCAGCGATCAACAACAAGAACATCGATTACGTTGCCGACGCCATCGCGACGGTAACCAAGTAGCGGCTAGCCGCGCCAGGCTTGTTCACACCAAAACGGGGAAGGCGCGGCATTCCGCGCCCTCCCCGCTTTTTATTCCAATCAGCCGGAGCCAGGCGTTAGCGGCCACCCCGTTTGAGCTCGGGATCGCTTGCCTGGCCACCAATCGACAGCCAGGCGCGCGGTGCGCTCGCTCCCCGCATTTCCACCGTCGTAGTGCCGGAAACAATACCGGTCTCTCTGGCAACGGCTGCCTGACCAGTAGCCGCCATCAAGCCCGACGATAGCCGGACACCGCCAATACGGACCGTCTTGGCGTCCCAGGAAAACTTGCCGGAAAGATCCTCGAACCCGGTTTCTCCTCCCCGGTATATCCCGTCCCCCTGAACACCCGGTTTGAGTGCACTGGCAAGATCGATTCGATTCAGGGTTCCATGATCCACGGAAAAGCTCCCTTCTGCTTTCGCACTCCTGTTCAGCCAACTGGTCGAAGGGGCATCGGTCGCATATTGGACCTGTCCGGAAAGATAACCAGCGACGGCACTTGGCGCTTTCATCGTCGTGAGCAAGCTGGCCGCCGCGATGTGTTTGAGCGTCAGGTCGAGTGACATGCTGGGCGAGCTCTGCCAGACTACCGTGCCCGCTCCGTTGATCGATCCATCGAACAAGCGAGCATCTATTTTGTCCAGCTCCAGTCGGCCAGAGGCCAACGTGGCGCTGATATCCAGCGCAGACACTTTGATTGGTGGGACAACGGGGAGGAGCCATTCGCCCGCATGCGCGGAGATCCGCACTCCGTTTTCGCCTGGTACGACTTCGACGTTCAAGCCGCCCTGCCCCGCTTTACCCGAAAAGGTCGCAACACTGTTCAAACCTGGGGTCAGGCTTCCGGAAAGCCCGCTGAGCTCGGTCCAGCCAAGGTCGACAGAAAGGTTTCGTATCTCGACATTTTCCAGTTCGATATCACCCATGTTCTCGCGCAGAAACCACTTGTCGAGTTTTTCGAGTGCCCCCTCGCGAAGCTGCAGTTTGCGGACCGTGGCATTTCGGAATAGCTTTCCGCCCATTAGAGTGAGCCAGTCTGGCACCAGAGTGACCTCATCCGCCGTTGCGTAGGCAGCGGCGCCAACCGTTACGTGATGAAGGTTGAAGGTGGGAATCGGTAACGGCGAGAACGTAATCCGTTCGACTTTCACTTCGTCCGACAACATGCGGGACAACTGCGCCTCCACGGTTGGACGATACTCGTCATAGGGGTACAGGATGATGCGAAGTGCCCCGAACACGACCAGGCCAACCAATATGGTCATGAGTATCGGCTTGAGCTTCAGTTTCCGCCGAGGAAGACGCGTTGGAGGCAACGGGGGATCGGCGGCGACTTTGGAGGGCTGCCCGTATGCTTTTTCATATGCGCGTTCTTCCCGCATCTGCTGCCAGCGTTGCCGCAACCGGGAAAACCAACCGGACCTTGGAACAGCCTGCGATTCCACGAAATTCGAGTGAGGCGCCAATGTTGGCGTGGGAGCGTCGGCAGTAATACCCGAAGGCACCGGGGGAAGCTCCAGCTCTTCGAAGACGGTGTCAACGGTCGGGAAGTCAATATCCGGAATGACCGTCTCCACATCGGACGGCAGTTCGATTTCAACTTCTTTCGGAGCAATTTCTTCCGAAGCAATCGAAAGTGCTTCGGCAATCGAGTTGGCCTTTCGTGATCCGCGCGTCTCCGTCGACTCGATAAGACCGATTCGCTCAAGTTCAGCGAGCGCTGTCTCGATCATCGCCGGATCGCCTGCCTTTTGCTTCAGTGCCGTTACATTGGTCAGTCCATCCACCAGAATCAGCACCATGCGAAGGTTGCGCTGGACCAAGCGCGTTCGATCGCGTACTGCGTCTTCTCCGGCAAGAGTTTTTACGAAAATGAGTTCGTCGTTCATGGTTGCTTGACGGTTCCAAGCGAAATGTCTAATATCCGCGCCTCTCCTGTTCCCCGATAGCTCAGTCGGTAGAGCGACGGACTGTTAATCCGCAGGTCCCTGGTTCGAGCCCAGGTCGGGGAGCCATCTTATCTTTCGCTCAGCGTTGTGTCTGCATCGTTGGGTCGATTCTGCAGCGGGAATTGTTGTGCTCCCGATTGTAGCCAAATCAGTGCCCCAAACAAGATTACCGCGGCATATGCCGCGGTTTGAACATCTATTACGCCATCCTCACCGACCCGGAGCGTTCCCGGGTACAAGCTCCCAAGGGGTCGGACAGGACGGAACATCGGGATAATAGGCTCCTGCCGGACGGCAGTAGTACCAGTTTTCTACTGGCAGGGATGCTGCCGGCTGCGGAGGCACAACGATGACCGCTGGGACTGCCGGGGCGGTATAAATGACCGGAGGGCGTGTTGCCGCCCAGATAATCGCCGAGCCGAGCAGCAAGCCTGGTACCCAACCGACGCCATGGCCTCCCCTATAGTGGTGCCCATGGTGAGTCGGGCCTCGATAGTGACCACGGTCTGCCCAGGCCGGTGTGCCAATCCCCCCAATAAGCAAAGCGACCGTGAGCGGAAACAATATTGCACGCATGCGATTCCACATGGCTGATCCCTCGTTGTCGTTACGATCATCACTGACCGACAACAAGAACAACGGCAACCATGGCCGGAAGGACGACATCCAGTTGTAAGGGACTGTTACCGCAGAGTTTGTTCAAGTCTGCGTTTTGAACGTCGCCGGATCGATGCCGTGCCGCCCGAGCAGCTTGTAGAACTCAGTACGATTGCGCTGGGCGATGCGTGCCGCCTGTGAGACGTTGCCATTCGTGGTCTGCATCAGCTTGACCAGATATTCGCGTTCAAAACCTCGTCTCGCCTCGTCAAAGCAGATCATCTCGCGTTCGCTTTCTTCGCGAAGCAACTGGCTGACCAAGGATCCTGGTACTACCGCAGCAACCGAGAGCTGCATGGCTTGTCCAACCACGCTCATCAGCTGCCTCGTGTTTCCCGGCCAAGGCGCCTCCTGCAACAGTTTCAGCGCTTCTGGCGAGAAGCTGCGTCCGCTGTCACCGGCGTTACTGATGCAGTGCGCGATGATTTCAGAAATATCTTCAGGGCGATCGGCGAGCGGAGGGATAACCAATGTCGTTGCGGCCAGACTGTAGTACAGGTCTGCGCGAAGCAGTCCCTCCTGGACTGCACGTTCTGGCACTGTTTCGCACGCGGCCAGGATGCGTACGTCGGGTCCCGTACCACTTGGAATGATTCCGAACGGCCCGTCATTTCTACGGACAAGCGGTAGAAGACGCGCCTGAGCGATCGGTGGCAGACTTTCAAGCTCGTCAATATAAAGCGTTCCGCCGGTCGCTTCCGCCAGAAGCCCACGGTGAGCCCCTTTCCCTTTGGGAACTCCAAGCAGTGCTTCCTCAAAGCCTTCCGGGGGCAGCGAACCGCATACCAGCGTGACAAAGGGCTTGTCCGCCCGGGAACTGGCCTTGTGTATGGCCCGAGCCAGCATTTCCTTTCCGGAACCGCGAGGCCCGATAATCAGTAGCGGCCCACCGTCCTCGGCCGCCCTTCTCGCTCGCCGCAGAACCTCGTCCATGAGGGGGCTTGCCGAAACGATTCCCGATCGCCAAGCGCCATCGGCATCGGTGGCAGCGATTGTCGGCGACAGGGCGACCGCTTCCGCTACACGCGCCAACAATTCGCGGCTGTCGAATGGTTTTGTCAGAAAGCCGAATAGTCCGCGTTGCGTGGCCGCAACTGCATCGGGAATGGTTCCATGGGCCGTCAGAATGATCACGGGGACAGTCGGCGCTTCGGCATGTAAACGGGCAAACAATGCGTGTCCGTCCATGCCGTCCATCCGCAGATCGGTAATTACCGCCCTGGGCCGTTCAGCCCTAAAACAACGAAGTGCCTCTTCGCCTGACGAGGCCAAGGTTACCTCGTATCCCGCGGCGGACAATCTCATCCCGATAAGATCCAGTAGATCGGGATCGTCATCGACTACCAGAACATTGCCTAGTGATTTCATGGTGTTGTCCGTCGCAACGGTCGCTTGTTTCTCAGATCCCGGTCTATATTGCGCAGTTTGTCGAGTTTCTGCTGCAACAGATCGGCTCGCTTGCATTCTTCCTGCGCGATTTCCAGCTTCTGTTCCGCTTTTCTGCGTTCATCGCGGATTACTTCCATTTTTCTCTCACACCTTTTGAGGTCATCATGTCGCAACTGTGCCATCTGTTCCAGCAGAACGACCAAGTCGTGGCGCGGCGACGGCGTGGAGTCAATTGCGCCAAGCAGCTGGGCAGCGCGCGCGTCATCCCGCCACGGTGCCCCGGGAATCAGCAAAGCCAGCGCAAGTCGTAGCCTGGTTCCATCAGTCGGCGAGTGCTTATACACCAGCGAGGCCTCTATGAATTCATTGCGTTGATCGTCCAGTGTTGCCATGCTCATGTATCGATAATGGGCGAGTAGCTCTTCCACTTGAGTCGTCTCGGCGTTTCGCGCGAGTGGCAGCGGCAGCGAGCAGGCGGTCAGCCCGAAAGCGCAAACTATTACCGCGACGAAAGGAATCCTATATCTCATGGGTGCGCCCCCGTCAGCGGTATGCGGACCTGAAAATGTGCCCCTGTGGCCGACTCGATTAACGCCAAGCGTCCGTGGTGAGCATGAACAAACTCGCTCGCAATGGCCAGTCCCAGACCGGTACCGGTAGCAGACTTTTCTGTTCCACGTGCCCTGAAGAAGGGTTCAAATATCTTCGCTTGGTCGTCTTTGGGTATTCCGGGGCCCTGATCCACGACGTCGAATACCGCATGATCCTCTACCCTGCTCAGGGTCAGTCGAATAGTGCCTCCCGCTGGGGAGTACTTGATCGCATTTGCCACAAGATTGCTCACGATGGTTGTAATCTCCTCACGCCCGCCAGTAACTGTCAACGGCGCCAGCGTTCCCATGATACGCAACTGCTTGTCTCGTACAGCCAGTTGAAAGGTTGCCAGCACTTGCTGGACGACCTCATCGAAGCGAAGTTGCAGCCGCTCGAACCTTTCGAGCGCATATTCCGTGCGCTGAAGACGAAGCAACCCGTCGATCAGGGTCTGTAGGCGTATTGCATTTCCGTGCATGATACCGACGATTCGGTTCTGCTGAGCGGTCAGCGAACCAGCCACCTGATCGGACAGCAGGCTCGAGCCTTCCCGGAGGGCTGCCAGTGGGGTTTTCAGTTCGTGGGATATATGTCGCAGGACACGCGTTCGCTGCTCTTCCAACTCGCGCAAGCGACAGCGTAGCCATTCCAGGCGCTCTCCAATGCGTTTCACGTCGTCAGGCCCCTGTAGTGCGACCTTTCGATCCAGATGTCCCTCCCCCAATTTCTGAACGGCGTTTTCCACACTAGAAAACAGGCGTGCCACCAAGCGGCGACCAAGCAACAACAACAACAGCGCTGCCGCTAGTGCCACCGCGATGCCGATCATCAGGCGTTCGCGCAACTCGGCGGCACGAGCGCGAAATGAAGTCCGCTCAGCATCGACGATACGGGCAGCTTCGTCGGCCATGGCGACACTACGCTCCAGCAACGTTGCTACCGTCTCCTGCAATTCAGGTAGCCCCTCTCCAGATTTGCCCAGCTTCTCGTAAGCAGCATCCTCCAGAGACAGGAGGCTGCCAATTTTGGCCCGCAGGCTGCTCGTCAAGGGAATGTCGGCAAATGTCGCTGCGCGACGGCGCCATTCCTTGCGCGCAGTCGCGTAGTCGTCGAGCAAACTGGCATCGTGCAATACAACGTACTGTCGGAGGATACGCTCCATAAGGCGGAGTTCTTCCGGCAGTTCCCAGCTGAGTTGTCCGGCCCGGTTGGCTTCTCCTGCCATCAATTCACTCTGCCTGGAAATCCTTTCTACGGTGATCGCGGCATAGACGATTGCGGCCAGTAGCGGCAACATCATCAACAGGTTGCCCAGCAACACCAGGCGAAGCAGAGATCGTGGATAGAATGACATGGTGCCAATTTGAGGGTGACGACGGCGGAATCCGGTTGGTTTTCTTGGGTTCCCTCGTCATGCAATTGCCAGCCGTACGACAAATCAAAGGGAACAGTCGGATCGCACGTTGGGCGCAAGCGAAGCTGAACACGTAATCCGAACGGTCAGTTCGAGTACGGCAGCATCACGCGAATCGGTGGTGGGTGCTGACGGGCTCGAACCGCCGACATTCGCCTTGTAAGGGCGACGCTCTACCAACTGAGCTAAGCACCCGCGCCGAGCGGCCGTTTTCAGGCGATCAGGCGAAGGCGCGCAGTATATCAGTTGATGGCATCCTTCAAGCCCTTGCCGGCCCTGAACTTGGGAACCTTCGCCGCGCTGATATTGATGGTAGCTCCAGTCCTCGGATTACGGCCGCTACGAGCCGCGCGCGTCCCGACAAGGAAGCTGCCAAACCCGACCAGCGAAACGGGTTCTCCGGCTCGCAATGACTCTGTTATCCCTTCGATTGCTGCTTCCAGAGCTCGGGCGGCGGAAGCCTTCGAGAGATCGGCGGATCGGGCAATATGATCGATCAGTTCAGTCTTATTCATGGACAGTACCCTTTCAAGGTGAGAACGAGCAGAATCCCCATCATCCCCGCGTGTGGCTATTCGGGGTAAGAGGTATTCCGCAGGGCGCATTTAGCGCGGTAAAGGAATCAAGTGTCAACTGGCGTCATATTCCAACAGCCGGCCAGCGGAAACCTCATATCCGCTTGCGGCAATGACGCGTTTCCTATATAAAGCAACATTTTCCGCGGACGGACTACTATTAAGCATGGCCGACGATTTTCTGCACAAGCAATTCCCGCCCTACGTCGCGAAGAAAGGCGAGGAGTATATGAACCCCAAGCAATTGGCCCACTTCCGTGCCATCCTCGAGTCACTGAAAGGTGAACTGGCCGGCGATATTGAGCGTACCGTCCAGACGATGCAGGATGAGGCCACCGTTTTTGCCGACCCCAATGACCGGGCAAGTCAGGAATCGGATATCGCCCTTGAACTTCGCAATCGCGACCGCGAACGCAAACTCATCAAGAAGGTGAACGAATCGATCGCCCGCATCGACTCTGGCGAATATGGCTATTGCGACAGTTGCGGCGTCGAGATCGGACTGAAGCGCCTTGAGGCGCGTCCGACGGCGACACTCTGCATCGACTGCAAGGAACTCGAGGAAAGACGAGAGAAGCAGATGGCAAAATAGTCGCCAGACGAAGCAAGAACAAAAAAGGACGCTGACGCGTCCTTTTTTGTTGGTCGTCTGAGGCGTCTCGGCGACGCTAGGACGCTATTGTGCGACTGGCGCCTCGCCTTGGGCTTCGACCGCCAGAGCTTTCATGGAGAGGCGGATACGGCCCTTGTCGTCGGTTTCAATGACCTTGACCTTGACCACTTGGCCTTCCTTCAGATAGTCGGCAACCGCGTTGACGCGCTCGTTGGCGATCTGGGAGATGTGCAATAGACCATCCTTGCCCGGCAATACCTGCACGATGGCGCCGAAATCGAGCAAACGCAGCACCGGGCCTTCATAGATCTTGCCGACTTCGACTTCCGCCGTGATGTCCTCGATGCGCTTCTTCGCGACTTGAGCAGCGTCGGCATTGACCGAGGCGATGGTGATACTGCCGTCGTCCTCAATGTCGATCACGCAGCCGGTTTCCTCGGTCAAGGCACGAATGACTGCGCCACCCTTGCCGATGACGTCACGAATCTTTTCCGGATTGATCTTCATGTTGATCATCCGCGGAGCAAAAGTGGAAACCTCATCGCGATGGCCGGAAACGGAACTCTTCATGATGTCGAGAATGTGCAAGCGTGCTTCCTTGGCCTGGGCTAGCGCGACCTGCATGATCTCCTTGGTGATGCCCTGGATCTTGATGTCCATCTGCAGCGCAGTAATACCGCTATCGGTGCCGGCGACCTTGAAGTCCATGTCGCCGAGGTGATCTTCGTCGCCAAGGATGTCCGTCAGCACAGCGAAGCGGTTACCTTCCTTGATCAGGCCCATGGCAATACCGGCAACGTGCGACTTGAGCGGTACGCCAGCGTCCATCAGGGCCAGCGAACCACCGCACACGGACGCCATCGACGAGGAACCGTTCGATTCGGTGATTTCAGACACCACGCGCATCGAATAGCCGAACTCCTCAGCGGACGGCAGCACCGCCAGCAGCGCACGCTTGGCCAAGCGGCCATGGCCGATCTCGCGGCGCTTCGGGCTACCGACGCGACCGGTTTCGCCGGTGGCAAAAGGAGGCATGTTGTAGTGAAGCATGAAGCGGTCGCGATATTCGCCTTGCAGGGCGTCAATGATCTGTTCGTCACGGCCCGTTCCCAGCGTAGCAATCACCAAGCCTTGGGTCTCGCCTCGGGTAAACAGTGCAGAACCGTGGGTACGCGGCAGCACGCCGGTACGTACGGCAATGGGACGCACGGTGCGGGTATCGCGACCATCGATGCGCGGCTCGCCGTTCAGGATCTGGGTGCGAACAATCTTCGCTTCCAGTTCGAAAATCAGGTTGCCAACGAGGGTGGCGTCCGGGGCGCCTTCACCGCTGCAGACGGCTTCGATCGTCTTCTTCGCCACCTCACGGCACTGCTGGGTACGCGCCTGCTTACTGGTGATGCGATAGGCATCGCGCAATTCGGCTTCCGCCAGAGCGGCAACCTTGGCGATCAATGCCTCGTCCTGGGCGGGGGCTTGCCAGTTCCACTCGGGCTTGCCCGCGACTTCGACCATTTCGTTGATGGCGTTGATGGCGACCTGCATCTGCTCGTGGCCGAAAACGACGGCGCCCAGCATGACTTCTTCGCTAAGTTGTTGCGCTTCAGACTCGACCATCAGCACCGCGCCGGCGGTGCCGGCAACGACCAGATTGAGTTGGCTGTCCGGCAATTGGCTCAAGGTCGGGCACAGCACGTACTGGCCGTTGATGTAGCCGACGCGGGCGGCGCCGATCGGGCCGTTGAAGGGGACGCCGGAAATGGCGAGTGCCGCCGAGGCACCGATCATCGCCGGGATGTCGGGATCGACCTCCGGGTTGCTCGACAACACATGGATGATGACCTGGATTTCGTTGTAGAAACCATCCGGAAACAGCGGGCGAATCGGCCGGTCGATCAGGCGCGACGTCAGCGTTTCCTTCTCGGAAGGACGCCCTTCCCGCTTGAAGAAGCCTCCGGGAATGCGGCCAGCGGCATAGACCTTCTCGACATAGTCAACGGTAAGCGGGAAAAAATCCTGGCCGGATTTCGCTTCGGTCTTGGCGACGACGGTGGCGAGGATTACGGTATCGTCCATATTCACCAGGACGGCTCCCGTGGCCTGACGGGCAATTTCGCCCGTCTCCATCGTTACGGTGTGCGCGCCATAGGCGAACGTCTTCTTGGTCGGTGTCAGCACAAAATATCCTTTCAGAAATGCGAAACCGGCGCGACCGCGGAGGGCGCGCCGGCAAATTCGGTCGATGCGGGCAGATACTCTGGAGAAGCAGCCGGCATGATCGCCAAAGCCGGTTACTTGCGCAGGCCGAGACGCCCGATAAGCGCACGATACCGGTCGACGTTGGTGCGTTTCAGGTAGTCCAGCATCTTGCGCCGCTGGCTGACCATTTTCAGCAGACCGCGACGAGAATGGTGGTCCTTGACGTGCTCTTTGAAGTGCCCGGTGAGGTCGTTGATGCGGGCAGTCAGGAGTGCAACTTGCACTTCGGGAGACCCGGTATCGCCTTGGGCGAGTTGGTAGTCGGCGACGATCTTCGCCTTTTCGGTAGTGTTGATTGCCATGTTTTCTCTTTCAAACGCTTTATCGAATACAGGCGCCGCCCCGGTTTGATAGAGCCCTGCGCCCGCCTTTTCGTCCGTCCATGGACGAAGGGCGGCATTATAGCCACCCCACCTGCCTAAACTCAACCAATTTCAGCGTCTTACTGCGTCATGGGTATGGTCGCGACCAGACGGCGCGGATTCAGCCAGCCGTCCGCGGACTGTTCGCCGAGACCAATGAACGCGCCGTCGGCGGCATACAGGCGGTAGCGTAGCCCCGGGTTGCCTTCCCGGCGGATACCCTGACCGTGTCGCATCCGTTCCGATTCGCTGCTATCGAGCCTGGCCATCGGCACATTGGCGAGCAAGGTATCGACCGCGCGCAAACGGTCGTCCCGATTCTCGATCGCCAGGGCTTCGAGTTCGGCAAGCGTGATCGCGTCGGTCACATCGAGGCCGCCGATTCGCGTCCGTCGTAGCGCAGTCAGATGTGCTCCGCACCCTAATTTTTCGCCGATATCGGCCGCCAAGGTACGGACGTAAGTGCCTTTGCTGCAATCGACGTCGATAACGGCCTCATTGCCGATGAAGGAAAGCAGTTTCAGGCGATGTATGGTTACTCGCCTCGCTTCCCTTTCCAATTCAATGCCTTGGCGTGCATATTGGTAGAGCGGTGTCCCATCGCGTTTAAGTGCCGAGTGCATTGGCGGTATCTGCTCGATCTCGCCACGAAAGTCAGCCATGGCGACACGCCACTTGTCGTCATCGACCTCGACAGGACGCACCTGCAGCACCTTCCCTTCCGCATCTGCCGTGTCGGTTGTGACGCCGAGTTTCAGCGTAGCGCGATAGGACTTGTCGGCGCCGAGCAACTCACCGGCGAACTTTGTTGCTTCGCCGAAACAGAGCGGCAGGAGGCCGGTAGCCAGTGGATCGAGTGTTCCGGTGTGCCCTGCCTTTTCGGCATTGAACAGCCAGCGCGCTTTCTGCAATGCAGCGTTGGAGGTGATGCCTGTCGACTTGTCGAGCAGCAGAACGCCGTCTACGCGGCGCCGGGGAGCACGACGAGGTTTGTTCACTCGTCGTTGTGGCTTTCGCCAGACTTGACCGCCTCGTCAATCAGATTGGCGAGGTGAGTGCCGCGTTCGACCGAGGTGTCGTAAACGAAATGCAGTTCGGGAATGTGGTGGATACGAATGCGTCGCCCCAGTTCGCGGCGCAGGAAGCCTGCAGAGTGCCTGAGACCTTGGTCGACTTCGGCGCGATGTTCCTCGCCCGCCAGCAAAGTGTAAAAGACCTTTGCGTGCGTGTAGTCCGACGTTACCTCGACGTCGGTTAGCGTCACCAGACTCATCTTCGGACTGATCCGGGGATCCTTGATCTCCCAGCGAATGAGTTCCGACAGCTCCCGATGGATTTGCTCCGACACCCGGCTGGAGCGGGAAAACTCCTTTGCCATCGCCTAAAGCGTCCGGGCGACTTCCTGAATCTCGAACACTTCCAACTGGTCGCCTTCGTTGATGTCGTTGAAGTTCTTCAGGTTGAGACCGCACTCGAAGCCTTCCTTGACCTCGCGCACGTCGTCCTTGAAGCGCTTCAGCGACTCGAGTTCGCCGGTATGAATGACGACGTTGTCGCGCAATACGCGAACCGAGGCATTTCGTTTCACAATGCCAGACAAGACCATGCAGCCCGCAACGGCGCCGACTCTGGAAATGCGGAATACCTGGCGAATCTCGACCTGGCCGATGACGTTTTCCTTCTTTTCCGGCGAGAGCATGCCGGACATCGCCGCCTTAACTTCATCGACGGCTTCGTAGATGATGTTGTAGTAGCGGATATCGACACCAAAGTTCTCGGCCGCCTTGCGCGCGCCGGCATCGGCACGCGTATTGAAGCCGATGATGACGGCCTTCGAAGCCTCGGCGAGGTTGACGTCCGATTCCGTAATGCCACCGACCGCTGCATGGATGACGTTCACCTTGACCTCGGCGGTCGACAGCTTCGTCAATGCGTGCATCAGCGCTTCCTGCGAGCCCTGCACGTCCGCCTTGATGATCAGCGCCAGTTGCTTGGCTTCGCCCTCGCCCATCTGATCGAACATATTCTCGAGCTTGGCTGCCTGTTGTTTGGCGAGTCGCACGTCGCGGAACTTGCCCTGACGGAAAAGCGCAATCTCCCGCGCCTTGCGTTCGTCCGTGATCGCCATCGCTTCGTCGCCGGCCCCCGGCACGTCTGACAGGCCCTGAATTTCCACGGGAATGGATGGTCCCGCTTCGTCGATCGAATTGCCGTTTTCGTCGAGCATGGCACGAACGCGGCCGAATACCTGCCCGGCCAGCACCACGTCGCCACGCTTGAGCGTACCGGACTGGACCAGCATCGTCGCGACCGGTCCCTTGCCCTTGTCCAGGCGAGCCTCGATGATCACCCCCTTTGCCGGAACATCGTTGGGGGCGGTCAGTTCAAGCACCTCGGCTTGCAACAGCACTTGCTCAAGGAGGTCGTCGATCCCCTGCCCCGTTTTGGCGGAAACCTGTACGAAGGGAACATCGCCGCCGTATTCCTCCGGTACTACGCCTTCGGCTACCAGTTCCTGTCGTACGCGATCGGGGTTGGCGCCCTGCTTGTCGATCTTGTTGACCGCCACCACCAACGGTACATTGCCCGCCTTGGCATGATGGATGGCTTCCTTGGTTTGCGGCATTACGCCATCGTCCGCTGCCACGACCAGAATGACGAGGTCGGTCGCCTTGGCGCCGCGGGCACGCATCGCCGTAAAGGCTTCGTGGCCCGGCGTATCGAGGAAAGTGATAACGCCGCGCGGCGTTTCGACGTGATAGGCGCCGATATGTTGGGTAATGCCGCCAGCCTCGCCCGAGGCAACCTTGGCACGACGAATATGATCGAGCAGCGAAGTCTTGCCGTGGTCAACGTGACCCATGACGGTCACCACAGGGGCACGAGGCGATACCTCGGCATCCGCATGCTCGACCGACTCGGCCAGGAAAGCGTCCGGATCGTCCAGTTTCGCCGCAAGCGCCTTGTGGCCCATTTCCTCGACCACGATCATTGCGGTTTCCTGATCGAGGTGCTGGTTGATCGTGACCATCATGCCCATCTTCATCAGCACCTTGATCACTTCAGTGGCCTTGACGGACATTTTGTGTGCCAAGTCGGCAACACTGATAGTTTCAGGAACGTGAACCTCGCGGACGATCACTTCGCTGGACTGGGACTGCGGGCTACTTTCCTCGTGACGACGGGAACCGTGACGACCACCGCGTGGACCGCCTCGCCAGCCGCCGGCGCCGCCCGCCGTATCGCCACGCGTCTTGATTCCACGCCTCTTTGCCGCGTCATCCTTCCAGGCGCCCCCCGAGGCCTTCTTTGCACCTGGCTTCTTCGGTTCTTCGCCCGTCTTGGCAGCCGGCTTGTGCAATGTTCCACTCACGGTGGCGGCATCGGTGGCGATTTGCTGCTCCGCCGCCTTCTGCGCCATCTCGGCCTGTTGGAGCGCCAAACGAGCCTCTGCCTCCGCCTTGGCCCGGGCTTCGCGTTCCTGCTTTTCCTTGAGCTCCGCTGCCTGGATTTCCGCAAGTTCGGCTTGACGCTTCGCTTCCGCCGCACGCAATGCAGACTGCTTTTTGTCGACCACCGGCGCGGGTTCCGGCGTTGTTATCGGCTCCGGCGCTTCCGCCTCGGTTGCCAGTTCCGCCTCGCGCTTGACGAAAACCCGCTTCTTCCGCACTTCCACCTGGATGGTGCGCGCCTTGCCGGTCGAGTCGGCGGACTTGATTTCCGTCGTTTGCTTGCGAGTCAGCGTGATCTTTGCCTTGGGAGCCGCTCCTCCGTGCGCCTTGCGCAGGTAGTCGAGCAAGCGGGTCTTGTCCTGCTCGCTGAGTACGTCGTTGGTCGCTTGCTTGGACACCCCGGCCTTTGCCAGTTGTTCCAACAGCGCGGACGCCGGCATTTTCAGCTCGGCTGCGAATTGCGAGACATTCATTTGTGCCATGGTGCGGCCTCCCCCTCTACTGCGTTTCCGGGAACCAGTGGGCCCGAGCCGTGGTGATCAGCGCCTTTGCACGTTGGTCGTCTATACCGGTCATCTCGATCAATTCATCGGTGGCCAGGTCGGCCAGATCGTCTCGTGTACACACGCCGTTTTTGGCCAAACGCGCCGCCAACTGTTTGTCCATACCGTCCAGTTCCAGCATGTCGTCGGCCACCTTCTCGAGGTGTTCCTCATCCACGATGGCTTCCGTCAAGAGTACGTTTCGGGCTCGGTCCCTGAGTTCGTTTACCGTCGCTTCGTCGAATGCCTCGATTTCCAGCATCTCGGCCAGCGGCACATAGGCCACTTCCTCGAGTGTCGAGAACCCTTCCTGGATCAGGATTTCCGCCACCTCTTCATCGACGTCCAGCTTTTCCATGAATACGTCACGAATTCCGGCGGTTTCCGTTTCCTGCTTCTGCTGCGATTCCTCAACCGTCATCAGATTGATGGTCCAGCCGGTCAGTTCCGATGCCAGACGCACGTTCTGACCACCGCGGCCAATGGCGATCGCCAGGTTCGCTTCGTCCACCACCACGTCCATGGCGTGCTTCTCTTCGTCGACGACGATCGAGCTGACCTCGGCGGGAGCCAGCGCGCCGATGACGAACTGCGCGGGATCCATCGACCAGAGCACTATATCGACCCGTTCGCCGGCGAGTTCGTTGGTTACGGCGGTAACGCGCGAGCCGCGCATTCCGACGCAGGTACCGATCGGATCGACACGTTGATCATTCGACTTGACGGCGATCTTGGCGCGCACACCGGGATCGCGAGCCGCGGACTTGATTTCGAGAAGGCCGTCTTCGATCTCGGGAACTTCGAGTTCGAAAAGCTTCATGATGAAATCGGGGGCCGTACGCGAAAGAATCAATTGCGGTCCGCGGGCAACGCGATCGATTTTCTTCAGCCATGCACGGACGCGGTCGCCGGGGCGGAGATTTTCCTTCGGGATCATCTGGTCGCGCGGAAGCAGTGCTTCGATACGGCCCGCCTCGATGATGGCATTGCCCTTTTCCATGCGCTTGACGGTTCCCGTTACCAGATGCTCCTTGCGATCGAGGAAATCGTTGAGCACCTGCTCGCGCTCGGCGTCGCGGATCTTTTGCAGGATCACCTGCTTGGCTGCCTGGGCGCCGATCCGGCCGAAGTCGATCGGTTCCAGGGTCTCTTCGACGTAGTCGCCAAGGGTCACATCGGGAAGCTGCTCCTGCGCATCGGTCAAGCCGATCTGCTGTTCCGGAATCTCGACTTCCTCGTCGGGGACCACCAGCCACCTGCGAAAGGACTCGAAAGCGCCCGTTTCACGATCGATTTCGACTCTCACATCCGCTTCGTCGTGGATACGCTTCTTGGTGGCCGACGCCAGCGCAAGCTCGAGTGCCGCGAACACGGTGTTCTTGTCCACGTTTTTTTCCCTCGCCAGGGCATCCACCAGCATCAGCAATTCGCGGCTCATTCCAGATCCTCCAGCAATCCCATTCAAAATTTCGGCACTAAACGCGCCTTGTCGATGCCTGCCAGCAAAAACTCGCGCTCTTCACCTTCGACTGCAATCACCGCCATATCGCCACGCTGGTCAACGATACGGCCGGTGAAATTGCGCTGGTTGCCAACCGGAACACGCAACTTGAACTGCACGTCCATGCCGGCAAAACGCTGCCAGTCGGCCGCTTTCTTCAGCGGTCGATCAAGTCCGGGCGAAGAAACCTCGAGGCGGTCGTAATCGACGTTCTCGACAACAAACAACCGGCTCAGGTGATTGCTGACCGCCGTGCAGTCATCGATATCGACCTTGCCCTTTTCCGGCAGGCGATCGATGAACACGCGCAACAGGCGGGCGCGGGGACTCGTCTCGAAATCGACGAGTTCGTATCCAAGCCCGGATACCGCCTGTTCAATCAGTTCGGCCAATTGCACCTGCCCATCACCCTCACGACACAAATAAAAAATGGGCAACGTTGCCCATTTTCATTGCTCCCTCGACATGTGCCAAAGCGCAGCCGGGAACGGTGTTTCAAAAGCGCGTGGAGTATAGCAGGATCATGTACCGGCTAGCAATCAGGTTCCGGATTTTTCTGGCTTTTCGTGAGGCACGAGCGCCTTCGTCAGTGCGATGACCTCCCGCGGTTCGAGTTCGCGCCAGAGGCCGCGCTTGAGGCCGGGAGGAAGCAGCACAGGTCCGTAACGAACCCGCATCAGACGGCTGACCTGCAGTCCGACCGCCTCGAACATGCGGCGTACTTCGCGGTTCCGTCCTTCCGAGAGCGTGACGTTGTACCAGTGGTTGGCGCCTTCGCCGCCCGCGTCCAGCATCCGGGTGAAGCGCGCCAGGCCGTCTTCCAGTTCGATGCCGGACTCAAGCTGCGCCATCGCCTCGGGCGTCGGTTCGCCCAGAACACGAACGGCGTACTCGCGTTCCAGTTCATAGCGCGGATGCATCAGGCGGTTCGCCAGTTCTCCGCTGCTGGTAAACAGCATCAAGCCGCAGGAATTGAAATCGAGCCGGCCGACTGCGATCCAGCGGCCGTTGTTGATCCGCGGCAGCTTTTCGAAAACACTTGGCCGCCCTTCGGGGTCTTCGCGCGAAACGATCTCGCCTTCCGGCTTGTGATACAGAAGCACCCGCGGCAGACGCCCCCCTGCCGCCTTGAGCTGCACCAGTCGTCCGTTAACCCGCACCTTGTCAGTTGCCGCGATGCGCTGACCGACATGAGCGCTTTCACCATTGACACTCACACGCCCGGCGGCGATCCACTCCTCGATCTCGCGGCGCGAACCCTGGCCCGCGTCGGCCAGGGCCTTTTGCAGTTTGACAGTCTCGACTGCGGCAACCGGAAGGCTGGGCGCACGGGCACGCCGCGAATTTCCCTCAGTCTTGCTGGGCGGCCTCAGCGGGCTGTTCTTCCGGCGTGGTGCTCTGGTCGGCTTCGTTGGCTTGTTCTGCAAGGTCCATTACCCGTTCGATTTCGGTCAGCGGTGGCAACTCGGACAGGCTGCGCAAGCCCAGGTCGTCGAGAAACTTCTTGGTGGTGGCATAAAGCGCAGGCCGTCCGGGTGCATCCCGGTGCCCGACGATGTCGACCCAGCCCCGAGCTTCCAGCGTCTTGAGTACGTTGGAGGACACCGCAACGCCCCGAATATCCTCGATGTCGCCACGACTTACCGGTTGCCGATAGGCGATGATGGCCAGCGTTTCCATCGCGGCCCGCGAGTAACGCGGTGGCCTCTCGTTCCTGAGGCGATCCAGAAATCCCTGGTACTCCGGCCGGGTCTGAAAGCGCCAACCGGTGGCCAACTGCACCAATTCGACACCACGGTTGGCCCAGTCCCGACGCAGGTCGTCCAGTAGCGTCCGCCAGGTGTCGTCATCGAACTCCTGATCGAAGAGCTTCTTCAGTTCCGATAGCGGCATTGGCTCGCCGGCCACCAGCAAGGCCGCTTCGAGCACCGTCTTGTAATCTTCAGGTTTGTAGAGATGAATCATCGGTGACATCCGCCGATTTGACGTAAATGGGAGCCAGGGCTTCGCTCTGGGTGAGCTCGACGAGTTTCTCGCGCGCGAGTTCGAGAATGGCGAGGAAGCTTACCACCAGGCCGGCGACTCCTGCCGCGGTATCGAACAGATCCTCGAACACCACGTAGCCGCGCCCTTGCAGCCGGCGCAGGATCGAAGTCATGTACTCGCGCACGGACAGTTCCTCGCGGTGGACCTTGTGGTGTGCCCTTACCTTGGCCTGCTTCATCAAGCCCAACCACGCAACCTGAAGGTCGTGCAGGGAGACCTCAGGCAAACGCTCGGCAACTTGATCGGTAATCCAGACGCTGACCCATTCGAAATCGCGGTTGGCCTGCGGCAACTCGTCCAGTTTTGCGGCCGCCAGTTTCATGCGTTCGTATTCCATCAAACGCCGCACCAGTTCGGCACGCGGATCCTCCGGTTCGCCGGTATCTGCCCTGGGCGGACGTGGCAGTAGCAAGCGCGATTTGATTTCGAGCAGCATGGCAGCCATCAGAAGGTACTCGGCTGCCAGTTCCAGATTGTTCTTGCGCATCGCTTCTACATAGACGAGATACTGCGCCGTCAGCGGTGCCATCGGAATGTCGAGGATGTTGATATTGGCCTTGCGGATCAGATACAGAAGCAGGTCGAGCGGCCCCTCGAAAGCATCGAGATAGACCTCCAGCGCATCCGGCGGGATGTAGAGGTCGCGCGGCATGACCGCCATGGTCTCGCCATAGACCTTGGGCAGATGAGGCTCGACAGACTCGTTGGCCGCTATTTCGGTCACGTGTAATCCAGCCCGATGGCTTCGCGCACGTCGCGCATGGTTTCCTGCGCCAGCTTGCGCGCCCGCTCACAGCCGTCGGCGACGATGCTGCGCACCAGGGTCGGATCGTCCAGATAGGGCTGGGCGCGCTCGCGCATGCGATCCTGCTCCTTCTGGATCGCATCGAGCACCGGCTGCTTGCATTCCAGGCAACCGATACCGGCGCTGCGACAGCCCTGGTCTGCCCACTCACGGGTCTTGTCATCGGAGTAGATCCGGTGGAAGTCCCACACCGGGCATTTCTCGGGCGTGCCCGGATCGGTCAGCCGGACACGGGCCGGATCGGTCTGCATGGTACGGATCTTCTTGGCGACGGTTTCCCGCTCTTCACGCAGGAAGATGGTGTTGCCGTAGCTCTTGGAC
>JBNKCS010000001.1:28389-59229 GCA_050287865.1 Rhodocyclaceae bacterium | reverse complement strand
TCGAGGTCGATGAATGGCCGACGCCGAACGTGTCGTACTCGCTTTCAGTCCGCCGTGGGAAGCCGCCGATGCCATCTTTCATCCGCAAGTGGGACATGCCCTCGCGTCGGCCGGTAAGCACTTTGTGGCCATAAGTCTGATGGCCGACGTCCCAGACCAGTCGATCGTCCGGTGTGTCGAAAACGTAATGCAGCGCTATGGTCAGTTCGACGGTGCCGAGGTTGGACGAAAGGTGTCCGCCGGTCCTGGCTACCGAGTCGATCAGAAATGCGCGTAACTCCTCGGCCAGCGTTGCGAGCGACTCGCGCGGTAGCTGGCGCAAGTCGGTCGGCGAGTTGATGGATTCGAGCAGCGGATAAGACATCAGAATTTGCGGTCGACGATGTAGTCGGTGAGTTCGAGTAGACGGCGGGCGCCAGCGCCAAGCGGCGCAAGCGCAGCCTTCGCGTCGCTGCGCAGATCGATGGCCATGTGCTTGGCGTCGGAGAGGCCGAGCAGACTGACATAGGTGGGCTTGTTTTGCGCGGCGTCCTTGCCTGCAGTCTTGCCCAGCGTGGCCGTGTTTGCCTCGGCATCGAGGATGTCATCCACGACCTGAAACAACAGACCGATACGGCCGGCAAAATGACTCAAGGCGAACAGTGTCTTGTCGTCAGCGCCGCCAACGTGCGCGCCCAGCAAAACTGCAGCGCGAATGAGCGCCCCGGTCTTGTGAACGTGCATGAACTCGAGTTCGCCGACCGTCAGTGTCTTGCCGACCGCGCCGAGATCGATTGCCTGTCCACCGGCCATGCCGCGCGAACCGCTGGCCTGCGCAAGCAGCGCAATCATCTCCGGCGTTCCACCGTGCTCCGCCAGTATCTGAAAGGCGAGGGTCTGCAGGCTATCGCCGACCAGCAGGGCGGTCGCCTCGTCGTATTCGACATGGCAGGTGGGCTTACCGCGCCGGAGGACGTCGTTGTCCATGCAAGGCAGGTCGTCATGCACCAGCGAATAGGCGTGAACCAATTCGACCGCGCAGGCGGGAACGTCGAGCCGGGAGGCGTCGGCGGCGAAAATCTCGCCGGCTGCGTGGCACAACAAAGGACGTATCCGCTTGCCGCCGCCGAGCGAGGCGTAGCGCATGGCCTGATGAAGAGGCCCGGGTGCAGTCGTCGCGGGCGGCAGGAAGCGTTCGAGTGCCGATTCTGTCCGCGTCTGAATCGCGGCCATCCAGGTCGGAAAATCCACGGTCAACTATCGGCGCTGCCGACGCCAGTGGCGTCGAATTCGCGCAGTACGCCGTTTTCGAGAATCTGCAGCTTCACCTCGGCGGCGGCCAGTGTTTCCTGACATTGTCGCAACAGCGCAATGCCGCGCTCGTAGGCGGCCAGAGACTCTTCAAGCGGCGCATTGCCCGATTCCATCGCTTGCACGATGGCCTCGAGTTCCTGCAACGCGGATTCGAAAGAGGGGGGCGACGAGGGTGACTTTGGCGCGCTTGCTTTGGCCATGGAGGAGAGCTGAATGACGATGCCCGGGAAAGACGTGAAAATACCGCATGGGGAGCCCTCCGGTCAATTTGGAATCGTTTTTGGCTATACTGGGCCGTCCCGGATCCGGGGTGTTGAACGTCCTATTTTTTCCGGTTTCCGGCATCTTCAGGAGGTAGGACACGATGTCCGACATTGCAAGCCGCGCCAAGCTTTTACCCGGCGCTACCCAGTTTCCCGTTGATTGGTATTTCGACGAAAAGTTATTCGAACTGGAGAAAAAGCTTATCTTCGATGCCGGTCCGGGTTACGTCGGCCACGAGTTGATGGTGCCGGAGCAGTACAACTACCGCTCGCAGGAATGGCTCGACCATTCGCGCCTGCTGGTCCGTCAGCCCGACGGGGTGTACGACATGTCGAACATCTGCCGCCATCGCCAGGCCGTCATGCTGCAGGGCTCCGGTACCGCGCACAACATCGTCTGTCCGATCCACCGCTGGACTTACGATACAAAGGGCGAACTGATCGGTGCGCCGCATTTCCCCGAGAACCCATGTCTCAACCTGAACAAGCGCAAGCTCGAGTCGTGGAACGGCCTGCTGTTCAAGGGGCCGCGCTCGGCCTCGGCCGATCTGGCGGGCATGAACCTGGCGGGCGAGTTCGATTTCAGCGGCTACAGACTGGACCGCGTCGAACTGCACCAGTGCAATTACAACTGGAAGACGTTCATCGAGGTTTATCTCGAGGACTATCACGTCGTGCCCTATCATCCGGGCCTGGGCAATTTCGTCACCTGCGACGATCTCACCTGGCAGTTCGGAGAATGGTACTCGGTGCAGAAGGTGGGCATCACCTCGCTCGATCGCGTCGGCTCGAAGGTGTATGGACGCTGGCAGCAGGCGGTTCTGGATTTCTACGCCGCCAAGGGCGAGAAACCGAGACAGGGTGCGGTGTGGCTTACCTATTATCCGAACATCATGGTCGAGTGGTATCCGCATGTGCTGGTCGTGTCGACGGTCATTCCGCAGGACGTCAATTGCACCATGAACGTCGTCGAGTTCTACTACCCCGAGGAGATCGCGCTGTTCGAGCGCGAGTTCGTCGAGGCGGAGCAGGCGGCCTACATGGAGACGGCCATCGAGGACGACGATATCGGCGAACGCATGGACCGCGGCCGCTACGCGCTGCTAAAGGAGGGACGCAACGAAGTCGGTCCCTACCAGTCGCCAACCGAAGACGGCATGCAGCATTTTCACGAGTTTTATCGGCGCATCATGGCCGACCACATTCAGGACAGGAAATGATAACCACCGACCAAACCGGGAGCCAGCTTTCCGTCGCCGTGCTGGGCGAATTCACCCTTGGGGATTTCCAGGAGTTCGAGGACCTGGTGCTGGAAAAAGTCAGCCGTGGCGACACGCCGGATCTGTTGCTGGATCTGCGCGAGATGGCCGACTTCACGGTCGACATGGCCTGGGAGGAGATCAAGTTCTCGCGTCAGCACGCGAGCGACTTCCGCCGCATCGCCGTGCTCACCGACAGCCAGTGGGTGGCCTGGAGCGCCTGGCTCGAACAATTGTTCCTGAAATCGGACGTGCGGGTCTTCGCCGACGAAGCTGACGCGCGTGCCTGGCTGGCGGAAGGAGTTGCCGCGTGAGCTCCTTGCTGGTCACCGCCGAGGAGCTGCTTGCCCATACCGACGATCCGGACTGGCGCATCTTCGATTGCCGTCACGACCTGCAGAACGTCGAGTACGGCGCCAAGGCCTATGCCAAGGAGCACATTCCCGGCGCGCTGTTCCTGCATCTCGATCGCGACCTGTCGGGCGTGAAGAATGGCCGTAACGGACGGCACCCGCTGCCGGAGCCGGAGGCGTTCGCCAGGCGCATGGGCGAGTGCGGCGTCGGGCCGAACACGCAGGTTGTCGCCTACGACAACGAGGGCGGCATCTTCGCCTCGCGCCTGTGGTGGATGCTGCGCTGGCTAGGCCATGACAAGGTTGCATTGCTTGATGGCGGCCTGCCCGGTTGGCGACGCGCCAAGCAGCCACTGGTGACCGAGGTACCGAGCGTACCGCCGACGGTATTCCAGCCACGGCTTCAGCCGCTGACGGTGGACGCCGACTTCGTGATGGCCACGCTACAGTCGCCGGAGGCGCTGATGCTGGACGCGCGAGCGCCGGAGCGTTTCAGTGGCGAGGAAGAAACTCTCGACCCAGTCGGCGGCCACATCCCCGGCGCGGTGAATCGCTTCTACTTTGACAACCTCGACGATACCGGCTGCTACTTCAGGCCGGCGGATGAATTGCGCGCCGAGTTCGATACATTGCTGGCCGGACGCGATCCGGCCAGGGTCATCCAGCAGTGCGGCTCGGGCGTCACCGCCTGCCACAATCTGCTGGCAATGGAAATCGCCGGCCTTAACGGCTCGAAGCTCTATCCCGGCTCGTGGAGCGAATGGTGCGCCGATCCGGCGCGGCCGATCGCCACGGGAGAGTAAACATGGTGCGCATCGGCACGCCGCTGTCGCCGTCGGCGACCAAGGTCATGCTGCTCGGCTGCGGCGAACTTGGCAAGGAAGTCGTCATCGCGCTGCAGCGCCTCGGTTGCGAAGTGATCGGCGTCGACCGCTATGCGAATGCGCCGGGGATGCAGGTCGCCCATCGCAGTCACGTCGTCACCATGTCTGATGGCGCCGCCCTGCGCGCGATCATCGAGCAGGAGCGCCCGCATCTGGTCGTTCCGGAAATCGAGGCCATCGCTACGGCGACTTTGGTCGAGATCGAGAAGGAGGGATGGACGGAAATCATTCCGACCGCCCGCGCTGCCCAATTGACCATGAACCGCGAAGGCATCCGCCGCCTCGTGGCCGAGGAACTCGGGCTGCCGACTTCGCCCTACAAGTTTGCCGATTCGTTGGTCGAGCTGCAGTCTGCTATCGACGGCGGCATCGGCTACCCGTGCATCGTCAAACCCGTGATGTCGTCGTCTGGCAAGGGCCAGTCGTTGATCAGGACGGCGGCCGATGTCGAGAAGGCCTGGAATTATTCGCAGGCCGGCGGCCGCGTCGGACGGGGGCGGGTGATCGTCGAGGGCTTCATCGACTTCGACTATGAAATTACCCAACTCACCGTGCGCGCCATCAGCGGCGGCAAGGTCGAAACCTGTTTCTGCGAACCGATCGGCCACGTGCAGGTGAACGGCGACTACGTGGAATCCTGGCAGCCGATGGTGATGACGCCGGTCGCGCTACAGAAGTCGCGCGAGATCGCGAAGGCCGTCACCGGCGCGCTCGGCGGTCGCGGCATCTTCGGTGTCGAACTGTTCGTCAAGGGTGATCAGGTCTGGTTTTCGGAAGTCAGTCCGCGTCCGCACGACACGGGCCTGGTTACGCTGGCTACGCAGAGACTCTCTGAGTTCGAGCTGCACGCTCGCGCCATTCTCGGCTTGCCGGTCGACGTCGGCCTGCGCCGGCCTGGCGCTTCGGCGGTGATCTACGGCGGCGTCGAGGCGAAAGGAATCGCATTCGATGGCATCGCTGAAGCGCTGACGGTGCCCGAGTCCGACCTGCGTCTGTTCGGCAAGCCGGAGAGCTTCGTCAAACGGCGGATGGGTGTTGCGGTCGCCAATGCCGACACCACCGACGAAGCGCGTCGCCGCGCCAAGCAGGCGGCGGCAAGTGTGAAGCCCATCGCTACTTGACGGGAACTGGGGCAGCTTCCGGGCTCAGATTTTCAGGCTGATGCGTCGGTGTTTGCGCCTGTCCGGATTCTTCTTGCGCGTGTCTAGCGTGGTCGGGTAATCCTTCCGGCGGCGCTCCTCATTGCGTCGGTCTATGCCGTCGTACGGGACGGTTTCCTCGACTGCGGGTTCGGCGGTATTGCCTTCGCGCTTTTGAACTACCTGCACGCCCCGGCTTGCTGCGAACGACCTGTTGTCCTCTCCGACCGCGCCAAGCTGCTCGACCGGGCCAAATTCGCGGCCGCCTGCCGGGCCGGGCAGGGGGGTGACTGTTACCGGTCCCGTAGTTGGAGATGGGCGAAGGCGAGTTTTCATATGGCAAAACAGTGCGCTTGGGAATTTGTTACGGCACCCCGGCGGATATCTTTAACGTCGCTATGGAGTTACCTCCGTACGGCGACGAGGGACGCAACCGTCAGCGGTGTGCCTTGAGCGCCCAGCGCACGTGTTCCCGCACCAGTTCAGATTCGTCGTCGCGGTGCGATTCCAGGGCGGCGATGACCTCGGGGCTGGTCGGCGCGTTGCCGAGTGCGACGGCGATGTTGCGCAGCCATCGCTCGTAGCCGATGCGGTGAATCGCAGAGCCCGCGTGGCGTGTCGCCACGGCTGACTTTTCCCACGAGAACAGTTCGACCAGGGTCGCGGTATCCAGTCCGTGTCGTGGCGCAAAATCCGCTTCCGATGCCTTCTGTGCAAACCGGTTCCATGGACAACAGAGCTGACAATCGTCGCAGCCGTAGATGCGGTTGCCGATCAGCGGCCGCAATTCTTCGGGAATGCTGCCTTTGAGTTCGATGGTGAGATAGGAAATGCAGCGGCGTGCGTCGAGCCGATAGGGGGCGACGATTGCGCCGGTCGGGCAGGCGTCGAGGCAGGCGCGGCAGGTGCCGCAATGATCGCCGACCGGTTCGTCGGGTGGCAGCGGCAGGTCGGTGTAGATTTCGCCGAGGAAGAACCAGGATCCCGCGTCACGGTCGAGCAGCAGCGTATGCTTGCCGCGCCAGCCGAGCCCCGCCCGGGATGCCAGTTCGACTTCCATGACCGGCGCCGAGTCGACGAACACGCGATAGCTGCCCGGCCCGATCTCCGCTGCCAGCCGTCCGGCGAGTTGTTGCAGACGTCCGCGCATCACTTTGTGATAATCGCGACCCAGCGCATAGCGCGATACGTAGGCGCGATTGCCGTCAGCGAGGTTGGCCTCGGCGTCGGCGGCATCGGGCAGGTAGTCCATGCGCACGACGATTACGGCGCGCGTGCCCGGCAGCAGTTCCTGCGGGCGGGCGCGCTTGGTGCCATGTGCCGCCATATAATCCATCTCGCCGTGATAGCCGGCCGCAAGCCAGGCGGCAAGCGATTCTTCGGCGCCCGGCAGGTCGGGGCCGGCGATGCGCACCGCGGCGAAGCCGAGGTTTCGGCCCCACTCCTTGATGCGCGTTACCAGTGCCCGCGAATTTTCGGCATCCATGAAAGACATTATGAACATCATTCTGGCCGACGAAGCAGCGACCCTCTCGCTCGGTGCGGCGCTGGTGCCGTGCATGCAACCGGGGCTGGTCGTTTGGCTCGATGGCGACCTCGGTGCGGGCAAGACGACGCTGGTGCGTGGCCTGTTACGGGCGCTTGGCGAGACCGGTGCCGTCAAAAGCCCTACTTACAACCTACTTGAACTTCACGTGGTTTCTGGATTAAACTTGTATCACTTTGATTTTTATAGGCTCAATCAGCCGGAAGAATATCTGGATGCGGGTTTGGACGAATACTTCAGTGGTGACGGCATCTGTCTGGTCGAATGGCCAGAGAGGGCGGCGCCCTATTTGCCGCCCGTGGACCTGCATATCCGTCTTACGGTCGCCGGCGAGGGGCGGGTGGCCGACATCCATTCCGGCAGTGAGCGGGGCGAACGATGCCTGACGAGTTCCGCTCCTCTCGCCGCGATGTTCTCCGCTTCGCCGCCGCGGCGCTGACGCTATCGGTGACGCCGTTGCGCGGCGCGCTGGCGGCGGCGCAGCCTACGGTGATGGCCGTTCGTGTCTGGCCGGCGGAAGACTACACCCGTGTTGCGCTCGAATACGATCGCCCGGTGCGCTTCACGCACGTCATGGTCAGGAATCCGGATCGTCTGGTAGTGGACATCGAAGACGTCGAATTCAACTCCGTGTTGAGCAGCCTGCCGGAGAAGATTGCCGAAAACGATCCTTACATCAAATTGATTCGCGCCGGCCGCAATCGTCCGGGCGTCGTGCGCGTGGTGATCGAACTGAAGGCGGACATCAAGCCGCAGGTTTTCACGCTGAAGCCTATCGGCGACTATGGATATCGTTTGGTGCTCGACCTCTATCCGGTCAACGAGGCCGATCCGTTGCTTGCGCTTCTGGAGAGCGAGGAAAACAAGCGTCGTAACCGTCCGCCGCCGAGCCAGAAAGAAAACGCCGAGATATCGCGGCTCGTTACCGTAGTGCTCGATCCGGGGCACGGCGGCGAAGACCCCGGCGCAGTCGGCCGTCGCGGCAACTACGAGAAGAACGTCACGCTGTCGATTGCACATCGGCTCAAGGCCAAGATCGACGCCGAACCGAACATGCGTTCGGTGCTGACGCGCGATAGCGATTACTTTGTCCCGCTTGGAAAGCGCGTGCAAAAGGCGCGGCGCGTGCAGGCCGACCTGTTCGTTTCCGTGCATGCTGATGCCTTCGTCAAGCCCACGGCGAGAGGGTCCAGCGTCTACGTACTGTCAGAGAACGGCGCCTCGTCGACCGCTGCGCGCTGGCTGGCGCAAAAGGAAAATGCCGCCGACCTGATCGGTGGCGCCAACTTCGCGGTCAAGGACAAGCACCTTGCGCGCACGCTACTCGACCTGTCGCAGACTGCCACCATCAACGACAGTCTCAAGCTCGGGAAGGATGTGCTCGGCGAACTCGGGCGCATCAATACCTTGCATCGCGGTCATGTCGAGCAGGCCGGCTTCGCGGTACTCAAGGCGCCTGATATTCCGTCCATACTGGTCGAGACGGCGTTCATTTCGAATCCCGACGAAGAGCGGCGCCTCGCCGACGAGGACTATCAGGATCGAATGGCCGACGCGATTTTGCGCGGCATCAAGCGCTACTTCGCCAAAAATCCCCCCTTGGCGAAATCGAAACTGGCTCGCCTGGACTGATTTTTCAGGCCGGCTGACTTTCCGCTGCGCTGCATCAGCGCTTTAAGGTGTCGGCCCTCCCAATGACTCTTCGCGCGCTTTTGCGCTGCCGCTAACGCAACGCAGCAATCCATTGCGCATGGTCTGGCTTATGGAAACGATAAGAAAACGTGACCATTGGTGATCCATGAATGAGGCAAATTCGCACCAAACAAACATGCGGCGACATGCTGCATGAATCACCGAGGCGACGGTCCGGCGTCGCCAAGGCACCCCCCAAGAGACAGCCGGCGCGTCGATTCGTAATCGTTCGAGCCGCGTCCCATTGTGAGATTGAGGGGAGTTGCCTAAATGTTTCAGGAAGAAAGTCCGCCACAGTGCTGTCTGGATAGCGCGCATCGCGCAACCAGCCAGCGCGGCAGCTGAGCCAGATGAAGCTTAGCTACTACCCCGGCTGCACGATGAAGAACCACGCCGCGAATTTCGAGGCGTCGCTGCTGTATTCCATGCGACACCTTGGTGCGGAGGTTGAGGAACTCGATCGCTGGAACTGCTGCGGTACCGTCATGGCGCTGGCACAGGACGACATCATGCGTCAGCTTGCGCCGATACGGAACCTGATCCGCGTCAAGGAGGCCAACGCCTCGCGCGTCATGACGGCGTGCTCGATGTGCTACAACACCCTCAAGCGCGCCAACGGGCGTGTTCGTCTTGAGCCCGCAGTGCGCGAGCGGATGAATGCGTTCATGTACGAGGAGAATGTTTCGTACGACGGCGAGGTCGATGTCCTGCATGTCCTCGAGGTTCTGCGGGAACAGGAGGAAGGCCTCAAGTCGGTTGCCGCCAAAGTGGTGAAGCCGCTGAATGGACTGCGGGTGGCAAGTTACTACGGGTGTCTGCTGGTTCGCCCGCACACCGTTGCATTCGATGACGTCGAGTCGCCCGTATTGCTCGACGAACTGGTGACAGTGCTGGGCGGTACGGCAATCGATTTTTCGCACAAGACCGAGTGTTGCGGAGCCTACCAGACGGTCGACAGGCCCGAGATCGTTGCCGATCGCACCTACCAGATACTCACGGCGGCTATCGAGCAGGGCGCGGAGATGATCGCAGTCAGTTGTCCGCTCTGCGCGTTCAACCTCGATCATCGCCAGAAGGCAACTCGGGAAATCTATCCGGATTTCGAGGGCATCCCGGTCGTCTACTTCACGCAACTGATGGCCATGGCTTTCGGTTGCGACGAGTCGGTGCTGAAGCTGGACCTCCATCATGTGTCGCCGCGTCCGCCGTTGGCGCGAGTCGGACTTCTTTGAGGAGGGTAGCGATGTTTTTCGGCGATCTCAAGGAAGCTCACGGCAAGGTGGTGATCAATCGCAACTGGTGCAAGGGTTGTGGGTATTGCGTCCAGTACTGCCCGACCAACGTGCTGGAAATGTCCTCGGGCTACAACCCGAAGGGTTACCACCCGCCAGAGATCAAGTCGGCGGACAACTGCCGCAACTGCAAGTTCTGCGAGCTCATATGCCCGGAGTTTGCGATTTTTGTCATGGAAGAACAGAACGAGGAGCAGACAAGTGTCGCAGCTGCCAAATAAGGTTACCGCTGACCCGAGAGGGGTCGAGTCCGGCCCGCATTTCATGGACGGGGACCATGCGCTCGCCGAAGGTGCGCTGGCCGCCGGTTGCCGCTTCTTCGCGGGCTATCCGATTACCCCATCGACGGAGACCGCCGAGCGCTTTGCCGAACGATGCCCAAGTGTTGGTGGCTTGTTCATTCAGATGGAGGACGAGATTGCCTCTATTGCCGCTCTCATCGGTGGCGCTTGGGGTGGTCAGAAGGTGATGACCGTGACTTCCGGCCCCGGCTTTTCACTGATGATGGAGAACATCGGTTTGGCGGTCATGACCGAGACGCCGATGGTGATCGCCAATGTGCAGCGAGGCGGACCGTCAACCGGCCTGCCGACCCTGACGGCGCAGCAGGACATGATGCAGGCCCGCTGGGGTTCGCACGGCGACTATCGCGCCATCTCTCTCGTACCGGATTCGCCGCAGGAATGCTTCGATCTGGCCATCGAGGCGTTCAACTTGTCCGAAACCTACCGCGTGCCGGTGTTCATCATGACCGACGAGACGGTCGGCCACATGCACGAAAAGGTCGTTATTCCGCCGGCGGACCAAATCGAGGTTGTCGAGCGCAACTGGTACAAAGGCCCGAAAGGCGAATATCGCCCCTACCAATTTACCGGCAAGGACGTGGCGCCCATGGTAAAGGCCGGCGATGGCCATCGTTTCCATGTCACCGGCCTGACCCACGACGAGCGAGGCTATCCGGCCCTGACACCGGAGCAGAACGTCAAGGTGGTGTCGCACCTGATCAACAAGATCGACTCGAACGTCGACAAGATCAGCCGCGTCGAGGAAGATGGTATCGAGGGCGCCGACGTGGTCGTAGTGTCATACGGCATTACCTCCCGCATCGCCATTCGTGCCGTTCAGGAAGCGCGCAAATCCGGCCTGAAGGTCGGCGTGCTGCGCCTGATCACCGTCTGGCCGCTGTGCGAGGACAAGATTCGCAAACTGGCGGGAAAGATCAAGGGCTTTGTTGTGCCCGAGATCAACTACGGGCAGATCGTGCTGGAGGTCGAGCGTTGCACCGCCGGAAAGTGCAAGGTCATCAGCGTCAATTCCTGTGGCGGTGCCGTCCATGATCCTGAAGATATTCTGACCGCCATCAAGGAGGCCGCCAAATGAACGATGCCGCCCGCAATATGGACGATGCCACCTTCCGCCAGCAGAATCCGATGGCGGAGTTCCTTCGTATGGAGCGTATGCCGCATATCTGGTGTCCCGGCTGCGGTATCGGTTCGGTGGTTACCTCTTTCGCCGAGGCAGTCAAGGAAAGCGGCCTCGATATGGACAAGATCGCTGTGGTCTCGGGTATCGGCTGCACGGGCCGTGTCGCCGGCTACGTGAAATTCGATTCTCTGCACACAACGCACGGCCGCGCCATTCCCGTAGCCACGGGCCTCAAGCTGGCCAATCCGGAACTCAAGGTCGTGGTGTTCAGCGGCGATGGCGACCTCACCAGTATCGGCGGCAATCATTTCATCCACGCCGCGCGCCGCAACATGGATTTGGTGGTCATTTGCGTGAACAACTTCACCTACGGCATGACGGGCGGCCAAATGACGCCGACGACGCCGACCACCGCCAACGCGTCGACGACTCCCTACGGCAACTACGAATATCCCTTCAGCCTGCCCTTTCTCGCTGATGCTGCTGGCGCAACCTATGTGGCCCGCTGGACGTCGCTCAACGCGCGCAATATCACCGAGTCTATTGGCGAAGCGCTCAACCGCAAGGGATTTTCCTTCATCGAGGTCATCACGCCCTGCACGACGCTCTACCAGCGACGCAACCGCTTGGGTGACGGCCTGGATGCCATGCAGTACTACCACGACGACGCCGACATCGAGCATGGTGCCGATACCCGCACGGTCGATATCACCTTCCAGGGGAAGCTGAAGACCGGCAAGTTTGTCGATCGACAGAAGCCGACCTATCTCGATGCGGTGAACACCCATTACGCCAACGTTATTGGCGACGACTATGAGCTCTACGGCAAGACGCCCATGGAGAAGAAGGCCGAGGAAGATGCTAAGAAACAAGGCATCGACGACCTGCCTGAACCGGAACTCACCTGCGACAGCGAGGACGACGCGTAATGTGGGAGATCAAGTTCTCGGGATTCGGCGGGCAGGGGATCGTCCGCTGTGCCCTGATCACCGGCAAGGCGATTTCGCTCTACGATGGCAAATACGCCACCATGACGCAAAGCTTTGGTCCCGAGGCGCGCGGCGGCGCATGCCAATCCCAGCTGATCATCTCCGATAGTCGGGTGCTTTATCCGTACTGCACCATTCCTGGCGTGTTGATCGCCCTGTCGCAGGAGGCTTTCGACAAGTACGAACCGGGTCTCGGCGACGGAGGAATCCTTATTTACGAAGAGGAGCTGGTCAAGCCATCCGGGGATCCGGACCGGGTCAAGCGTCTTCCGATTCCGGCGACTCGATTTGCCGAGGAAGTCGGCAATCGGCTCTTCACCAACCTGGTCGTGCTTGGATTCTTTTCCGCGGTGACCGGGGCCTGTTCGCCCGACGCGATGAAGAAGGCGCTACCGGGCCTCGTCCCGGATCGTTTCCTGAAGAAGAACATGACGGCGTTCGACAAGGGCTATGAATACGGAGTGGCCCAGCACGAGGCGCTTGCCGCAGGAGCTGTCCAGTGACACGCCGAGCCGGGGTTTTCGTCTGCCACTGCGGTACGAATATTGCCGCCACGGTCGACGTCAAGAACGTGGTCAGCGAACTGGCCAGGGATGATGGCGTGGTCTTCTCCAAAGACTATGTCTACATGTGCTCCGATCCGGGCCAGCAGTCCGTCATCGATGCCATCAAGGAGAACCAGCTCGATAGCGTCGTCATCTCCTGTTGTTCGCCGAATCTGCACGAGAAGACCTTCCGCGAGGCCTCGTCGGTGGGGGGGATCAACCCATTCCAATGCGAGATTGCCAATATTCGCGAGCAATGTGCCTGGGTGCACAAGGATCGCGCCAAGGCAACGGAAAAGGCGATCAAGATTACGCGTTCGGCCGTGCGTCGCAGCCTCCGCGACGAATCCCTGACGCCAATCGGCGTTCCGGTGACGCGCAAGGTGATGGTTATCGGTGGCGGCATCGCCGGCATCCAGAGTTCTCTGGATTTGGCCAACGCTGGCTTTGACGTCGTGCTGGTGGAAAAGAAGGCCACGATCGGTGGCCACATGCTCCAGCTTTCGGAAACCTTCCCGACGCTGGACTGCTCGCAGTGCATCCTCTCGCCGAAGATGGTGGAGGTGTCGAAGCATCCCAAGATCACGCTGATGGTCCAGAGCGAAGTCAAATCGATTTCCGGTTTCGTCGGCAACTTCAAGGTCAACGTCCATACCAAGGCCCAGTATGTCGATCCGGAGAAGTGCAAAATTTGCGACGACTGTGCCGTCGTTTGCCCTGTGGTGGCAACCAACGAATACGACGAGGGACTGACAGGCCGACGTGCCATCCACATTCCTTTCGCCCAGGCGATTCCCGCCAGCTACACTCTGGACGAAGAGGCCTGTCTCGGTCTCAATCCAGTAGTTTGCGGCAAGTGCAAGAAGGCTTGCGAGGCCGGTGCCATCGACTACGACAAGAAGCCGACGACGACCAACATCGAGGTTGGCGCCATAGTCGTTGCTACCGGTTTTGACCTCTACGGCAAGGACAAGCTGGGCGAGTATGGCCATGGCCGCTATCCCGACGTGCTGGATGGTCTCCAATTCGAGCGCCTATGTTCGGCGTCGGGTCCCACCGGTGGCCACGTGCTGCGCCCCTCGGACCAGACGGAACCGAAGAACGTCGTGTTCATACAGTGCTCAGGTTCCCGCGATCCCGAGAACCATTGCGCCTACTGCTCGAAGATCTGCTGCATGTATACGGCCAAGCATGCCACCTTGTACAAGCATCACGTTCCGGATGGCAATGCCTATGTCTTCTACATCGACATCCGATCCGGCGGCAAGGGTTACGAGGAATTCGTCCAGCGTTCCATGGAGCGCGACAGCGTCATGTATCTGCGTGGCCGGGTATCGAAGGTGTACGAGTCGAAAGGCAAGCTGAAGGTGATGGGCGTTGACACCATTTCCGGCAGGAATATCGAGATCGACGCCGACATGGTGGTGCTGGCTCAGGCCATGGTGCCATCGAAGGGAACTGCAGAGATCGCCAAGACACTGAAGATCGGACGCGATAAGGACGGCTTTTTGGCAGAAGCGCATCCGAAACTGCGCCCCGTGGAGTCCGTTACCGGCGGTATCTTTCTTACCGGCGCTGCTCAGTCACCCAAGGATATTCCCGAGACCGTGTGTCAGGCGAGTGCCGCGGCGGCCAAGGTAATCCAGCTTCTGTCCAAGCCCGAACTCGAGCACAACCCGGCGATTGCCCGCGTGCGCGAGTCGCACTGCACCGGCTGCGAGATGTGCGTGGACGCGTGTCCGTTCGAGGCCATCACGTTGGTAAACGGCAAAGCGTATGTGAACGAGGTCCTGTGCGAAGGGTGCGGCACCTGTTCAGGCACTTGTGTACGGGCGGCGATCGACGTCAAGAATGTCACGCAATTGCAAGTATTCGAAATGATCAGCGCCTGCATGGGAGGATGAACAAGGTGTCCGAAGTCCTTGAAGCCCCGGTTGAAGCCAAGAAAGAAGCCCAGGAGTTCGAGCCGAAAATCGTGGCTTTCCTGTGCAAGTGGTGCTCGTCGGCGGGAAGCGACCTCGCGGGTGTGTCGCGGTTGCAATATCCGCCAAACGCTGTCCCCATTCAGGTGATGTGCTCGGGTTCCGTTTCACCTCTCTACATTCTGTCCGCCTTCAACAAGGGGGCTGATGGGGTGCTCGTGTCTGGTTGTCATCCAGGCGACTGTCATTATCTGAAGGGCAATTTCTTCGCCCGGCGGAGAATCTATCTTGTGCAGAAGCTGTTGAAGTTCATCGGCCTCGAACCGGACCGCTTTCGCATGTCCTGGGTTTCCGCAGCCGAAGGAACCAAGTATGCCCAGGTGGTGGCCGATTTCGTGAAGGACATCAAGGCGCTTGGCCCTCAACGCAAACTGAAGGCCAGGAACTGATGGTTGCCATCGAAGATATCCGGGCACGGGCCAAGGAACTGCTGGACAGCGGCGAGGTTCGCGCCGTCCTTGGATTCCGCCGCAGTACCGCCGGCTTGCTCGCCGAACCGGCTTTCGTTACGTCACCGGATGACGCCACGTCCCTCGTCTGGGATGCGACTTGCGTACATAACATTGCCCTTTATCTGGTGAACGAGAAGAAGCGCCAGAAGGCGGAACGTACTCCGGATACGCGTCCTCTGGCCATAATTGTCAAGGGTTGCGACAGTCGTGCGATCAATGTCCTCTTGCAGGAAAATCACATTGCTCGCGAAGAAGTGGTCATTTTGGGGGTGTCCTGCGAAGGCGGCGGCGTAATTGATCCGCGGAAGCTGGCAGACGTGCTGCGTGGCAAGGAGGCCTCTGCGGCGAGCCATGATGGCGCGGGCAGCGTCAAGGTGTCGACTGCGGATAGCGAGGTTTCGATCCCTGCGGCCGACGTGCTGGCGGATAGATGCCTCGAATGCACGGCCGCCTACCCGTCCGTTAGTGACACGTTCTTCGGCGACAAAGTCGATGAGCGCGGCTTCAATGCCCGCTTTTCGGCGGTGGAGGCTATTGCCGCGATGTCCGAGCAGGAGCGCTCATCCTTCTGGGACGGACATTTCGAACGCTGCGTCCGCTGCTACGCTTGCCGCGCCGTCTGCCCGATGTGCTATTGCGACGAGTGTGTCGTTGATAGCACGTCTTTTATTGTCAATCCGACAACGACGGCAGAAGAAAAGGCCAATCGCATCCGCTGGATCCAGCGTTCGACCACGCCTGCAGATAACGTCATGTACCACATGGTGCGAGCGATGCACCTGGCCGGCCGCTGTATCGACTGTGCGGAGTGCGAGCGGGTCTGCCCGGTCAACATTCCGTTACGCCTGCTCAACACGTCTCTCGAAAAGGAAGCGCTCGAGATGTTCGAGTACACGCCGGGGACGGATCCCGCACAGCCGTCGCTGATCTCGTCCTTCCGAGACGATGATCCAAACGACTTCATCAGGTAGCCCGATGGAAACGATCCTCAAGAAAGAACGTCTCGGAGAGTGGGTAGCGCAGCTCGGTTCCCATGCCAGAGTTTTCGCGCCGGCTTTCACCGATGGTGTCTGGGATTTCGCTGCAGTTGCGGCCGGTGCGTCGATCGAGTTTGACCATGGAAATACGGTTCGTCCGGTCAAGGGTTTTGTCTTTCCTCAACGCGAGGTGCTATATCGCTTCCGCCAGGAAAGCGGTCAGGCGCCGCAATTGACGGAAACCTTGCCGGCCCCGGCGCCCACAGTGGTGTTCGGCGTGCGGCCCTGCGATGGTCGGGCGATGGTCCGGAACGACAAGGTATTCAGTTGTGGTTTCAGCGACCCCTATTACCAGACACGCCGGGACCAAGTGGTGTTTGTCGGCCTGGCCTGCAATGCGCCGCCGTCCCGGAACTGCTTCTGCCTTTCGGTGGGCGGCTCGCCGCATTCGGAAGATGGACTGGATGTCCTGATGACCGAACTGGACGGGAGTTATCACGTCAAGGCAATCACCGCCAGAGGAAAAGAACTTCTTGAGGGTGCCGCAGCGCTGTTCGACAAGGCTAAAGCGGCAGATAGCAAGATGGTTGCGCAGGCGCACGCAGATGCGGGCAAGCGTCCGCAACGTACGCTTGCGATCATGGAAAAGGTTGCAGCGGGCCTGAAGGAACACTTCGACTCGCCGAAGTGGGACGAGCTGGCGCGGGCGTGCATCGGCTGTGGCGCCTGCACGTATCTGTGTCCAAGCTGCCACTGCTTCGACATCAACGACGAGATTACCGGCAACGTACCGCTGACCGGCGAACGTGTCCGCACCTGGGACAACTGCCAGTTTCCCGATTTCACCATGCATTCGTCGGGTCACAACCCGCGACACGACACCGGTGCGCGCTTGCGGCAGCGGGTCAGCCACAAACTGCTCTACTTTGTCGAGAATCACAACATTCAGCAATGCACGGGCTGCGGTCGCTGCATTTCCCACTGCCCGGTGGGAATAGACATCGTCCGCGTCGCAACCGAGGTGAGCGGCCAATGAACGCAAACGTCTATCTGCCGGCGCTGGCGCGCATCGCAGGCATCGAAGAGGAAACCCGTGGCGCGCGGGCCATCAGGACGTTTCGCGTCGAGTTTCCCGAGGGCGGCGGTTTCGACCATGAGTGCGGCCAGTGCGCGATGCTCTCGCTGTTTGGCAAGGGTGAGGTGATGATCTCCATTGCATCCGCGCCCGCCGTGAAAGAGTACAAGCAGTTCTCGATCATGAAGTCCGGTCGCGTTACGACAGCTTTGCATGATCTGAATGTTGGTGATGTCATCGGTATTCGCGGTCCCTATGGAAATCAGTTTCCGCTCGATCAGTGGAAGGGGCGCGACCTCATCTTCGTCGGTGGTGGTGTCGGCCTGGCGCCGATTTGGCCGGTAATCCAGACTGCAGTTGCGAACGCCGAGGACTTTGGAAAAATCACCGTCTTCTACGGCGCCCGCAGTTCGAGCGACATCATGTACAAGGCGGACTTCGAGGAACTGGCGCGCAAAGCGATAGTGCAGCTTTCCGTGGATGCGGCGGAAGATGGATGGAAGGGCTACACCGGCTTCGTTCCTGCCAACCTGATGGACAAGGCACCGTCGCCGGACAACGCAATCGCCATTACCTGCGGTCCGCCGATCATGATCAAGTTCGTGATCCAGAACCTGCAGAAGCTGGGTTTCGCGGATGAGCAGATTTACACCACGATTGAAAACAAGATGAAGTGTGGCATCGGCAAGTGCGGGCGATGCAACGTTGGCAAGGACTACGTTTGCGTCAAGGGCCCGGTTTACTCATGGGCCGAACTGAAGACGTTGCCGCAGGAATACTAAGAGCAGATTGCTCACGAGGAGACGAGATGCAAATTACGGGAATGCTGTTTGGGGCAAAGCTCTTGAAACTGGTGGACTTCCCGACCGCCGAGGTTCGCGGTCCCGAGGCCTGCGATCACGAAATCAAGGAATTGATCAATCGCCACGGCGAGGTTTTCGTCAAGCCGATCTTCCGCGGTGGGGTGGGCAAAAAGGGCAAGTCCGGTCTGCTCGGGCGCGCCAAGGATTTGAATACGGCCCTCAAGGAGAAAGAGCGCCTCTATTTTGTCGAGCACAAGCACGGCAATGCTGTCGCCAAATCGCAGGGCGTTACGTTCGAAGGCGCCGTGCCCGCCGAACATGAAGTTTATGTGTCGATTGCCGACTCCACCAAGTATCGCGCGCCGACGTTAACCATTACGCATCATGGGGGAATGGATATTGAGGAGTTGCCGAAGGAGCAGATTGTCGAGGTACCGTTCGATCCGCTGACCGGCCTCAAGTCCTTCGTTATCACCAACGCGCTTTGCGACCTCAACGCGCCAAAGGAGATCGTTTCTCCGTTGGCGCAGAACCTGCCGAAGCTATGGGACTTGTTCCACCACAACGGGATGACAACGCTGGAACTCAATCCGATCCGGATGATGCCCACAGGCAAGGGCAGCCTGATTCCAGTAGCCTGCGACTTCAAGTGCGGCTTCGACCGCGATGATCCGCGCGTCAAGCGACTGAACCTGCCCAACGATCTGTTTGCGGTCGATTACTCCGATTTCGAGCAGGAGATCAACCAGTTGCGTACGTATCAGGGGCAATCGGATGTTTCGGTAATCAACGCCAATGGCACCATCCTGGCGCCAACCTTCGGCGGTGGCGCGAACTCGCTGGTGACAGAGTTTCTTGGCGACGATGCAATCATCTCCTCCGACTTCGGTGGCAATCCTCCCTATGAGAAGATGCGTGAGGTCATGCGCATCTGCCTCAAGCACTGGCTCAAGCAGAGCAACGTGCTGTTCATTATTGGGGGCAAGGCGAACAACACCGACATCTTCGTCACCTTCCGTGCCATGGCCGATGCGTTGCGCGAGTACGTCAACGAACGCGGCCCGACGCCGGTGTACGTGGTGATCGGCCGTGGCGGCCCACAACTGTCGCGAGGCCTGCTGGCTTTCAAGGACGTGCTTGATTCGCTGAGTCTTCCCTATCGCATATTCGGCTTCGACTCGGCGATGACCGACGTGGTGCGTTACGCGCAGACTGCGGACCGCTGGATGAAGGCAGGCGGTCGCAAAATGCTCGCCCGCCAACTGGGCATCGAGGAGTGAGCGGAATGGATACTTTGATGAACAAGCAAGGCAGCGGCAAGTTCAAGTACTTTGTCGGCATTAATTCACTGGCCGAGATGGCTACGTGCAAGGACCGGGTCTGCGTCCTGAATATCCTCGGCAACGAATCACGTGGCGTAACACCAGTCAGCCATGCCTATTCTGGCGGCAACGTGGTCTTCGGAACGTCGCCGGGGCGTCGTGGCGAGGTACTGGAAACGCCGGCTGGTGACATTCCGGTCTACAACAACGTTCGCGAGGGGATGGAAGACGGCCATACCTTTAATACGGGCGTGGTCTATCTGCCTCCGGCGGCTGTGCGTGACGGCGTGTTCGAGTTGATGCGCGTCAATAGCGATATCAAGAAGATCATCATCCTCACCGAGAAGGTGTCGGTGCACGATGCGCGGGAAATTCGCGCCCTTGCCCAGCAGCGCGGCGTGGATGTCTTCGGCGCCAACTGTCTGGGCGTTGCGGACGCATGGAATCACATCCGTATTGGTGGTGCGCTTGGGGGGGACAAGCCGGAGGAGTCGCTACGCAAGGGTTCGGTGGCGATCTACTCCAACTCGGGCAACTTCACCACCACCATGGCGACTTACCTGACTGCCGGAGGCTGGGGTACGACGACCAGCATATCCAGCGGCAAGGACCTGTACATACACTTTGCGCCGGCCGAGTTCGCCAACGCTTTCGACCACGATGCCCGCACCAAGGCGGCCGTGATGTATATCGAGCCGGGCGGGTACTACGAAGCCAACCTCGAATTCAATAAGCCGGTGATTGCCTGCGTGGTGGGTCGCTGGAAGGCCAAACTTACACGCGCAGTCGGCCATGCGGGCGCCATCGCCGGTAGCGGCGACGGCGCGGAGGCGAAGGAGAAGTGGTTCCAGCGCATCCTGCGCGTCGATGGCATCTATACGCCCGAGAATCCTATCGTGTCGCAGGCGGGCGCCGTGGTGACCAATATCGCGCACATTCCCGCGGCGTTGACGGCGGTGATGAAGCTGAACGGCATCGAACCCGATTTCGCTCCCGAAGGCGATCTCACGCTCAAGCCGTGGTTCGGCGACAATCAAGGGCTACCATTGCCTCCGGAACTCGATATTCCGTTAGTCGAGCCGATGCAGCCATATAAGGACCAGATCGCCGAACTCTCGAAGCAGGTCGGTGCGACTTTCCCCCGTGAGTCAATGAAGGATCGGTCCGGAAGTTCGATCATGGATCCGAAGACGCAGGTGACCAAGGTCAGCGGCGTGTCGATCCTGGACACCGCCAAGTATCCGCTGGCCTCGAACTACATGCTGGCCCTGATTCACGAGACAAGCGACGAAAACGATCTCGCCTTGTTCAATACCGCTATCGCTGCCAAAGTGAATTTGTTCGGCGATCCCGCCATTGCGGCGGCAGATGGCGCGCGTGCCGCCGGGAATGCACCCAACACGGTGCTGGCTGCCGCCTGCACCATGGATGGTCCGCGCCGGGTCAACGGCGCTCGGAAGGCTACTGACGTCCTGATTGAGCTATTCGGCCATTCGGGGCTCCATAATGGTGATCAGGAAGGGTTCGATTTTTCGGCGATCAAGCCTGATGCGGGGCAGCTTGCGGCTCTGATCGGCAAAAAGGCGGACCCCAAAGCCGAACTCATGATGTCGGGCCTCAAGGCGCGGGGCGCGAAGTCCGTGTTTGTCGACTACCTGCGTGCGCTCGGCAACCCCACGGGAGATGCGGTGCTGGCGGCGATTACCACCACCATCTGTTGGGGCGCCCTGATCCGCAAGAAGATTTCCCGAACAACGGCCCGTAATCTGCCCTGGTATGTCCATCTGTTTGCCACCATCATCGGTGCGTCGGTCGATGGAGCGAAACACAAGGCGGACAGCTTCTGTGGTATTCCGGCAAAGGAACTGGCCAGCAAGTGGACGACCACCGAGATGGCCTATCTTGCGCTGCTTGGCGAGAAGCCGACTCCGGACAAACTGTTTCCGTTCCAGGTATTGTTGGGATTGATCATTTCGAATGGTGTCGGCACCATCTCGGCGCAGGGCGCCAAGGGCGCAGTGTCCGCCGACGGTCCCGAGTCGCCGGAACGCGTCCAGATCAACAAGGCCATGATCGGCTTCCTCACCCACACGGGTTTCGCGCACGGTGGCAACGGTTTCGAGGGCATCCAGTTCCTCATCGAGCAGTTTGGCGGTACGGATCTGAAGGACGCCGGCGACCCGAATCACGGTCTTGACCTGAAGGCCATGGGCACGAAGTTCGCGGAGGCATTCGGTGCCGAGAAGAAGGCGCGCAAGGGTGTCGGCGAGGGGGTGCGGAATATCCCGGGCGTCAACCACCCGGTCTTCAAGGGGCAGGTTGTCAACAAGGATCCACGCGAGGTCTATTTGTCGGCGCTGTTCAAGGAACGCGGTGAAACGAACGTCTTCCACGACTTCTATAGCGCGCTGGTTCAGGCACTGTTCGACACGGGCGTAACCGCGAATGTGTTCTGCGTCAATATCGACGCAGTGATTGCCGCCCTGTTGCTGAAGCTGCTTTGGCCACGCTATCGGTCCGGCGCGTTCTCGGAAGAGGCGCTTGAGACGGCGGCATTTACCGCGTTTCTGTTCGGACGCATGGTTGGCTGCGCGGGCGAGATCGATGATCACATCAATCGGGGCCGCAACATGGATACGCGTACGCCGGCCTCCCAATGTACACACGTCTCGTGACATCACGAGCGGACACCAACGTTATTGTGAGGTACGAATAGCATGACTAGCCCGAAGATCTACTGGACCAAGGTTGACGAAGCCCCGGCGCTGGCGACCTATTCGCTGCTGCCCATCGTGCAGGCATTTACTGCGGCCGCTGGCGTCAGCGTCGAGACCAAGGACATCTCGCTGGCGGGACGCATCATCGCCAACTTCCCCGACAACCTGACGGAAGCGCAAAAGCAGGCCGACGATCTGTCATGGCTTGGCGAACTGACACTCAAGCCCGAGGCGAACATCATCAAGCTGCCGAACGTCAGCGCGTCTCTGCCTCAGCTGAAAGCGGCGATCAAGGAGTTGCAGTCGCTGGGATACAAGATTCCGGATTTTCCGGAGAACCCTCAGAACGACGCCGAAAAGGAGCTCAAGGTTCGCTTCGGCAAGGTGCTCGGTAGCGCCGTCAACCCGGTACTGCGCGAAGGCAACTCCGATCGGCGTGCGGCGCTTTCGGTAAAGAACTACGCCAAAAAGCACCCGCACAAGATGGGCGCGTGGAGCGCTTCGTCGAAGACCAATGTGGCGCACATGACGGCGTCGGACTTTTACGGCAGCGAAAAGTCGACCACGGTTGCCGAAGCCGGGCCGGTGCGCATCGAGTTTGTCGGCAACGACGGCAAGACAACAGTGCTGAAGGATAAGACGACACTCAAGGCCGGCGAGGTGATCGACGCCTCGGTGATGTCGAAGCGTGCCTTGCGCGCGTTCTTTGCGGAGCAGATCGAAGAGGCGAAGAAGCAGGGGGTATTGTTGTCGCTGCACCTGAAGGCGACGATGATGAAGGTGTCCGATCCGATCATGTTCGGCCACGCCGTGTCGGTCTACTTCAAGGATGTGTTCGAAAAGCATGCCGACACCTTCAAGACGCTCGGCGTCAATCCGAACAACGGCTTGGGCGACCTGTACGCCAAGATCGCGACATTGCCGGAGGCGCAACGAGCCCAAATCGAGGCCGATATTCAGGCCACCTATGCGACCCGGCCGGAGTTGGCGATGGTCAACTCGGACAAGGGCATCACCAACCTGCATGTCCCCAGCGACGTCATCATCGACGCCTCCATGCCGCCGATGATCCGCGACGGCGGCAAGATGTGGGGGCGGGACGGCAAGCCCTATGACACGCTGGCCATGATTCCCGATCGTTGCTACGCCGAGGTCTATCAGGCGGTGCTTGACGACTGCCGCAAGAATGGCGCGCTGAACCCGGCTACCATGGGCAGCGTGCCGAACGTCGGGCTGATGGCGCAGAAGGCCGAGGAATACGGCTCGCATGACAAGACCTTCGAGATGTCCGCCGACGGCGTCGTACGCATTGTCGACGCGACCGGCAAGGTGCTGCTCGATCAGAAAGTGGAGGCCGGTGACATCTTCCGTGCCTGCCAGACCAAGGACGCTCCGATCCAGGACTGGGTCAAGCTGGCTGTCACGCGCGCCCGCCTGTCGAACACGCCGGCCGTATTCTGGCTGGACGAAAATCGTGGCCACGACGCGCAGATCATCGCCAAGGTCGAGAGGTATCTGAAGGATCACGATACGTCGGGTCTCGACATCCGGATCATGACGCCCGCCGATGCCTGCCGTTTTTCGCTGGAGCGAATTCGTCAAGGCCAGGACACGATCTCGGTTACAGGCAACGTGCTGCGGGATTACCTGACCGACCTGTTCCCGATTCTCGAACTCAACACCAGCGCCAAGATGCTGTCGATCGTGCCGCTGATGAACGGCGGCGGCCTGTTCGAGACCGGTGCCGGCGGCTCCGCGCCCAAGCACGTGCAGCAGTTCCAGGAGGAAGGCTACCTGCGCTGGGACTCGCTTGGCGAGTTCCTCGCCCTCGCCGTATCGCTCGAGCATCTGGCGCAGGTCTTCAAGAACCCGCGTGCCCAGGTGCTGGCTGAGACGCTCGATAAGGCCAATGGCAAGATTCTGGATAACAACCGTTCTCCGGCGCGCAAGGTCGGCGAACTGGACAACCGCGGCAGCCATTTCTATCTCGCTGTGTACTGGGCGCAAGCCCTGGCCGAGCAGACTAAGGACAAGGAACTGCAAGCGACGTTTGCGCCGCTTGCCAAGACGCTGACTGAAAACGAGGCGAAGATTCTGGGCGAACTGACCGCGGCCCAAGGCAAGCCGGTCGACATGGGCGGCTACTACCGGCCCGACTTCGAAAAGACGTCCAGCGCCATGCGGCCGAGTGCCACACTGAATGCGGCGATCGCATCCATTGCCGGCGACAGCAAGCCCGGCATGCTCGAGACCTATCGTGCCCACGCCGCAGAAAGAGCGGCGATGGGAATCCCGCCCTTGCCGCTGACGGCCGCGCAGACCGGGGAACTGGTGGATCTGCTGCGCAACCCGCCCGCGGGCGAGGGAGACGTTCTTGTCGACCTGATCACCAACCGTGTGCCGGCCGGCGTCGATGATGCCGCCAAGGTCAAGGCCGAGTATCTGGCGCGCGTCGCCAAGGGCGAGGAAAGCTGCTCGCTGATCTCTAAACTGCGGGCGACCGAACTGCTGGGCACCATGCTCGGCGGTTACAACGTCAAGCCGCTGATCGATCTGCTCGCCTGCAAGGAGTGCGGCGATGCGGCAGCGAAGGCGCTGAAGAACACGCTGCTGGTGTTCGACTACTTCAACAACGTCAAGGCGCTAGCCGACCAGGGCAACGCCAATGCCAAGTCGATCATGCAGTCGTGGGCCGATGCCGAGTGGTTTACCTCGCGGGACGGCGTACCGCCACGGCTGACTTTGACCGTGTTCAAGGTAACGGGCGAAACCAATACCGACGATCTGTCTCCGGCGCCCGATGCCTGGAGCCGACCCGATATTCCGCTCCATGCCCTGGCCATGTTGAAGAATGCGCGTCCGGGTATCGAACCGGACGAGCCGGGCAAGATCGGACCGGTCAAGCTGCTGCAATCGCTCAAGGACAAGGGCAACCTGATTGCCTATGTCGGCGATGTCGTCGGCACGGGCTCCTCGCGCAAGTCGGCCACCAACTCCGTATTGTGGTGGACCGGCGAAGACATTCCGTTCGTGCCGAACAAGCGCTTTGGCGGTGTCTGCCTCGGCGGCAAGATCGCGCCCATCTTTTTCAACACCATGGAAGACGCGGGCGCGCTACCGATCGAGCTCGATGTGTCGAAGATGGAAATGGGCGACGAGATCGAACTGCTGCCGCTCGAAGGCAAGGCGCTGAAGAACGGCCAGGTGATCGCCGAGTTCAAGGTCAAGTCGGATGTGATCTTCGACGAGGTCAAGGCCGGCGGCCGCATCAACCTCATCGTCGGCCGTGGCCTGACCGCCAAGGCGCGCGAGGCGCTCGGGCTGCCGCCTTCGACCCTGTTCCGCCTGCCGCAGCAACCTGCCGATACCGGCAAGGGTTACACACTGGCGCAGAAGATTGTCGGTCGTGCCTGCGGCTTACCGGAAGGCAAGGGTGTTCGCCCCGGTGCCTATTGCGAACCCAGGATGACTACGGTCGGTTCGCAGGACACCACCGGCCCGATGACGCGTGACGAAATGAAGGACCTCGCCTGCCTCGGCTTCTCTGCCGATCTGGTCATGCAATCGTTCTGTCACACGGCGGCCTATCCAAAGCCGGTTGACGTGAAAACGCACGCAACGCTGCCCAGCTTCATTTCCAGCCGCGGCGGTGTGGCCTTGCGTCCGGGCGATGGTGTGATCCATTCGTGGCTTAACCGCATGCTGCTGCCTGACACTGTCGGCACCGGCGGCGACTCGCACACCCGCTTCCCGATCGGGATTTCCTTCCCGGCCGGCTCCGGTCTGGTCGCCTTCGCGGCCGCCACCGGGATGATGCCGCTCGACATGCCGGAGTCGGTGCTGATCCGCTTCAAGGGTGAAATGCAGCCGGGCATCACGTTGCGCGATCTGGTGAATGCGATTCCCTACGTTGCCATCCAGCGCGGTCTGCTCACTGTCGAGAAGAAAGGCAAGAAGAACATTTTCTCAGGCGCGATTCTGGAAATCGAAGGCTTGCCGAATCTGAATGTTGAGCAGGCCTTCGAACTCGCTAACGCCTCGGCCGAACGCTCTGCCGCCGCCTGCACGATGCGGCTCAACAAGGAACCGGTGATCGAGTTCACCCGTTCCAACGTTGCGTTGCTCAAGTGGATGGTTGCCAACGGCTACGAGGACCGGAACACGCTGGAACGACGCATAGCCGCGATGGAAGCCTGGCTGGCGAATCCGCAACTCCTGGAACCGGATGCCGACGCCGAGTACGCGGCTGTGTTCGAGATCGACATGAGTGAGATCAAGGAGCCCATCGTCGCTTGCCCGAACGATCCCGACGACGTCAAACTGCTCTCGCAAGTCGCCGGCGAGAAGATCGACGAGGTCTTCATCGGTTCGTGCATGACCAACATCGGTCATTTCCGCGCTGCCGGCAAGATGCTGAGCGGGAGGAGCGACTTGCCGGCCAAGCTTTGGATCGCGCCGCCGACCAAGATGGACGCCATGGTGCTGCGTGACGAAGGTTATTACAGCGCCTTCGGCAGTTCCGGCGCCCGCGTCGAGATTCCCGGCTGTTCGCTGTGCATGGGCAACCAGGCGCAGACCCGCAAGGGTGCCACGGCCATTTCGACTTCGACGCGCAACTTTCCGAACCGGCTTGGCATCGACACGCGCGTCTATCTTGGTTCGGCCGAACTGGCTGCGGTGTGCGCAACGCTCGGCCGCATCCCGACGGTCGCCGAATACATGGAGCAGAACGATGCAGTCAGCCAGAAGGCGGCCGACGTGTATCGCTACATGAAGTTCGACCAGATTGGCGAATTCGCTGAACTGAAGCGGGCGGCCTGACCAGCCATGACAGAGGAGCGAGGAGGAAGAATGCAGAAGACCGACCAAAAGTCCATCCATGGCACCGGCAAGCGGCAGCGTGTGCGCACGAACATGGTGAACGTGTTCATCATGGGCAAGCGGCACGTGGTACCAGAGCATGCCACGATCATGCGGGCCATCGAGCACGCCGGTCACCAGATCATCCGTGGCGCCGGTTGCCGTGAGGGCTTTTGCGGCGCCTGCGGCACCCTCTATCGCTTGCCCGGCGACTACAAACTGCATACCGGCCTGGCCTGTACCACGCTCGTGCAGGAAGGCATGGTGCTGGCGCAGATTCCCTATGTGCCGATGCAAAAGGCCGTCTATGACCTCGAGAAGCTGACGCCCGACGCCGGCACCATCGAGAAGATCTATCCCGTCACGTTCCGTTGCGTCGCCTGCGGCACTTGCAGCAAGGCTTGTCCGCAGGGGCTGCCGGTGATGGACTACATCCAGGCGGCCATGCGCGGCGATATCGCGACGGTCGCGGACATTGCCTTCGACTGCGTCGCCTGCGGACTTTGCGCATTGCGCTGCCCGGCCGAGATCATCCAGCACGAAGTAGGCGTTCTCTGCAAGCGACTCACCGGCCGGTATCTGCGCAAGGAAAGCCGGGAACTGGACGAACGACTTGGGGAAATCCGCAGCCGCAAGTTCGACGCCGAGTACGAAGAGCTGATGGCGATGGACAAGAAAGTCCTCACCAAGCTGTATTACGACCGGGATATCGAGCCCTGAGCGGCCCGCATAGGACCAATAGGAGAACCCCAGCGATGTATCCAGAGTATCTAACCGAGTCGCTTAATGCCGTCGAGCGCACCCGCCCGGCCCGCCTCGAAAAGGCCCTGAGCGGGCAGCCCGTCTTTCCGCCGATGAGCGAAAAGGAGCGTCGGGACGTACTGACCAAGTACCACCCCGACTTTGCGGCCGGTTCCAAGCGTCCCATCCGTATCGGGCCCAATCGCGGCGAAGAGCTCACCACGGAAGTGGCCGAGATGCTCGAGGCGCATTCGATGATCGAGCCGAAGCTGATGGACATCCATCTGCGCGAGCCCGACTACGAAACCGATCTGCTCATCATCGGCGGCGGCGGTGCCGGCTGCTGGGCCGCGATCCAGGCAGCGCGCAATGGCGTCAAGTCGATCGTCGCCACCAAGCTGCGCATGGGTGACGCCAATACCATGATGTCCGAAGGCGGCATGCAGGCAGCGGTTTCCCGTACCGACTCACCGACTCGCCACTATCTGGATGCCATGGGCGGCGGCCATTTCGAGAACGTGCCCGAGCTGGTGCGCGTGCTGACGGAAGACGGTCCGGATGTCGTGCGCGACCTGGAAAACCTCGGCGTGGTCTGGGACAAGATGGACAACGGCGACATGCAGGTGCTGCATGGCGGCGGTACCTCGAGAAAGCGCATGGTGTCCTGCCGCGACCTCATCGGCGCCACCATCATGCGCACGTTGATGGACGAGGTGAAGAACCACCCCGACATGATCAACACCCGCGAGTTCGAACCGGCGGTGGAGCTGATCCTCGACGACAAGGGCCAGTGCGCCGGCGCCGTGCTCTACAGCCTCGATACCGAGCAGTTCCTGACCGTCAAGGCCAAGTCCGTCATCATTACCACGGGCGGTTACGGCCGGCTGCACATCCGCGGCTTTGCCACCACCAATCACTACGGCGCCACCGGCGACGGCCTGGTCATGGCCTATCGTGCCGGCGCCAAGCTGGCCTTCATGGATTCGGTGCAGTACCACCCGACCGGGGCCGTGTTCCCGGAACAGATCGCGGGCTTCCTCGTCACCGAGAAGATTCGCGGTGCGGGAGGCCAGCCACTGAACAAGGACGGTGAGCTGTTCGTCTTCCCGCGCGAGCCGCGCGACATCGAAAGCGCCGCCATCATCCGCGAGTGCAGTTCGGACCGGAACATGGGTATCGACACCTTTGCCGGTCGCATGGGCGTCTGGCTGGATTCGCCCATCATCGACCTGATCCATGGCGCCGGCTACACGCGCCATCAGTTTCCCGGCATCTGCCGGCAGTTCGACCGTTTCGGTATCGACATCGCCAAGCAGCCGATGCTGATCTACCCGTCGTTGCATTACCAGAACGGCGGTATCGCCATCAACGAACGCTGCGAGACCAGCATCCCGGGCCTGTATGTTGCCGGCGAGGCTTCCGGCGGCGTACATGGCCGCAACCGCCTGATGGGTAACTCGGTGCTCGACTACAACGTCTTCGGCCGGCGTGCCGGCCAGTACGCCAGCGAATACGCCAAGTCGGTGACCCTGGGCAAGCTCAACGTCAACCATGTGACGGCGCATGCGGAAGAACTGATCCGCGAAGGTATCGATACCGATCTCGTCTCGCCGCTGATCCTGCCTTCCTATACGCCTGAAGACGTCAAAATCCAGCAGATGGCGCGGCTGGGCAATATTCCCGCGCGTCACTCGATGCTGCGCAGCCGCTTCTCTCCGGGCGAACGGAAGACCCACCTATGACTACCCAGATGTCGCGCGAGTCCGAGGCGCGGGCTTTCATCGACAAGATCGAAGCCCTGTCCGGGCAGAATTTGCTGGCCTGCTACCAGTGCGGCAAGTGTTCGGCGGGCTGCCCCATGGCCAAGCACATGGACATTCCGCCGAATCAGATGATTCGCTACGTCCAGCTCGGGCTCAAGAAAGACTTGTTGGCGTCGGAGTCCATCTGGATGTGCGTTTCCTGCCTGACGTGCAACTCGCGTTGTCCCAAGGGCGTGCGCATCGCCGAAATCATCGAGTCGCTTCGCCAGATGCACCTGCGGGTGCGCAACGATTTCTTCGATGTGCGCAAGCTTCCTTCCGACGTGTTGGGTGACTTGCCGCCGATTGCCCTGATCGGGGGCATGCGGAAATTTACGTCCTGACGTAGCACCGTCCGTTCCCGCCGCTCCGGGCAAAGGACCGAATATCAGCCCCGTGCGGCGAGGGGCCGCCCGGCAACGCTTGATATAATCAGCCCCTTTTCCTGAATTCCGAAGGCGATGCTGGTTTTTCGCACAATTCCCGAGCGGGCGACGTCACCCACCGTGCTGGCTATCGGCAACTTCGATGGCCTGCATCTGGGCCATCGCGCGTTGCTGGACCGGCTGACGGCAAAGGCGCGCGAACTCAGTTTGCCGGCGTCGGTGATGACGTTCGAGCCTCATCCTCGCGAGCTGTTCACGCCCGAGCAGGCGCCGGCCCGCCTGACCAGCCTGCGCGAGAAGCTCGACCTGCTGGAATGCTGCGGCGTCGAGCGCGCCTACGTGTTGCACTTCAGCCGCAAGCTGGCCACGCTGACGGCCGGGGAGTTCATCGAGAAGGTGCTGGTGCGCGGACTGGCGGTCAAGCACCTGATCATCGGCGACGATTTTCGCTTCGGCAGAGGCCGCGGTGGCGACTTCGCCATGCTCCAGCAGGCCGGGATCGAACACAACTTCGGCGTCGAGGCCATGCACACCATTGATATCGATGGCGAGCGGGTATCGAGTTCCGCCGTGCGCGAGGCACTGGCGGTCGGCGACCTCGAGCACGCGGCGCGCCTGCTGGGCCGCCCCTACAACATCTCCGGCCGCGTCGTGCATGGCGAAAAGATCGGCCGCCGCATCGGTTTCCCGACGGCGAACATTCAGTTGAAGCGCAAGCGCATCGCACTGACCGGAATATTCACTGTGACGGTGAGCGGCGTCGACAAGCGCCATCTTCCCGGCGCGGCCAGCCTCGGCGTGCGGCCGACGCTGGGCGACGCGCTCAAACCGGTTCTCGAAGTGCATCTGCTCGACTTCGATCGTCCGATCTATGGTGAGCACGTGACTGTACATTTCCTGCACAAGTTGCGCGACGAGGCGAAATTCGAGTCCCTCGAAGCGCTGTCGGAGCAAATTGCACGCGACGTGGCGGCAACCAAGGACTATTTTTCAGGCAAGCAAAATGGCTGACTACAAATCCACCCTCAACATGCCCGATACGC
>JBNKCS010000001.1:0-27904 GCA_050287865.1 Rhodocyclaceae bacterium | reverse complement strand
TATCGCGGCCTGAAGCCGGTGAACTGGTGCCTTGATTGCGGTTCGGCGCTGGCCGAGGCAGAAGTGGAATACGAGGACAAGAGTTCGGATGCCATCGACGTCGGCTTCCCGGTCGCCGATACCGACAAGCTGCGCGAGATCTTTGGCGTCGGTATCAAGCACCCTGCCTACGCGGTGATCTGGACCACGACGCCCTGGACGCTGCCGGCCAACGAGGCAGTGTGTGCGCATCCGGACTTCGTCTACGATCTCGTCGAGACCGAGAAGGGCCTGCTGATCCTGACGCGCGATTTGGTCGAGCCTTCGCTGGCGCGCTATGGATTGCACGGTAAGGCGATTGCTTCGGCGACTGGCGCGAAACTGGAAGGGTTGAAGCTGAATCACCCATTCATGGAACGCCAGGTGCCGATGATCCTCGGCAACCATGTGACGCTGGAGGCGGGTACCGGTCTGGTCCATACCGCGCCTGCACACGGCGTGGACGACTACTACGTCGGTAGCCGTTACGGCCTGCCGATCGACAATCCGGTCGGTGACGACGGCAAGTTCGTCGCCTCGACACCGCTTTTTGCCGGCATGAACGTTTGGGAGGCGAACCCGAAAGTCATCGAGACGCTGGCGTTGAAAGGCGTGTTGCTGTTGCACACGAAGCTTACGCACAGCTACCCGCATTGCTGGCGGCACAAGACACCGATCATCTTCCGCGCGACGACGCAGTGGTTCGTGCGCATGGACGGCGAACAAAAAGTCAGCCTTCGCGATACGGCACTGCAGGCCATCGAGGACACGCAGTTCTACCCGAGCTGGGGCAAGGCGCGGCTCAACGCCATGATCGCCAATCGCCCGGACTGGTGCGTCTCGCGCCAGCGCAACTGGGGCGTGCCCATCCCGTTTTTCCTCGACAAGGAAAGCGGCGAGCCGCATCCGCGTACGCCGGAACTGATCGAGGAAGTCGCCAAGCGAGTGGAGCAGGGCGGCATCGAGGCCTGGTTCGCGCTCGACGCGAAGGAACTGCTCGGCGACGAAGCCGACCGCTATCGCAAGATGAGCGACACGCTCGACGTCTGGTTCGATTCGGGCACGACGCACTGGTCGGTGATGCGCGGTTCGCATGCCGCCGACCTGGCTTATCCTGCCGACCTGTATCTCGAAGGCTCCGACCAGCATCGCGGCTGGTTCCATTCCAGCCTGCTCACTGGCTGCACCATCGACGGCCGCGCGCCCTACAAGGCGCTGCTCACCCACGGCTTCACGGTCGACGCGCAGGGCCGCAAGATGAGCAAGTCGCTGGGCAATGGCATCGAGCCGCAGGAAGTGGGCAATCGCCTCGGCATCGAGGTGCTGCGTTTGTGGCTGGCGTCGACCGACTACTCCGGCGAACTGTCGATCTCGAAGGAGATTCTCGATCGCGTGGTCGAGACCTACCGCCGCCTGCGCAACACGCTCAAGTTCCTGCTCGCCAATACCGCCGACTTCGATCCGGCGAAGGACATGCTGCCGGTCGAACAATGGCTGGAGATCGACCGCTACGCGCTGGCGATGACTCGCGCGCTGCAAGCGCAGTGCATCGCCGATTACGAACGCTACGAGTTCCACAAGATCGTCCAGGGCTTGCAGAACTTCTGCGGCCAGGACCTTGGCGCCTTCTACGTCGATATTCTCAAGGACCGCCTCTACACCTCGGCGACCGACTTGCGTTCGCGGCGCGCCGCGCAAAGCGCGCTGTGGCACATCGTGCAGACATTGGTGCGGCTGATGGCGCCGATCCTCTCTTTCACCGCGGAGGAAATCTGGGCCATCGTCGGCGAAGGCGATACGGTGATGACGACGACCTGGAACGAGTTGCCCGGACAGTCCGGTGAAGTCGAATTGATGGCGCGCTGGCAGTCGATCCGCGAGGTCCGCGCCGATGTGGTCAAGGTGCTGGAAGAAGTCCGTACCGAAGGCAAGATCGGCTCGTCGCTGCAAGCCGAAGTCGAGATCCGCGCCAGCGGCGCCAAGTACGAACTGCTGGCGAGTCTTGAGGACGACCTGCGCTTTGTGCTGATCTGCTCCAAGACGACGCTGGTGAAGGCGACCGATGCCGGTGCCGAGGCGATCATCGCCACGCCGAGCGCGCACAAGAAGTGCACGCGCTGCTGGCACTGGCGCGCCGACGTCGGCAACCACGCGCACGCTGCCGATCACCCCGACCTCTGCGGCCGTTGCGCCGAGAACCTGTTCGGTGCCGGCGAGGCCCGTGAATTCGCCTAGTGGTGGCGTGTCGCCACGGCTGACTTTTCGTCTGGCCCACTGGCTGGCGCTGGCCGGCGGCGTTGTCGCGCTCGACCAGGCGACCAAGGCCTGGGTGCTGGCGGTGTTCCAGCCCGGCGAGAGCATGGTGGTGACGCCGTTCTTCAACCTGGTGCTACTGTTCAATACCGGCGCCTCGTTCAGCTTTCTCGCCGATGCCGGCGGCTGGCAGCGCTGGTTCTTCGTCGTGCTGGCGGTGGCGATTTCCGCATGGCTGCTGACGTTGTTGCGCCGGCATGCGGGCGAGCTGCTGATGGCTTCGGCGTTGACGCTGATCCTCGGCGGCGCGGTCGGCAACGTCATCGACCGCATCCGCATCGGTGCGGTCACCGACTTTCTGCATTTTCACTGGAACGAGTATTACTTTCCGGCCTTCAACGTCGCCGATTCCTGCATCACCATCGGTGTCGCCCTGATGATCTGGTATGAACTGTTCGGCAGAGGAGGCGGCCATGACCGAAAGAGTGAAGACTGACAGCCTCGTCACGCTGCATTACCGGCTGGCGACCGGCGACGACGTCGCGCTGGTCAGCACTTTCGACGGCACGCCGGCAACGCTGCAACTGGGCAGCGGCGAACTGGCGCCGATGCTGGAAGCCTGCCTCGAAGGCATGGTCGTCGGCGAGCGCCAGACCTTCCTGCTCGAATCCGAACAGGCCTTCGGGCCGCACAGTCCGGACCTGGTACAGCGTTTCTCCCGGAGCGATCTGCCGGACGAGGCCATCGAGCCTCTCAACATGATCGAATTCTCCGGGCCGGACGGCATGCAAATCACCGGCGTCGTGCGCGAGCTGGACGCGGATTCGGCGCTGATCGATTTCAATCATCCGCTGGCCGGGCGCGACGTGCGCTTCGAAGTCGAGATCGTGGGGATACTCTGATGGACATCCTGCTTGCCAATCCGCGCGGCTTCTGCGCCGGCGTCGAACGTGCCATCGCCATCGTCGAAAAGGCGCTCGAACTATTCGGCGCGCCGATCTACGTTCGCCACGAAGTCGTGCACAACAAATACGTCGTCGACGACCTGCGCGCCAAGGGTGCGGTTTTTGTCGACGAACTCGACGACGTGCCCGATGGCGCGACGGTGGTCTTCAGCGCCCATGGCGTCTCGAAAGCCGTGCAGGCGGAAGCTGCGCTAAGGAAGCTGCGCGTCTTCGATGCCACCTGCCCGCTGGTCACCAAGGTACACCTCGAAGTCGCCCGCCAGCGCGTCCAGGGCCGCGAAGTGGTGATGATCGGCCACAAGGGCCACCCGGAAGTCGAAGGCACCATGGGCCAGAGCGGCGACGGCATGCATCTGGTCGAGAGGGTCGGCGATGTGCCACGGCTGACTTTTGCCGATCCCGAGCGCGTCGCCTACGTTACCCAGACCACGCTCTCGGTCGATGACGCCGCCGCCATCGTCGGCGCCCTGCGCGAACGCTTTCCCGCCATCGTCGGGCCGAAGAAGGACGATATCTGCTACGCGACCCAGAACCGCCAGGACGCCGTGCGCAAGCTGGCCGAGTCGTGCGATGTCGTGATCGTCGTCGGTTCGCCGAGCAGCTCCAACTCGAATCGGTTGCGCGAGGTCGCGGCCGGCATGGGCTGTGCCGCGCATCTCATCGACGGACCGGACGAAATCCGCGCCGAGTGGCTTGCCGACAAACGAAGCATCGGTCTGACGGCGGGCGCCTCGGCGCCCGAGATATTGGTCGAGCGGGTAATCCGCCGACTGCGGGAAATGGGTGCGGGCAAAGTGATCGCGCAGGAAGGGGAACCGGAGCGCATCAGTTTCCCGTTGCCGAAGCTGGACTAGTAGCCGGCTGGGGCTGGGGCGGCGTTGCGTCGTACGCGACGGGCGGCCTGACGACGACCTCGATCTTCATCCTGCTCTTCACCGCCTCGCCGTCGAGTCGCGCCGGCGTGAACGTCGCCCGCCGGAACTGTTCAGTGATCGCCTTTGCTATCGGTTCGGTTACTCCGGAAGAGTCGACGTCTATCCGGTCCACCGTGCCGCTTTCGTTGATCCAAAGCGTCAGCAGCAAATTGCCGGCTTCCGGCAGTGCCTGCGACTCCGGCGGATCGAGGTCGATTTCCTGCACCGGTTTCGCACGCTCGCTGACCTCGCTGGCGGAAAAATAGTACGGGACGGGGAACCCGAATCCCCCCGCCTCCTCGCCGGCCGGGCTGATTGTTTCGTTGTCGGGTCGCCGACCTTGCTCCACTTTCGGTTTGCCGTCCAGCTCGTGTGCGGAGGCGGCTGATGTGGGGGCAATGTTACCCGCGGACGTCGTCCGGGGCGTGCCCCCCAGTTCCGCCCGCAGTTGTGCTGTACCGCGCGTTCCCGAAGAGGCGTCGTGGAAAAAGCGGCCCACCGGCAGGGCAAACATGCCGGTGTGTACCGTGACGGAGATTGTCAGTGCCTGGGGCAGTCGCATGACGCAAAAAAGCCGCACCCGATCGGGTGCGGCTTTTTGTTACCAGCGCAGGATCAATTGACCAGTTCGCGCCACATGATGCGCTTTCCGCCGCCGCCTTCATCGGAGGGAGGTGTAACGGTGGTGCTCGAGTCGATCTTGCCGTCGGCGGTTGTGCCCAGTACCTTGACGGTGCCGTCGCCGCTATCGTCGCGGACGGTTCTGATGAGCGAGAAGCCGACGAGTGGCGAAGAGTAGTAGGTGCCGGCTATCGTATCAGTCTTGTTGTCGACCGCCGAGCCCGTGCGGTAATTGAGTTGATACAGATATCCCGCACCGCCGGGTTCGCAAGCCGTGGCTGACGGCGCTACGGTCGCGATCACCAATACGCCTCCATACACCTGGGCCTTGAGGTTGACCAATTCGCCGGAGGGCAGATCGACATACCAGCCCGCCTTGGTGTTCCAGTCGACCGAGTGGTTCGTCAGGGTTCTCGACCCCGACATGGTTTGCTGCACGAGACCGGCCTTGGTGACCGTGGCGGCGGTTGGGCCGCCGTCCTTGATGGCGAATATGCTCTGCTGCCCCACGTTCTCCAGATCGGACTGTCCGAGATAGCGTCCGGTGCCGAAGAACAGGACCGTGTTTCCGTTGATGGTGCTGATGGCAGGCGCGCTCATGATCGGCTGGCCGAGATCGGCGATCTTGTAGTGCGTGCCCGTGTCAAGGTCGAAGCCCCAGAGATTGCCGAGCAGATCGCCGCCATATGCCCGATGCGTGGTGTTATCGACGTTTGAGTTTTCAACGTAGTTGTTAATGCTGGCGAGTCCGCTGGGGTTGTCAACCGTACCCTCGCCGGTGCTGATCGTGTCGAGCAGTGTACCGTCCGAAGCTTTCAGGACGAATAGCCGGCCCACGCCATCCGAGGTCGGATAGTCGCCGGCGGTCGGCACATTCGGCACGTTGTTGTGGCCAGACGGCACCAGAACCACCCATTCTCCGTCGCTGGCTCGCTTAGTGGTTATTGGCAGTCCATAGGTAAGGCCTAGGTTGGGTTCGTCGTCGGCAGTGAAGTTCCATAACACCTTCGGATATCCTGAGGTGGTGCCGGAAACGTCGAGTGCATAGATACCGCGTCCGCCTTTGCCGAGCGACCCGATCAACATGGTCTTCCAACTGCCGCTATCGAGGAAATCGCCGGTCGACAAAAAACCATCCAGGTAATAGCGATGGGTTGTCGCGTACTTGGCGTCGGCGAGGTGGTAGAGGTTCTTCATTACGATGGGCGGAATATAGGCCCATTGTTCGGTTCCGCTTGCTCCGCTGAAGGCGTGCAGCATTCCGTCATTGGCCTGCGCGTAGAGTCTGGGAGAGCGGACGGCGGCCTTGAATGCCGAGTAGCCGGCATCCGTATAGTTGAATTGAGGCTGGCCGACATAGATCGGTTGCGAATGGATGAAATCGCCGAGCACGTTGTCGCGGTCTCGGTACAAGCGGCGATAGGTGGGACATGAAGTTTGCCATGTCGCATCGCGGTCCTGGTCTTCATAGCGGTTGTGGCCGCGCAGGAAGCCAAGCAGCATCGACCCGGTCGCAGCAGTCTGGTCAGCTACCGACCAATCCGCGTATTGGGAAAGAAGGCTGTTATCAAAGTATCCCTGTTCCGTTGCGCTAAGATCGGCCCAGGTGAAGGGTTTGAGCGTTGTCGCGCCGGTGTAGATCGTGCGGGAGTCCGTATCGCCGCAGGTGCCGGCGATCAGGTTGTTCAGCAGCGGCTGAGCCGCCCAGTTCCCGGTCGAACTTACGTCGCCAGTGCTTCCGTCGATGCTGTAGGCCTTGATGTCGCCATCCCACTTGACTGTCCGGTAGCTGGCCTGATAGACATAGTTGTCGCCGGCCGTCAGTTGCAGGTTGCTTGCCGCAGCCGAAGCGCCGGCCCCCTGCTCGATGTTCATTTCCGACAGCGCCTTTTCCAGGCCCTTGGTCAGGCTGCGTGGAGTGTCGGCCCGGAAGTAGGTGCCACGCCCGTTGACGGCGGTGTGCCACAGGTCGTCGATCCGCTCGTCTCCCGAGTTGGCAATTGGATCCGGCCAGGTCAATGACGAGGTCGTGCTTCTGATGTCGGCGTAGTCGCCGGTGGTACTAGTCTTGTAACCGTCCTGGTAGGCGAGCGTCCCGTCGACGCCGAGGCCGACGGTAAACGTGGTCATATGCTGCCAGTCGGCCACGTCGTCGACTTTGTTGTCGCCGCCGCTGCTGGCCACGTTGTCCTTGCAGAAGTTGCGCACACAGGAACCATCCGCTGCTTCCGGCCGCAAGTCAGTGTGATAGTAGTAGTAGGCGATATCCGCCAGGGTGTTGCCCTTTTGTTTTGTTTCGCACGCGGGCAGAGTGGCTGGGGTGTTCGTTCCGTCTACCGTGCATGTGCCGGAATCGTTACAGACCGGAACGACCGAGGCGGATGTGCAGTTGGCTTTGGAACTGGCCCCGTCCATGTCGCCGATCCAGCTGGAGCCATCGATTTTGGCGGCGGAATAGACCGGTGTGCCAGTTCCGCCTGCATCCGAACAAGATGTGTTCGAACATACTACTTCACAGCTATAGGTCCACCCCGAGCCCGGTACCCAGCGCCAACCACATTGGTTTGAACACGTCTGGCATTGCTCCGTATTTGAGTTCCAGTAGCCATCGGTTGACAGGATCGTGTAGTTTCGCTGGCAGGAGTACTGCATCGGATCGGCGCCGATCACGCCGGCATAGAGACGACCGGCCTTGCTCAGTGCCCCGCGCAAGGGCGTGTAGCTGTTACCATTGGCACCAAAAAGACGGTCATAAAACGTCCCCTTCTGGGTACTGTCGAAATTATTGATTGCAAGGTAGCCACCGCCATCGGTGGTTCCGCTATCGCTGATGGTGGTGAAGCCCACCCGGGCGTGAAAGTAATTCTTGTCCAGCGGGTCGCCGTCGTCGGGCGTGCCGCGCACATCCTTGAATGCCAGGCTCATGGCGGTCTTCATCATCTGCTGGCGGGTGGCGTACCACGCGTACCAGTTGGCGAAGTTCGCCATTTCCTCGGCGTACGTGCAGGTGGTGCCGGCACAGTCGGTTCGTGTCGCGGCCTTGGCCGGGAAGACCGTCGTCGGCTTGATGTCGACCCGCGTCCAGTTCGAGTACTTGACGTACCGGTACGTGCTGGTCTTCCGGGACTGGCAGGTTCCGGTGCCCCAGGGGCTTCCGGAGGAACTGCACCACTCGACGGTTGCCGTGTAGTAGAACGGCGCCCCGTAGATTGTGTTGACGTATTGATGAGAGGCGTCTGGATAGATGTAGTTATTGCTGCCGTCCAGTGCGCTTTGGCAATCATAGAGGGAATAACTGGGCCACCCGGTTCGGAGACACCATACACGTTCTGGATATTGGGTGGTCAGGTTCCGGGTGCTGGTGCTGAGAACGCCGTATCCGTCGACCGGGACGTTCGTAAAGGTACCGCTCGACGCCAGCCACCCGTTGTGTCCGGCTTTGGTGGTGCCCGAGGCTTCTACGGGTGGGGAATAGACGATGGTCGGGTCGTAATAGATGCCGTTGAAGGCAGCGGTGTAGTAGGGGGGGTCGCCCTCTTCGCAACTCTGCAGCGACGTATTTTTTTTGCAGTAGCTGTTTTCGACGTAATCCGGCATGTAACGGCTCCTCATACTGCCGGAATTGTCAAAAATGAAGAATATGTTCGGCAGCACGGTGACCGACGTGGTGTTGGTCAGCGGCATGTCGGCTAGGTCGGTGGCGGCCGAGCTTGCCAGCGGAGTCATCATCAGCAACACGATGCCCACGGTCAGTATCGGGTGGAGGGAGCGGAGCGGAAGGTTTTGGGTTTTCACGTTGTCCTCCTTCGGCGATGCGCCGGGACGAAAAGTCGGGTTGGGACTCATACGGCAAGAAATACCTGGACGAAGCTCGCGTTGTTGCGCGGACCGGATGCACGTATCGTGACGCGGTAGATTCCGGCTCTGTGGACCGTTGGGTCGAGATCCGGGTGATAGGTTGAGCCGCCGGTAAACCCGCTTGTTTCACCGCCCCCTGTGACTCCGGTCGTGGTGTCACAGGTGGATGGATCGAGTGTGCTGGTTCCGGGATCGCACATGCGCTCGACGACATAGCAGACTACATTGTCCGCCGCGTCCTTGCTCAAGCATACTGGCGTCACGGATCCCGCAAGTGTTGTTCCATCGTTTTCCTGCCACTGGACGTTGTCTGTGTCGGCGGTAGTCGCGTTACCAGTGAGATCGATGCCATTGCGGGTAGCAAAGTAGCCGTTGCTGGCGTTATTGCTCTCCAGCGCTGTTGTTGCTTGGCCGACCAGCCATGTCAGCGCAGTCTCGGCGCTGGCGTCGGCACCTTCTCGAGCGCTTTGCCGGAACGCCAGATTGCTGGCGATCATTGTGTTGGTGTCGACGGAGCGGATCAGGGCGACGCCGGCCAGGGACATGGCGACCAGTACAATGAGTGCGACCACTAGCGCCAGGCCACTCTGGCGGCGGAAAGTCGGATACTTCATGTGTTGGAGCTTTAAGCGTGCCATAACGGTTTCCTACAGATTCGCCCATATGACGTTGCGTAGCGGTATTACGGCCTCGAACACCTTGTAGCGATAACACTGCCAATCGGCCGGATAAGCCGAGTAATTGAATGTTGCCCAGGAAGACCAGTTGTCTGCCATGGTGGTGGTCGTTGCGTCGCACGTTGTGCCCTCGGGCTTTTCGTATTCGCCGCTACGCGCGAGTATGGCGACCCGTATCGCCTTAATGCGCCGGACATTGGTGATGGTGGGGTTCGCCCAGGCACCGGTTGCGGGCACCCATTGGATCGGCGGGGCCACCGTGGCGTCCTCGATGCCGTACTCGGCTTGGAGATCGATGATGCCTGGGGCGACTTCGACGGTACGCGTGGTGCCTGGCGTAGCCGGATTGGGCTCGGTGACCTCGAGCTTCTCTGCGTTGATCTGGTAACTCAGGTTGTACAGTCGGGGGAAACACTGCACGTCGGCCTCACCGGCGTTGTATGCGGGCCAGCCATTTGTGGTCTGGTAGGCCGTCGGCGGGTTGTAGAGTTGATTGGCTGCGGCGGGATCGGCTGTCAGCGTATTGGTCGCCTTGTCTGCCGCGGTGATCGAAAGCAATGTGCAGTTGGCGCCATCGCCGATGATGGCGGCCATGGGCGGGGCGCCCGCAATGCAGCTTCCCGTCGCGTCCTCGACGCAACAGCCGCGCGCGTTGACTACCGTTAAAGTCGTTGCCCCCGTCGCCATGGCTCCGCTGAGCACGGTCGAGGAAAAGCGGGACTCGTTCGCCGGGTCGTCGTAATACTGGATGCCGATACTGTCGGGACCACTACCGCCATCCGTAATGGCGACCGTCGTGAGCAGCGAGACACCGTTGTTGGGGAGCGGCGCGCCGGTGCCAACATCAAAGGTAAACAGGTTGGTGCAGGTATCGAATTGGCCTGCTCCCTGTTGCAGCCCCCAACCGGCCATTCTGACGTCCCGCTCGATCATGAATAGCCCGATAGCGCCATTGCCTTGGGCGTCAGCGGAGCCCGTCGTTGCGCGCTTTTGTCGCTCGGATACGGCGAACACCTGAAAGATGATCACTGTGGCAATCATGCCGATGACCAACCCGACCAGGATTTCGATCAGGGAAAAGCCGAGGTGTTTGCGCATGCCGGTCATGGCCGATTTCCTGTCAGGGGTTCTTGCTTACCGTGCCGATGGCTTGGTAGCTGTTGGTGGCCGTGTCGCCAGGGGCGACCCAAGTGACCGTAACGGTCACTACGCTGCCTGCTATAACGGTGGTGCGAGTTCCGGAGGGCAGAATGTCCGAAATGTCCGTGTTGGCTTCGTTGTATCCGGCTAGGTTCGCTTGGTCCAGCCATGTCGCCGCAATTCGTTGCGTCGCCACCTGTGCGGCGTCCACGCGAAACTTGGCTTGCGTGGTCGATCTCGTGGCATTGGCTTGCAAGCCGATCAGGCCGAGGATGCCGAGCGAGAAAATGACGATGGCGATCAGTGCCTCGAGCAGTGCGACGCCGCCCTGGTGGCGTGCCGCCACGGCTGACTTTTGGCGCGCGCGATGACGAGTGTTCAGCATGACCGAGGATCCCCCGTGATACTGATGATAGGGTCGCACATGCGTACTTCGCCTCCCGCAGAAATGGTGACGCGCAGGTTGCGACTCCCGGTTCCTGATGGTGCGCCGCTAGTGATGTCGATTTGGGTCATGGAACTCCCACTGGCATTGGCCACTCTGCGCCCCAGGCCAGAAAAAGTGACTGTTGTGGCTCCTGCGGGCGCCGGTGTGAGAATGGCAGAAGCGGAGCCTTCACCGCTTGGTTTCGTTTGAACGATCGCTCCCGTGCGGACAACTGTGACTTGCCAGCCGGTACCACCCGTGGCTCCTGGATTGAGGAGCGTAAATTCGACGGGTGTGCTTGAACGAACGGCTTCCATACGTGCATATTGAAGGCCACTCTTGACACCCTCTGCGGCAGTACGGATATGGGTGCTTTGAATCCACTGAATGATTGCAGGCAGGCTGAAGGCCGCCACAAGTACCATGATCACAATCGCGATCACTACCTCGATGAGGGTGAAGCCAGCGCTTCTCCATTTTTGTGCTTTAGTCAGCACGACCCATCCCTTCCCTTGATCCAGCAAGTGGTGTTGGTTGTCCATCCGCTAGGGGCAGATGTCGTGGCCTTCGCGTTTGCCTCATCGATTGTGAAGGTGAATCCCAGCATGGGCCCTTTCCCGACAGCTTGGAGGATGTAGCTGTTGGCTGCCGCTGCCTGGCAGTCAAAGTCGAAGGATTGGGAAGATGTTGTGTCAGAGGAGCATTCGGGCGCACCGGCATACGTGTGGTTATTGTCGAAGAACAGTTCCATGCGAGCACGCTTATTGGCAAGAAGCCCAGTGGCATCGGATATTCTGCTTCGTGTCACATAGTCGCCGTACATCGGCAGCGCTATTGAGGCCAATATGCCCACGATGACAATGGTGACCATGAGCTCGATTAGCGTAAACCCTGCCATCCGGGATAACTTGAATCGGCTTGCGGCGGTCGGATTGCTGGAGTGGACAGTCGTGTTCATGGCGGAGGTCTCCTTCTGGATTGGTAGGATAGGGAACACAACATCCGGTCGGCAAGCCTTGACAGACAAACGGCGGGTTGTCGGCGACTAGCGGGCGGAGCACAGCCGGTGCGCATCTTGCGGCCGCTGCGTTTATAATGCGCCGCCTTGAGTTGCCGCTTTAGCTCAGTTGGTAGAGCAACCGCTTCGTAAGCGGTAGGTCGTCTGTTCGAGTCAGACAAGCGGCACCAGTCTTATCGTAAGGGCTTGCTTGGCAAGCCTTTTTTGCTTCCGGGGGTGTTATGCGGATCGAGGGCGGCGTCTTTCTGGTGACCGGAGGCGCGTCCGGCCTCGGGGCCGGAACTGCAAGGCTGTTGGCCAGGCGGGGCGCGCACGTGGCGATCGCGGATCTGAACGCCAAGGCAGGCAACGCTTTGGCGGAAGAACTGGGGTCCCGCGCGAGGTTCGTCGAAGCCGACGTTACCAGCGAAACGTCGGTTCATGCGGCGATCGATTCCACTGTTGCCGCCTTCGGCCATCTGCGCGGGCTGGTCAATTGCGCGGGTGTCGTGCATGGTGAGAAGGTGCTCGGCAAAGAGGGAGTGCACTCGCTCGACGCGTTCAAGCGCGTCATCGACATCAATCTGGTCGGGACATTCAACGTAATCCGTCTGGCCGCCGCAGCGATAAGTCAGTCGTCGCCGGACGCCGACGGCGAACGCGGGGTCATCGTCAATACCGCTTCGGTCGCGGCCTTCGAAGGCCAGTTGGGTCAGGCGGCGTATGCGGCGTCGAAGGGCGGCATCGTGGCCATGACCTTGCCTATCGCGCGCGAATTGGCGCGTTCTGGCATCCGGGTGATGACCGTGGCGCCGGGTATCATGGAGACGCCAATGTTGCTGGGTATGTCAGCTGAGGTGCAGGACGCCTTGGGCAAGATGGTCCCGTTCCCTTCACGCCTGGGTAAGCCGGAGGAGTTTGCTTCGCTGGTCGCTCACATCGTCGAGAATCCTTATCTCAATGGCGAGGTCGTCCGTCTCGACGGCGCAATCCGCATGCAGCCCCGTTAGGCTGGTATGAACGGGAAGATGCCTTGAACGAACCCTGCTACCACTGCGGCCTGCCCATCCCTGCGGGGAGCGATTTCTTCGTCGAAATCGATGGGAAGCAGCGGGAAATGTGCTGTGGCGGCTGCCAGGCGGTGGCCTCGGCGATCGTCGCCGGCGGCCTGATCGACTATTACCGCCATCGGGACGCGATGCCGGAAAGCCCGCGCGAGGCGATGCCGCAGGCGCTGCAGGAACTGGGCCTGTTCGACCATCCCGATGTCCAGAAGAACTTCGTGCGTCCGATCGGCGAGCATGAGCGTGAGGCCGCCCTGATTCTGGAAGGAATCACCTGCGCCGCCTGCGTTTGGCTCAACGAGCAGCATATCGCCCGGCAGCCAGGGGTTACCGCCGTCGATATCAACTATGCGACGCGCCGGGCGCGGGTGCGCTGGGACGAGCGGCAGATCAAGCTGTCGCAGATCCTCGAGGCCGTGGCGGCGATAGGCTATCGCGCCCATCCATATGATGCGGCGAAATCCGAATTGCTGGCCCAGAAGGAACGCAGGGCGGCGCTGTGGCGGCTATTCGTTGCCGGGTTCGGCATGATGCAGGTCATGATGTATGCAGTTCCCGTCTACTTGGCAGACGAAGGCACCATGACCGCCGATATTGAGCAGTTGATGCGCTGGGCGAGTCTGCTGCTGACGCTGCCGGTCGTTCTTTACTCCGCGGCACCGTTCTTTTCGCACGCTTGGCGGGATATTAAGCTGCGTCGCGTCGGGATGGACGTCCCGGTCGCCCTCGGCGTGGGTAGCGCCTTCCTGGCGAGCGTATGGGCGACGCTGACCGCGTCCGGTGAGGTGTATTTCGATTCGGTCGCCATGTTCGTGTTCTTTTTGCTCGGCGGCCGCTTTCTCGAAATGGTGGCCAGGCAGAAGGCAACCCGCGGAGTCGAGGAGTTGGCGCGCGTGTTGCCGGCCTTCGCGTCTCGATACGTCACCTACCCCGGCGAAGAGGTCGAGCGCGTTGCGGTACAAAATCTGGTCGCTGGGGACATGCTGCTGGTCGAGCCGGGACAGGTCATTCCTGCCGATGGGACGGTGGTGGAAGGCGCAAGCAGCGCCGACGAGTCGCTGTTGACTGGCGAGAGTCTCCCGGTAGAGAAGCAGGTTGGTGATCAGGTCGTGGGCGGCAGCCTGAACATCGGCAGCCCGCTGACGTTGCGGGTCGATCGCGTCGGCGAGTCGACGCGTTTGGCCTCGATCCAGCGTTTGATGGAGCGGGCTGCGGCGGAAAAGCCGCGGATAGTCGAAACCGCCGACCGCATCGCGGGACGGTTTGTTGGCGCGCTGCTGATCGTGGCGACGGCGACCGGTGCCTGGTGGTGGTGGAATGACCCGTCCCAGGCGTTGTGGGTTTTCGTGGCCGTACTCGTCGTCAGTTGTCCCTGCGCGTTGTCTCTGGCGACTCCGGCAGCCTTGACCGTCGCCACTGGTGCTCTGTCGCGAAATGGCGTCCTGGTGACCCGCGGCCACGCGATCGAGACCCTGGCCCGGGCGACCCATTTTGTTTTCGACAAGACCGGCACTCTCACCGAAGGACGGCCTGTACTGACTGAGGCGCTGGTATTTGGCCCGCTGTCGTCGGAGCAGGCCTTGCGGTTGGCGGCGGATCTGGAGTTTGGTTCGGAGCATCCCATTGGTCGGGCGCTGTGCGAGGCCGCAAAGAGTCTTCCGCTCACCCCAACCGACGATGTGACATCGATTCGGGCCGTGACTGGGCAGGGTGTCGAAGCAAAATGGCGAGGCAAAGCCGTGCGCCTCGGTAGCCTCGGGTTCGTGGGGGCAACAAGTAATGCAGAGCAGCCTGACCGCTGCAGGGAATGGAAAATCGCTGGCGACATCATCGTCGCGCTCGGCACCCCGGATGATTGGCTGGCGGTATTTCGCCTGTCCGACCGCCCTCGGCCGGGCGCGGACGAAGCGATGAGCGCATTGCGGGCACAAGGGCTGAGTCTGTCCGCATTGAGTGGCGATGCGCCCGAAACGGTCGCCAGGGTTGCTGGCGACCTTGGGATCGCTACGGCGACCGGCGGCGCAACTCCGGAAGCCAAACACGAAGCCATCGAGCGACTACAGGCCGACGGGGCGATCGTGGCCATGGTCGGTGATGGCGTGAATGACGCGCCGGTTCTCGCTCAGGCGCACGTCTCGGTGGCAATGGGTGGCGGCACCGATCTGGCGCGGAGCCAGGGAGATGTTGTACTGCTTTCGAACGACCTTCGTCATTTGGCCACCGGGGTCGCGATTTCACGGCGTACCATGGCGGTGATTCGGCAAAATCTGGTGTGGGCGTTCTTCTATAACGTTGTGGCGATCCCGCTGGCAATGTCCGGGTGGGTTACGCCCTGGCTTGCCGGGATCGGAATGTCGGCAAGCTCACTGCTTGTGGTCCTGAACGCACTACGTCTGCAGAAGCGTCACAATAAGTTAGCCTGAAAGATAGCCATGGATATTCTCTATTTGTTGATTCCTGTATCGGTCGTGCTGGTTTTCGTGATCGGGGCCGTGTTCTGGTGGTCGTTACGGCACGGCCAGTTCGAGGATCTGGAGGGGCCTGCCTATCGGATTCTCATGGACGACGACAGTCCGTCGGTTGTCGATGGCTCCGTTGCGTCAAAGCCAATGCAAGACGACAGAATAAAGTAACGTGCAGGGCGTTTGATCCAAGTCAATAAATTTCCTGACACATTAACCATACTCCTTCCCCGGTAATGCCGGATAGCGCGTCAGGTTTGCGGTGTCCGGCCAGTTTTGCAAGTCTCTCTGTTGGGGTTGGGGGTGCGCTGCGGCGCACCCTTTTTTTGTGCGTCTAATAAGCAATTCTTATCCATCGATCAACAAGGCCTTAAGAGGCCGAATTTGATCTGAGTCAAAATGCCGCGCCCTGCTGCCGTTATGCTCCGCGCCAGCGGCTGATCTGGCGTCTGTGGTTATTAGTCTGTTCAGACGCTGGGGAGGTTCAAAAAATTTTCTTGTTCTTCATGAGGTGAATCCACATGCAATCGCAAGCGACTTACAACTACAAAGTCGTGCGCCAGTTTGCCGTGATGTCCGTAATCTGGGGCGTCGTTGGAATGCTGGTGGGCGTCATCATTGCCGCGCAGCTCGTCTGGCCGCAGCTAAATGTCCTTGAATGGCTGTCATTCGGGCGCCTGCGTCCGTTGCACACCAACGCGGTGATTTTTGCGTTTGGCGGTTGTGCGCTCTTCGCGACTTCGTATTACTCGGTGCAGCGTACTTGCCATACCAAGCTGTTTGCTCCTGGGCTGGCGGCATTCACCTTTTGGGGATGGCAGCTCGTGATCGTGCTGGCCGCATTGTCTTTCCCGCTTGGGTTTACCACGGGTAAGGAGTATGCCGAACTCGAGTGGCCGATCGACATCCTGATCACGGTCATCTGGGTCTGCTACGCCATCGTGTTCTTCGGAACGATCGGCACGCGCAAGACGCCGCACATCTATGTGTCGAACTGGTTCTTCGCCAGCTTCATCATCTCGATTGCGCTGCTGCACATCTTCAACAGCGCCGAGATTCCAGTGCTTGCGGCAGGTATCCTGACGCCGAAGTCCTACTCCGCTTACGCCGGGGTTCAGGACGCGATGGTGCAGTGGTGGTACGGCCACAACGCAGTGGGCTTCTTCCTGACTGCGGCGTTCCTGGGCATGATGTACTACTTCGTGCCGAAGCAAGCTGGCCGTCCGGTCTATTCGTATCGCTTGTCCGTGGTTCACTTCTGGGCGCTGATCTTTACCTACATGTGGGCGGGTCCGCACCACCTGCACTACACGGCGTTGCCTGACTGGACACAGTCGCTCGGTATGCTCATGTCTCTGGTTCTGCTTGCTCCAAGCTGGGGTGGCATGATCAACGGCATCATGACGCTGTCTGGTGCATGGCACAAACTGCGCGATGACCCGATCCTGAAGTTCCTGATCACCTCGCTGTCCTTCTATGGCATGTCGACCTTCGAAGGCCCGATGATGTCTGTCAAGACGATCAACGCGCTGTCGCACTACACTGACTGGACCGTCGGTCACGTGCACTCCGGTGCGCTGGGCTGGGTCGGCATGGTGTCCATCGGCAGCCTGTACTACCTGATCCCGCGTTTGTTCGGCAAGACCGAGATGTACTCGACCCGCCTGATCAACGTCCACTTCTGGATCGCTACGCTAGGCACGGTTCTTTACATCGCGTCGATGTGGATTTCCGGCGTCATGCAGGGCCTGATGTGGCGTGCTACGAACGCAGACGGTACGCTGACCTACTCGTTCGTTGAGTCGGTGAAGGCTTCCTATCCGTTCTGGGCCATTCGTACTCTCGGCGGCGCGATCTTCCTGGTCGGCATGCTGCTGATGGTTTACAACATGTTCAAGACGATCGCGGGGGGCCGTGCGGTGGATGATGCGCCGATTCCAGTTCCCGCCGGTCAACACGCTTAATAGGGGAGCCAACATACCATGCTGACTCATGAGAAAATTGAAAGAAGCAATTTCTGGATGATCCTGTTGATCTTGATCTTCGTCAGTGTTGGCGGACTGGTTGAGATCGTGCCTCTGTTCTTCCAGAAGTCGACGACAACTCCGGTGAACGATCTGGTCAAGCCGTATAGCGCCTTGCGTCTGGCTGGCCGTGATATTTACCAGCGAGAAGGCTGTTACCTCTGCCATTCCCAAATGGTGCGTCCGTTCCGCTCTGAAACGGAACGTTATGGCCATTACTCCGTGGCTGGGGAATATGTCTACGACCATCCGTTCCAGTGGGGCTCCAAGCGTACCGGACCGGATCTGGCGCGCGTTGGCGGTCGTTATTCGGATCAGTGGCATCGGGTTCACCTGCTCAATCCGCGCGATGTCGTGCCGGAGTCCAACATGCCGGCCTTCTATTGGCTCGATCGGCCGCTGAAGAAGCCCACGATCGGTGCTGAAATGGCTGCATTGCGCATCGTTGGCGTGCCTTACACCGATCAGGAGATTGCTGACGCTCCTAAGGCGCTGGAAGGCAAGACCGAGCTTGATGCCATGATTGCCTACCTTCAGGGCTTGGGGCTCGCCCTCTCGCAAACCCGGTAGGAATTGCAGATGGATATCAACGACCTGCGTTCTCTCTTTACGGTGCTGGTATTCGTGACTTTCATCGGCATCGTTTGGTGGGCCTATTCCGCGCGGCAGGCATCGTCGTTCGATGAGGCAGCTCGTCTGCCTCTGGATGACGACGAATTGCCGGGAGCCTAGGTAAAGCGCGGGGTAGGTGCAGGTCAACCGGAAAATTGATAAAAGGAAATCAACATGGATTTCAATCAAACAAACGACTTCGTAAGCAGCTTCTGGAGCTTGTACGTCGTCGTTATTTCATTGGTCAGCTTTATTGGCTGCGCGGTGTTCCTTTGGATGCAGGGCGGGGTAAAACATAACCCCGGGCAGACGACGGGACACGTTTGGGACGAAACCCTTGCCGAGTACAGCAATCCGCTTCCCAACTGGTGGCGCTGGCTGTTCTACATCACGGTGGTTTTTGCGCTTGTCTATCTCGCCCTGTACCCGGGTTTGGGCACGTTCAACGGCAAGCTCGGGTGGACTATGCGCGGCCAGTATGATCAGGAAATGAAGGTTGCCGATCAGAAGTATGCGCCGATCTTCAACAAGTTCCTGAGTCAAGACATCATGACCGTCGCTGCGGACCCCCAGGCGAAGGAAATGGGTCAGCGCCTGTTCCTGACCTACTGCGCACAGTGCCACGGTTCCGATGCCAAGGGCGCCAAGGGCTTCCCGAATTTGACTGACAACGACTGGCTGTGGGGTGGTACGCCGAGCAGGATTGAAGAGACGATCACGGCTGGCCGCAATGCCGTCATGACGCCCAAGGGTACCAAGCCTGATATGGATGCCGAGCAAGTGCTGGACGTGGTTAACTATATTCGTTCGCTTTCGGGTCTCTCCAGTGATTCCATCCGTGCTCAGCGCGGTGCCGAGTTGTATCCGCAGGCTTGTGCTGCGTGTCACGGCCCTGACGCAAAAGGGAATCCGGATGCCGGCTATCCCAACCTGACCGATAAGGTTTGGCTGTACGGAAGCCGGGAGTCGGACATGATCGATGGTGTGACGAATGGGCATATCAACCGCATGCCTGCTTGGGGAGATTTCCTCGGTAAGGCGAAAGTCCATCTCCTGACCGCGTATGTCTGGGGGCTTGGCGGTGGCGTGAAGCCGGCACCTGCGGTCGCGGATTCCGCTGCTCCGTCGGATCAGCTTGTCAGACCCGAGTCAGGCGCAGGCCAGTAAGTGAAATAGTATCGCTCCGGAAAACGACGGCCCGAATGACCATATGGTCTTCGGGCTGTTGTCGAGGGGCAGTGGAGGAGGAAGTGCGGGCTTGGCTGCAGTATCTATGGCCAGGGCTGCATAAGCGGCAGGACAGGGTTGTGGCTTTTTGCCTGTCGGCGTTTGACCGGGGAGCGTAACGGGGGAGCGTTCGCGCTGGTCGGTTAGACTTGTAGCCGTTTTTCTTTTCCTTATTCAATCCCTAAAGACAATGACCACCACAAAATCCCCCGACCCAGTTGCTTCGCCGGAAGATACTTCCGTCGGCGAGTCGCTCTACCAAGCACACAAGAAGATTCACCCCAAGTCCGTTACCGGTACGTTCGCCACGTGGCGGTGGGCTTTGGTCTGGTTCACCCAGGTCCTTTTTTACGGCCTTCCTTGGATATCCTGGAGCGGGCGCCAGTCGGTCCTGTTTGACCTAGTCCAACGTAAGTTCTATATGTTCGGACTGGTGTTCTGGCCGCAGGATGTTTTCTATCTGGCCGTTCTGCTCATCATTTCTGCCTATGCGTTGTTTTTGTTTACGGCGGTTGCTGGCCGTTTATGGTGCGGATACGCTTGCCCCCAAACGGTTTACACTGAAATTTTTCTCTGGATAGAGGAAAAAATCGAAGGCGATCGTAACGCCAGAATGCGCCTTGATAAGGCGCCGATGGATGCAAGCAAGCTGACCAAGCGCGGTGCCAAATACCTTGTCTGGATATTGTTGTCCCTTTGGACGGGTTTCACGCTTGTCGGCTATTTCACTCCGATCAAGGAGTTGGCGAGCGAGGCGCTTACGCTTTCTTTCGGTCCGTGGGAGTGGACGTGGATTATTCTGTATTCGGCGATGACCTACGGGTTTGCCGGCCACCTTCGGGAGCAGGTGTGCAAGTACATGTGCCCCTATGCGCGTTTTCAGGGTGTCATGTTCGATCCGGATACATTGGTGATTACCTACGACGAGGAACGTGGTGAGCCACGTGGTCCCCGCAAAAAAGGTGTTGATCCGAAGTCCGCGGGATTGGGGCAGTGCATCGACTGCGATTTGTGCGTCGCCGTTTGTCCTACCGGGATTGACATCCGCAATGGCCTTCAGTACGAGTGCATTGGCTGTGCTGCCTGTATTGATGTTTGTGACCAGGTCATGGACAAAATGGGGTATCCGAGGGGGCTGATTCGTTATTCGACCGAAAACGCACTCGCCAAGCACTGGGGGCTCAAGGATATTCTCGGTCACGTTGTTCGTCCGCGCATCCTTGTTTACTTGGCAATACTGGGTGCTATCACTGTTGCGTGGATTTGGGGGCTTGCGACCAAGCCCTCCTTGCGCGTTGATATTATTCGGGACCGAATGACCCTCGCGCGCGAAGTCGAGGGCGGCATGATTGAAAATGTGTTCCTTTTGCGGGTAATGAACGTATCGGAGAAGGATCAGGAGTATCAGGTTAGCGTAGAAGGTCTGAAGGGGGCCACGCTGGTCGGCAATCCGGTCATCGATCTTTCCGCCGCAAGTAACAAGAACATTACGTATCAGGTGCGTGTTCCGGCCGAAGCGGAGGCGCCGGGTTCCCATCCGATTTACTTCGATGTCAAATCGGCAATCGATAAAAAGGTTGCCGTCCATGAGAAAGCAATTTTCGTGATACCGAAATGAGCGCTAATTCAATCACTACCGTAGAGCCGTGGTACAAGCAGCGTTGGCCATGGTTTTTGGCGGCTGGCCCGATTATCGTGATAGTCGCCAGCGCCATTACAGCTTGGCTAGCTACAAACTCGACTGATGGCCTGGTTACTGACGACTATTACAAAGAGGGGCTTGCTGTAGAGAAGACCTTGGCGCGTAGCCGTTTGGCCGCATCGCTGGGTCTGGAGATCAGGGCTCATTTCACAGCTGACGGGGTGTCGCTTGGACTGCGTGCGTTAAGCGACGCGTCGTTTTCGCCGCCTTCTTCACTTATGCTGACATTGTCGCACCCGACACGGGCTGGCATGGATCAGCAGGTTCCGTTGACCATCAGTGGAGACCGCTATGTCGGCAAGTTCAGGTTGCCGGCGTCGGGCCACTGGCTTGTATTGGTGGAGGATGACGCGCGATCTTGGCGGATAATGGGTAATGTTGTGCTTCCGGCTTTGGGCGACGTCGTGATCGGTGGCGCCGCGCCAAGCAAGGAAGGCGGTTGATTTTCTTAACGCAAGAGGGGAGAGCGAACCATGGTAGCACTCAAGGAACTGTTCGGAACCGATATTGGCCTGTTGAGCGTCTTTACGATAGCCTTCATCCTCGTGATGGGCGTCTATATCTACGGATACGCCAAGAAGCACATGGCTGAAGACGCGCGCAACGCCAAGCAGTAGGTAGCATCTTCTGACCACCAGGGTGTGTCCGCGACACGCCCGGTGGTCGGTTCCGATTCAGCGATCCGGACCTACGCCAATCGGCGGAGGCGCGAGGTTGACTATTCGGGAGAACAGATCGCGAAACTCGTGATCGGGTTCGCTGCCGAAGCGTGGGTCGCCGTTTTCCCCGAACGCCTGTGCGATCGCGGCCCAGTCTTCCGCGTGCAGGTACTTGCGAGCCAGCGGAATGAGGACCTTTTCCTCAGTGGCCATATGAGGCCATGCCTCGTCCATCAGCTTATCCACGGCAGCCGAGAACGAGGGCAATCCGTCGGGCATGCCAGCCTCCAAGCGTGCCAGGGCGTGTTCCAGTTCACGTCCGAGCTGGGCACTTTCGGCATGCTGGCGCTCAAGCAGCTCGATGATCTCGTCAGCCTCGCCGGTTCTTTTTCGCAGCAGCGCAAACAGGTACATGCTTTCCTTCGGATTGTGCAGCTTCTCGGAAAAGGCATCGAGGTAGTAGAGCATTGCCCCGAGTAAACGGAAATCCGGGGCTTTGCCGCGTTCTCGCATTTCCCGAACCAGATGCCGAAGGCCATGCAGAACCGCAGCCAGGGATCGGTGCTCGTCGAGGATGATGTCGATCGCCTTGGTTTGCATAACTCAGGGTGCTATCGATATACCAGCACGGGGGTTTGCGAATGCGTCAGCACCTTCTGGGTTTCCGATCCCAGCAACAACCCGCTGATGCCGCGTCGGCCGTGCGAGGCCATGAATATCAGGTCGCATCCTGCAACTTCCGATGCCTTGATAATTGCCTGATAGGGCACATCGCTGACCTCCGAAAACGACGAGCAATCGACGCCTGCTTCATGAGCGATGGCTTCGGCTTGAGAGAGGATATCCTGCGCCTGCCGATCGGCTATCTCGGCAAATTTCTCCGGCGTCGTCGGATCTATCAGCGCACCCTCTCCGTAGAAGGCGACCGGATAGTCCGGTTTGGCGAAAAAGAAGGTGATTTTCGCCGCGACTTCCTTCGCCAGATCAACCGCTTTCCGAGTGGCCTTTTGCGACAACTGAGAACCATCGGTAGGAACCAGAAAATGCCTGAACATACCCACCTCCTTTAGGGCGAAGTCGCCTTCATTATCTTCACGAGAAGGCATCCTCCGTTGATGCAGGTCAATCTAAATGTTAAGCAAGTCTGCGGGATCATAACCGAATATACATATCCGTCTGCCCAGGGGGGTCTGATCGACTTTTGTCCTGGCAGTTGCGTCGCGTCGGGGTTGGGTATCGTCGGAAATTGGGGTTTGGTCTTCCCGGTATTTGCTGATGCAGGTGTCGGACTCGTTTGTTCGTCGGGTTTGGAGGATGCACCGGGGTCTGCGGGTATCGGCTATTATGACCACTATTAAATTTTCCGCTTGATTACCTATGAAGCGGGTAGATACCGCGAGGGGGCGGAGCAACGATAATGACCTGCGTCGATGATTTCCGTCTGATACTCGGAGGCCGGGAGTTCGTGCCGATCGTGATTGGTGGCATGGGCGTCGATATATCGACAGCCGAGTTGGCTCTCGAGGCGGCGCGCCTCGGCGGCATAGGGCACATCTCGGACGCGATGGTGCCGACGGTCTCCGATCGGCGATTCAAGACGAGTTTCGTCAAGGACAAGCTCAAGCTTCACAAGTACAACGTCGCCAATACCGACAAGTCCAGCATCCGGTTCGACCTGGGTCACCTGGAGGAAGCCACTCGTCTGCATGTCGGTCGTACCATGGACGAGAAGCGTGGTGAGGGATTGATCTTCATTAACTGTATGGAAAAGCTGACCATGAACGCGCCGAAGGAAACGTTGCGCGTTCGGCTCAGGGCGGCGCTGGATGCGGGAATTGACGGCATCACGCTTGCTGCGGGACTTCATCTGGGGTCGTTTGCGTTGATCGAAGACCACCCCCGATTCCGGCACGCGCATATTGGCATCATCGTTTCATCCCTACGCGCTTTGCAGCTATTCCTGCGGAAGAGCGCGCGCTCGAATCGTCTGCCTGATTTTGTCGTCGTGGAGGGACCGCTTGCGGGCGGGCATCTCGGATTCGGCATGGACTGGGTCAAGTACGACCTTGCCAGCATTGTTACTGAAATTGCGGAGTGGCTTAAGGCCGAGGGGCTGACCATCCCGCTTATTCCTGCGGGCGGCATTTTCACCGGCTCGGATGCTACGGCATTCCTCGAGCACGGCGCCGCTGCAGTACAAGTGGCGACCCGTTTCACGGTTGCACGCGAATGCGGTTTGCCGGAGGATGTACAGCAGCAGTATTTCAAGGCGAACGAAGACGATATCGAGGTGAATGGAATTTCCCCGACCGGCTACCCGATGCGCATGCTCAGAAACAGCCCGGCAATCGGCAACGGTATTCGGCCCAACTGCGAGGCGTTTGGATACTTGCTGGATTCGAACGGTCGGTGCGATTACGTCGATGCGTACAACCGGGAAATCGCAAAAAATCCGGATGTAAAAAAGGTTTCGGTCATGGACAAGACCTGTCTATGCACGCACATGCGGAATTTCGAACTCTGGACCTGCGGGCATTACACCTATCGACTGAAAGACACGACGCGTCGGCTGGCTGACGGAAGCTACGAGCTTCTCAGCGCAGAACACATCTTCCACGACTACCAGTTCAGCAAGGAAGGAAAGATCGCCTTGCCCGAGTAACGCCGATCAGGCGGGCGGATGGGTAAGCAGTTGCTTGAGGGGTTCGATGTCCAGGATGCGGATATGTTTCTGCTGGACGCTGATGAAACCTTCCTCCTGGAAGCGGGAGAACGCGCGACTGACCGTTTCCAGCTTCAGCCCCAGATAGGAGCCGATTTCCTCGCGCGTCATGCGCAGATGGAACTCCTGCGGCGAATAGCCCCGTGCGGTGAAACGTTGCGACAGGTTGAGCAGAAAGGCCGCCAGGCGCTCTTCGGCGCGCATCGTGCCGAGCAACATCATCACCCCGTGGTCGCGGACGATTTCCCGGCTCATTACCTTGTGAAAGTGGTGCTGCAGCGCTTCGATCTCGCGGGACAAGCCTTCCAGTTGCGCAAACGGGATGACACACACTTCGCTGTCTTCGAGCGCAACCGCGTTACAGGTATGGTTTTCAGCGCTAATGCCATCCATCCCGAGGATTTCACCTGCCATCTGGAAGCCGGTGACCTGATCCCGGCCATCTTCCAGGAGAACGTCGGTCTTGAAGAATCCCGTCTTGATGGCGTAGATTGCCTCGAACCTCTCGCCTGCGCGGTACAGATGCTGGCTACGCTTGACACGGCGGCGAGAGGCCACCAGATTGTCCAGTTTCAGGATTTCCTTTTCGGACAATCCAAAGGGCAGGCATAGCTCGCGGAGGTTGCACTGAGAGCACGCCGCCTTGAGGGAGGTAATCGTCAGCGGTATGACGTTTTGATTATTGCCGCGGTCGGAAGGCCCTTTGATCTGCGTCAACGCCTCTTCGTCCTGGTTCCGGCATCTTTGGCCTTCGCCGCTTGCGCGCATCGGCACCTATCCCTATTTCTGATGTTGAGTAACTTTCAAGAGCTAGTTTTCGATCCGCAGCTCATTCGTCGCTTTGACGTCAATGGACCGCGGTATACGTCCTACCCTACAGCCGATCGATTCGTGGAGGCATTTGATGCCAAAGCCTATGTTTCATGGCTGGGGCGGCGTACGATCGGCGGTATCGGACGAGCGCTGTCATTATACGTCCATATCCCTTTCTGCAACACGATCTGCTATTACTGCGGCTGCAACAAGATTATTACCAAAGACCATGGTCGCTCTGCCAAGTACATCAAGTACTTGGGGCGAGAACTGGCCATGCAGGCAGAAGCGCTGGACGGAAGTCACGACGTAGTTCAACTTCATTGGGGCGGCGGTACCCCGACCTTCCTGTCCGACGACGAGATGCGTCGACTGATGGAGCTGATCAATAAACATTTCCGGATGCTCCCGAATGGGGAGTATTCGATCGAAGTCGATCCCCGCAAGGTCAATCGCGAGAACGTCAAGCTTCTGGCCGAACTCGGCTTCAACCGCATGAGCATCGGGGTGCAGGATTTCGAGTCGTCGGTGCAACTCGCCGTCAATCGCGTGCAGTCGCTTGAGGAAACCCGCGTGGTGATGGATGCTGCACGCGAGTTCGGTTTCAAGTCCGTGTCGGTCGACCTCATCTACGGACTTCCCAAGCAAAACGTCATCAGCTTCAATCACACGCTGGACGAAGTCATCAAGCTTTCTCCGGATCGCCTGTCGGTCTACAACTACGCGCATCTGCCGAGCCATTTCAAGCCGCAGCGGCGCATCAACGAAGCCGAGCTCCCGTCGGCGGACGCCAAGCTGCAGATTTTGCAGACGTCGATCCGGCGCCTGACCGATGCTGGTTATGTTTTCATCGGCATGGACCATTTCGCCAAGCCGGAAGACGAACTTGCCGTCGCGCAGCGGCAGGGACGTTTGCATCGGAATTTCCAGGGATACTCGACGCATGCCGAGGCTGACCTACTTGCGTTCGGCGTTTCCGCCATCAGCAAGGTCGGCCCCAGCTATTGCCAGAATTTTCGCACGCTCGACGAGTACTACGACAGCCTCGATAGCGGCATCCTCCCTGTAATGCGCGGGCTGGAACTGACTGCGGACGACCTGCTGCGCCGATCAATCATCCAGGCGTTGATGTGCCACTTCGAGCTGTCGCTGGAATCGATCGAAATCGCCCACTTGATCGATTTCAAGACGTACTTTGCCGCCGAACTGGACGATCTGAAGGCGATGGAGGAGGCCGGGCTTCTGCAAATCGAGGACCGCTGGATCACCGTCCTGCCGAAGGGCCGGATGCTGGTCAGGGCGATCGCGATGGTGTTCGATCGCTATCTGCGCGCCGACCGTGAGCGCGCGCGCTACTCCAAGGTCATCTAACCGTTGTCCGAGGCGGGCCTCGCTGCGATCTTTCTGGTCGGGCTATTGGGCGGCACGCATTGTGTCGGCATGTGCGGCGGCATTGTCGGCGCATTGTCGGCACAGCACGCCGCCGGCAGCCGCGCCTGGCCGATACACCTGGCCTACAACTTCGGCCGGATATTCAGCTACACGATGGCCGGTGCCCTGGTCGGCGCCATCGGCGGCTTGGGCATGGCTTTCGGTCCCGTCGCTTGGGTCCAACTCGGTTTCTACATCCTGGCCAACCTGATGCTGGTTGCCCTTGGCTTCTATCTAATGGGTTTCCAGCGGAGCCTGGCGTTTGCCGAGCGTTCCGGCCAATCGATATGGCGGCGGATCCAGCCGCTCACGATCGCCTTTTTGCCGGTGCGCGGCGTTACGCAAGCCTTGCCGCTCGGTATGTTATGGGGTTGGCTGCCTTGCGGTCTGGTCTACAGCGTGCTGGCCACGGCGCTGGTATCCGGTTCGGCGATCCACGGCGCATCGGCCATGCTGATTTTTGGCTTGGGAACGCTGCCGAACCTGTTGCTGGCCGGCTTCCTGTTCAGCCGCTTCAGGCGCTTCGCCCAAGCACCGGCGGCACGCCTCTTCGCCGGACTGCTGGTACTGGGCTTTGGCCTCTACGGCCTCTACCATGCGGCGGTATTTGCCGACATGGTATGGAACCAGACGCGCCCCGCCTAGTCTAGTAAAATACTCAGGTAATTATTCCGGAAGGACAGGCATGACCACCGAATCCGGTTCTGCGACCGTCGAAGTCGCCGTTGGCGGCATGACTTGCGCTGCCTGCGCGGCACGTATCGAGAAGCAGCTCAACAAGCTCCCGGGTGTCGAAGCGGCGGTTAACCTCGCCGCCGAGCGTGCGCATGTGCGCTTTTCCCCGGAACTGGTCGACGTCAACAAACTGCTGGCTACCGTCGTCAAGACCGGGTTTACTGCTTCCGTATCGACGGCTGATACGCATGCCGAGGAAAAGGCGAGGAAGCTCGCAACCTATCGCGCGGAGGTCAAGCGCTTCTGGATAGCTGCGGCGCTGACCTTGCCGCTGGTCGGCCAGATGCTGTTCATGTTCGGCAGCGGCGCCGATGCGCACGCCGACGTGCTGCCGCGCTGGTTCCAATTTGCCTTGGCGACGCCGGTGCAGTTCTGGATCGGCTGGCGCTTTTATGTGGGCGGTTTCAACGCCATTCGGGGTGGCTCCGGCAACATGGACGTGCTGGTGGCCCTCGGAACGACGATGGCCTGGGTTTACAGCACCGTCGTGACTGCGCTTGGCCTGCACCAGCACGTGTACTTCGAGGCGTCGGCCACGGTCATCACCCTGGTGCTGCTCGGCAAGATCCTTGAGGCACGCGCC